>CBFIBG010000024.1:0-49712 GCA_965660815.1 Glaciecola sp.
ACACAACACCAGAGTATATTTGCGATGCGTTGCTTGGTCCTTGAATTTGTGACACCTGTGCGCTAGAACATACTGAGATAAATAACAATGACAAACACAAAAACACAGCTGTTACGCTGTGTTTCTGCGAGTCATCATAAATTCTTGCTAGCTTTTTTGTGAAATAAACAATCAAATTCAATATGGCCAAATCCGTTATGTTAAAGCGCTTATTATAGTATCTATCGACCGAAGCTAAAAATGATTTATAAATAGTCCTTAATTAGAGTTTCTGCTATCTGCACACTATTGGTTGCAGCGCCTTTTCGAATATTATCAGACACTACCCACATATTTATTCCGTTTGGATGCGAAATATCGTTTCGAACACGGCCAACATGCGTTGAATCATTTCCGGCAGCACTGCAGACTTGAGTCGGAAACGCTTCTCTATCATCATACAGCGTAATACCCGGTGCGGATCTTAAGAGTTCTTTGACTTGTTCAGCATCAATGGGTTGTCGCGTTTCAATATGAATTGCTTCCCCATGACCAAAAAATACCGGCACACGAACAGCAGTTGGATTCACTAAGATACTCTCATCCCCCATTATTTTTCGAGTTTCCCACACCATCTTCATTTCTTCTTTGGTGTAATCGTTATCTTGAAAAACGTCAATTTGAGGAATCACGTTAAACGCAATTTGACGAGAAAATTCATCGCCAGTTATTTCCTTGGCATTGAGCAATTCTGCTGTTTGTCTAGCGAGTGCTTCCATTGCGCTTTTTCCTGCGCCAGATACAGACTGATAAGTACAAACATTTATTCGCTCTATACCGACCGCATCATGAATTGGTTTGAGTGCTACCATCATTTGAATCGTTGAACAATTTGGATTTGCAATAATGTTTCTATTTCTAAACTCAGCTAAAGCAGAGGCATTGACTTCAGGCACCACTAGAGGGATATCCGGCTCATATCGGTACTGTGATGTATTATCAATCACAACGCATCCAGCGTCTGCTGCGATTGGTGCAAACTTGGCTGATACCGAACCACCGGCAGAAAAAAAACCAAATTGTACAAGAGACCAGTCGAACTCGTCTGCATTTAACACTTTGAGCTTTTTACCTTTAAATTCAATCTCTCCGCCTGCGGAGCGTTCACTCGCTAGAGGATACAAAGTATCAATTGGGAAATCTCGTTCAGCGAGCAGTTCCATCATAGTTTGGCCAACAAGGCCAGTCGCGCCTAATATTGCGACATTAAAAGCTTGAGACATGTTTTATCATCCTATATGTGTGAAGATCTGCTGTCGTTAGAAATGATAAATCCTATTTTTTGCAATAATTCATTAATATTATTGTGTAGCGCTTTCAATTGAATAGCACTGAATTCTCTGCGTATAGGATATTGTTGCCTTAATTTGGCTATGCTGTGTGATTGTGCCATGTGCTGACGAAAAACTCTATCATCATTTTCGACAAAATAGGTTAAATTACACAAGGAGAGCAAATCGGACTGAAAAACTTCATCACATTCTGGGCCCGGATATAATTTACTTTGCTGCAAACTCGTCAGTAACTTATCTGGAATATCGACATTTAGTTTGGGAATAAGGTCATCAAATATAATTCTTACGTCAATATTTTCCAGCGCACACATCTGTTGATACAACATAAAAGTCCCCTTTGCCTTTCCCTCCAAACTATGTCCTGCAATGTGAGGAGTAGCAATTCGCAAAAAAGGCGTTAGGTCATTTAGAATGTGTGGTTCATTTTCCCACACATCCAATACCACTTGAGGGATATTACTATTTCTTGAATTGAACACCTTCAACAATGCTTGATTATCAATTATTTCACCGCGACCAGCGTTAATGAGATATTGGTTAGCACTTAGTTGCTGTAAGACCGCCTCATCAAATAAATGATAATTATCAAACTCTTTGGATTTATTAAGGGGTGAGTGTATACAGATAAGATCGGCATGAATGGCTGTTTCAAAATTTACAAATCCATCGCCATCTTCAACCACTTTTTTTGCCATAGTTCCCAACGGGTGAGCCTGCCATGCATCTTCATTTAAACTATCTTTTTTGTCAGTACGATGTTGCTTTTCTAATGGCGGATCGTAAATTTGAATGTTAGCGCCCAAAGCATTTAAGGCATACGCAACTCTGCTGCCGACTTGACCATACCCGAAAATAGCGACCGTTTTGTCGGCAATATTAAACTTATCTGAACAAGCAAGAGATAAAACGGTACTCAGCATGTATTGACATACTGCTTGGGCATTACATCCAGCGGCCGCAAACCATTTAACATTTTTGCGCTGCAACGCTTCAATGTCTAAATGATCAAACCCGGCAGTTGCTGTGCCCACAAATTTGAGTTTTGGCATAAGGCTAAGCAATTGATCAGTTACCTTGGTCGTTGAACGGACGAATAAATATTCAGTCTCAAGTAAGGCTTGACTCAATGATGCATTCTGAATTTGGTTATTCGATAAATTAAGATCGCCCGCTTCAAACTTAACGACCTCTGCAATAGGCAGAAAAAGCTGCTGCCAATATGGCATGGCATTGTCTATAAGTAGTTTCAAGTCGCTCCTCGCATTAGTTTTTGTAATTTCGACACATTTTATGGAGCTTTCGCATACTGCTAGGCTTTACAATATAAGTTAGTTTAACAAAGGATATAAACATATTAGATAAATTGACAGCACACTTCAATTTAGCTAGCGTTTGACAATTATCATGACCATTCCTTAGAGGTGTTAAATGAAAGTAAGCGTAATACCGGTCACACCTTTTCAACAAAACTGCTCTTTAATTTGGGACGAATCCAATCGTAAAGGCGCCATAATAGACCCTGGTGGAAATTTTGAGACAATCAAATCAGAAGTAGAGGCTAATTCGGTTGAGATACAAAAAATTATACTTACCCACGGACACCTCGATCATGTCGGGGCCACCAAGGAATGCGCAGAATACTATTCAGTGGACGTTGTAGGGCCACATGAAGGAGACAAATTTTGGCTAGACGCAATGCTACAGCAATGCCAGATGTTTGGTTTTCAGCCTGTTGAACCATTTTTACCCAAAACTTGGTTAAAGCACTCTGACAAAATAATGGTAGGTAATTTAGAATTGGAAATAAGGCATTGCCCAGGCCACACGCCTGGACACGTGGTGCTTTATGAACGCAAAAGCGCACAGGTGATTGTTGGGGATGTGTTGTTTGCTGGAAGCATTGGCAGAACAGATTTTCCACAAGGAAATCACTCTCAACTCATCCAATCAATTAGGCAGCAGTTATTTAAATTGCCTGATAATACAATTGTGTATCCCGGACATGGACCAACAACGACGATAGGACATGAAAAACGCACAAATCCCTTTGTCGCTGATTCAAAATTTGGTTAACCGCTAAATAGAATTGGAATGAGGATTAAGCGCCTTTCCGGGAGCTTAACGTTTCGGCGATAAAGGATCTCATGGGCATGTTATAGTAGCCGACGGAAATATTAATTTTACTAAGCCCCGAGCATAATAATAAAGCCCTGTGTTTTAAGTTAAACAAAGGGCTTTCCAATTAACGCCTGGTTATTAAAACTGCATCAAATAAAAACAATCGCTCAAACTTTTTTATATTATGTTTTTGATTTAATGATTTAAAAAGCAGTCATAAAGCATATTCGCCTGTTTAATCCGCTTCTATTTTTGTTCAAAGTGTTCAATACAAATATTAATCCTTAGTATTCACTCGTCCAGACAATCTCAGACCTAATATACCAAGTGCTATTAACGCAATTGTAGATGGAGCAGGAACGGGCACCTGACATTCAGGCAGGTCAGGATTAACGCCACAGCCTTCTGGTAGAGGATCGCCGTCTAATAGGAATAGACGGATGTTTTCTAGTGCATTTGCTTCATCTTGGTCTATGCTATTCAACCAGTCAATATCGGATATTGTCACAAGGCGACCCGCATTATTGACTAAATCACTGGTAGCATAAGCCACCCCAATGTTGAAACCGTCATTTGTTTGCTTAGCAAAAACCTTAGATTCGTCTGATACAAACAACTGACCTGGTGCGCTAATATCAAATGTTGTATTTCGAATATCGTTCGGTTCGAGAAGAATGGTTGAATCAGGAGTTAGAAATTGCCCTGTACCTACTGATGAATCGCCTGCTCCACCAAACTGCATCGCGTTATCACCCGTAAGTGTCTTGAAAATACCTTCCACCCAGGCGTTGTGAGGGTCGCAACATGGGCGCTCGGTTTGACCATAAAACCCGCCCCCGGCGTTTACAAAATTAATCACATTTTGTGCAATAGTCGAACCAGGATCTGACAGAAAGCCACCGTCCCAAACAATGTCGTAATCCGTCATATCGGTTGGGGCTAAATTCCAGCTATTAATGACATCAAGATCATCGCCAAATGTATTTTCAAATAAATCGACCCACCCCCCTCCGGTAAGTCGGTTACCTTCATCAACTACTAAAATTTTCGCAGCAAACGCAGATTGACTAAGGGAAAGAATAAGTGCGGCAAATCCGCCAAGTAGAGTGTTAAATAATTTGTTTTTCATAAGTGCATCCAATTAGTTTTAAAAAAATCCTAATCTTCGCCAAGTACTACAAAACAACACATGACTTTATAGGTGTCAAATACAAACAAGCATAATTAAAGCCAATATATTTATATAAATAAAATCAATACTTTATATTAATCAAAAACTCAATTGTTAAATACTTGTAAAATTTTTTGACACCTAACCTAGACTCAGTATTGTGATCGCCTACAATAACCAGTGGTCATCTATTATGCGCTTTGTAGAATCAAAAAGCCCCGGCCATTTGCCAGGGCTATTCTTTAACAAAAGGGCACCAAATATACTTTTTATGTCGCTAATTATTAGCTATGACCTATATTATTGTGTCAATTTTTTAAACACTAAACTGGCGTTAGTGCCGCCAAAACCAAAGCTGTTTGACATGACCATGGATAAATCAGCTTCGGTCGGTTGAGTAACAATATTGAGGCCCTTTGCTGCATCGTCTAAGTTATCAATATTAATGGATGGACATATAAAACCTTCGTTGAGCATAAGTAATGAGAATATAGCCTCATGAACACCTGCAGCGCCTAATGAATGCCCAGTCAGTGATTTAGTTGCACTCAAAGAAGGACTGTTTTCACCGAATAATGATTGTATTGCCTCTAATTCCTTTACATCGCCGACAGGGGTCGAAGTACCGTGAGTATTCAAATAATCTAGGGGTTGAAATGTGTCTTTCAATGCCATTTTCATACAACGAATTGCGCCTTCACCGCTTGGCGCAACCATATCATAGCCATCTGAAGTGGCTCCATAACCGACAATTTCTGCGTATATTTTTGCGCCACGCGCCATTGCGTGCTCTAGTTCTTCTACCACAACCATACCGCCGCCACCGGCGCTGACAAAACCATCTCTATCCACATCGTAAGTTCTAGAAGCCACTGATGGATTATCGTTATACTTGGTAGACAGCGCACCCATAGCATCAAACTGTCCAGATAAAGACCAATGCAACTCCTCGCCACCACCTGCAAATACCATTTTTTGTTTGCCTAGCTGGATCATCTCAAGCGCATTACCAATACAGTGTGCGCTAGTCGCGCACGCGGACGATATTGAATAATTGACCCCTTTAATTTTAAATGGAGTTGCCAAACATGCTGATACAGTACTGCCCATACAACGCGTCACCATGTAAGGACCAACGCGTTTTACTCCTTTATTTCGCATGATATCAGCTGAATTTACTTGGTTTTCAGAACTTGCTCCGCCCGAACCAGCAATAATCCCAACGTCTTCGCTCGAGTAAATATCTTCTGTTAAGCCAGCGTCTTCAATCGCCTGTTGCATTGAAAGATATGCATAACTGGCGGCGTCTCCCATAAATCTCAACGCCTTGCGGTCTATATGTTCTTTTAAATCAATTTTACAGTCACCCCAGACTTGGCTTCTCAAGCCTGCTTCTGCAAATTGCTCAGAAAAAGTGATTCCCGACGTCCCTTGACGTAGAGATTGTGTTACTTCTTCTTTGTTATTACCTATACTTGAGATAATACCTAGGCCGGTTATGACCGCTCGTTTCATGATGTACCCTTTCTTATCTGGTTTACTTTAATTTTTGCCATGTCTCTATATTGCTTAATTGTCGCTTTTCAAAAAAGGCAAACATAAGAACAATATTATAATGACGTGTCATGATAAATGAATGATGAATAAATTTGTATAATCTGCATTAATTTCACGATCATACCTTTAATTGGCTACCAACTGGTCTGCTCTTTAGCAACTCAATTACACACCATAAAAGCAAACTCTGTTATGATCAATCATATATTGTATAAAAGATAAAATAATTGCTCTTGTGAAGCATAAACATCAATTTAATTATCCAATAACCCTAGGCAAATAATGATTTTAGAAACAGCAAAATTAACATTTAATCAATATGACACGCCGCAATCCTCTATTTTTGACGATGTTTATTTCTGCAATGAAAACGGAGTAAAAGAAACTGATTACGTGTTTATACATTCAAATAATCTATTTTCAAGATGGCGGCAGCACAAGCAAGCGGCCTTCAATATTGCGGAAACGGGTTTCGGCACTGGCTTAAACTTTTTTAGAACCGTACAGTTATTTTCAGTGTTCAAAAATCAACAACCAAAGCACCCTTGCAATGAACTGTATTTTTGTAGTACTGAAAAGTTTCCGTTAAGTCGAACAGACATGCAAAAGGTCTTTGAGCAGTGGAAAGCGTCTCAAATATTGAATCAACCGTTTGACTGTTTAAACGAGGCAAAGAACAATAATGTCATCGACAAAATAGCGTCGAAAGCAACGTCACTCTCTGACTTCCACAATAGTTTAGATCTAATGCACACCGTGAAATATATCGAGCTGATCCAGCGAGATTTTCTGCGCGATTACCCCCTTGCATTGAAAGGCTTGCATCGTCGCTTGTTTCATATCCGCACAGATTCTGCCAAATTCAATGTTACTTTGGATCTGTGGTATGGAGATGCTACAGAGTCATTCTCCAACATACCCTTGCATCTTCATACCGATCAAAAAATGCATACTTGGTTTTTAGATGGATTTGCTCCAAGTAAAAATCAAGATATGTGGCAACCATCTTTATATAACAGTATGTCACGATTAAGCGCCCCTAATTCAACCGTTGCAACTTTCACATCGGCAGGGAAAGTAAAAAGAGGACTGATAGAAGCTGGATTTAACATAAAAAAACAAAAAGGTTTTGGAAAAAAACGCGAGATGCTTGTTGGTCAATATAGCGCTGGTGAAGAGTTTGCAAGTAAGTCATCTATTGACCATATAAAAGCGTGTTCAAAATCAGCTCATAATGCGCCTTATTTTAAACGAAGCTCCAGACTGAGCATTGCTAACACACCATTTAATATTATTGGTGGGGGACTTGCTGGCGCTATCCTTGCTTTTAAGCTGACGTCACTAGGACATAAGGTTAATTTAATATGGCAAGGTAAAGAGCCTGCAGATGGAGCCTCTGGCAACGTTATAGGAGGGTTTTATCCTCAACTCAATGCGCAACATAATTACGCCAGTCAAATACAAGCACATAGTTTTTTATATGCGCGACACTTTTATAACCAGTTATCTAATAAATCTTCGTTTAAACATAAATGGTGTGGTGCACTTCAATTAGGATTTAACGATAAACAACGTGACAGATTGGTAAAAATGCAGGACAAAGGCCTTTGGCCGGATGCGCTTGCTAAATTACTAGATGCGGAACAGGCTACCTCTGTTGCCAATATAGATGTGCCATACGACTGTTTATATTTACCAATGGCCGGCTGGATTTCGCCTCCAAGCGTCGTCAAGGCCTGTCTAGATGCCGCTGAAAAAACATGCTTACTGAATCTGCAATCCAATCAAAAGCTCATATCATTTAAACCGAAAAATCACAATATCGAATGCATGTTTTTCAGTAGTGGAAAACATCAGGCAGTGAATCTTGATAATTTGATACTTGCTATGGGACATGAACTGGCTCAAACCGTTTCGAACGTCATCCCGCTTAGAGTGACCAGAGGACAAGTGGAGTTAATCAAAAGCTCAACCTCCATTAATACATTAGACACTTTGCTTTGCCATAAAGGGTACTTTACACCTGAGGTAGACGGCTTTCACGCGCTAGGGTCAACTTATGTTAAAAATGATACAAGAGTAGATGTAAGGCGAGATGAAACCAGCCAAAATTTTGCCACGCATTTAAACAGCATAGAAAAAGCAAGTTGGAGAGACGACTTAGCCAAGCTTGAGGGGAACTCGGGCAACTTCTCTCGCGCAGCCATCCGATGCTCCAGTAGCGATCATTTACCTGTAGTAGGGGCTCTGCCTAGTTCACAACAGTTTGAGGAACTGTCAGAGCTATACAAAGCCAAAAGCGTTGAAAATTATCCTGTACCAAGTGATGTAACCAATATTTTTGTATTAACGGGACTTGGCTCTAGAGGGCTTACCACAGCTCCGCTGATGTCAGAAATTTTGGTTTGCCAATTATTAAACAAACCATTACCACTAAGTGCAAAATTGCTAAACACGTTAAACCCCAACCGATTTATTGTTCGTTCACTCATACGGCAACAGGCTTGGACTTAAATTTACTTCTCAGATGTCAGTTGGACCATCTTGTTAATACGCGGTCATCTGAGGACGTAGCGCAGATACGATGAAATGCGGAATGAGTACGCTTCCCGACGCGGCTACTCTATTATTATGTAAAGATATTATTCTGGCGTTAACGAAAATCCCATCTTGACGCTCTATCATTGTAGCCGACAATACATAGTCCATTATTTGCCGATTAGCCAATTTTTTTATATCCCTAGCAAAAATAAGATCTCCTTTACTGGTAACTTCCAACGCAGGCATTAACTTAAAGTCCACCATATTCAAACCAAATTGCTGCATTTCAAGCAAAGTATATTCAGCCAGTTGGTTTCCTATCACGGTTGTATTTTGCAAGCTGTAGTCTAGCTTAACAAATGAGGTCACCGCGATAGACGCATCTTTCGGCAATTGATTGGCATGTTGCATCAGATTCATGGTTAACTGAGCAGCATAGTCATGTAAATGTTTGTGAGTAAATCTTGCCTGATAACTATTTCTCATGCGCAATGAAGACGCTTCAAGCCTAGACTTTTCCTCTGGATCGATTATGCCTTTGTAACCTGATAGTGAAATCTCTTCGTCTGTACGCTTTTTGAAATCTAATTCACGGGGGGCGTCGCTTTGTACGTCGGGCGTAATTGTCCCTTCTTTACCGGCCATATTGGCTGCAATTTCATTTTGCTCTCTCAGCAAATCTGCAATGGTCTGCGGAGGTTGATACCCTGCCATAAACATTTGTCCTGCAGCACAACCACTTAAAACGACGACAGCAAACATTAAACTCAGATACCTAATTTTATTGTTGATGCCATTATCATCTAATCGAAAAGTATCCAATATCAATGTATAAACCATTCGAGTAAAGCTAATCATAATTACTCTCCTCTTATCAGTTTAACACCGTCAACGACTTCACTTTGGCTGTCCGAACCACTTGGGATTAGAGCATCTACAATGTAAAAAGGTATAAAGCTTTGAGCACTGGCAACTACGATATTTGAACGCATACCCAACATGCGCGCGTTTACGATGTAGCCCCCTTGATGCTTAGTCATGGTTCCCGTCAATACATATTGTATAGGAGTCGTGTTGGTTAGCTCTACGAAATCACGGGATAAAACAAAATCGCCGTTTTCTGTAACTCGAATAAATTGAGTTGCCTTATATTCCACGACCGGCATTCTGAATTTATGAAATTCATGTACGAATGATTCTGCCATTTGTTGGCCAAACAAATTGGTTTCTTTTAGATCACTATCTAGTATGGAAAAGTGTGTCACCGCGACTGTCGTCGCTTCGGTAACGTACTCCATATTGGATACCAAATCTTGTGCCATATTACGCACATAGTCGCCAACATGCTTAGTAAAGGGCTTCGATTGATACACTCCTGTCGCACTCGATATATTCGCAGGCCTATTAGTTGAGCCAAACGAATCCACGCTACCCGCGCTAGGTTCAAAAGACTTATTGTCCTGAGGAAGGATGATACTGTTGTTTAAGCGAGTGTCTGAAACGTTCGGTTTTTCAGACTCTTGCTGTTCATTATCTGCGGCAAAATATTGCTCCATAGACGGCAATGAACTGCAACCACAAAGCACCAATATTCCGCTAATAATTAACATGTTTTTCATTGTTCACCTCTATTTTTAATCTGTACTTAGCGCTTTTCGGTTCGGTAGATATGACCTTCTCTCATCATTACCTGCTCATTTTCCCAAAATAAATCATTTGGGAAAAAGCTTGTAGCAGCTGCCACAACGTCTTTACTGCGTACATTGATTATCCTTGCGTTTACCATGGCGCCATTTTGCTGTGCAGTAATAGTGCCAGTAATGTAATAATCAATTTTTTGTTGCTCAGATAAGTGATTTAAATCTCGTGATAGTGCCTTATCATAATCTTTTCCCAAAATTATGGCGTTGGTTGCCTTGAAGTCTTGAGTCACGAAACCTCGGCGCACTGCTTCCGTTATGAGGCCCTGCTCGAGTTGATGCCCTAATGCCATAAGAGGTGATTGCCTAGATAGATCGATTTGCATATCAGTCACCGGCACAAAAGTGGCAACCGCATACCTTTGATGTTTATTTGCATTAAAGTCTGCAAACAGTTCGTTAGCTAGATCAATAGTATACTGTTCTGCATGCCCTAAATTACTGACAGTTGACTGTTGACTCGCTGAGTCATTGTCATACAGACTAAAGCAGCCGGTTAAGCCAGTCAGACTTATACTCACTATCAAGCTGGCCTTACATATTGATGAATAGATATTGGAAGTTTTCATTTTATATTGCCTAAAATGCACGGATAAAGCGATCTAGATCTTGCTAAACAACTTTACCCCATTACCCTATAAACATTGTTTCTCAATGCTACAGGCATTTAATATCGTACTGATATCAGTATCTAAGCAAAGGTTATGCAATATCAATTCCAACTCAGTAGCAATATCCGTTTTTACTTGGTAGGTAGCTCTGAAGTTAAAGGAGAGAATATTTAAAGCTGGAAGAGTTGATTTAATTTATCCCGCACAAGTCTTATGTCTTTTTGCTCTAACTCGCCTTTTGCAATAGCTTGGTCAATGGAGCTTTTGAGCTCAGAGTTGAAACTCTTCAACACATCGCTTTCATTAAAGCAAGACAGGTGAGATTCGCTGCTAGCATGAATGGTTTTTAAAAAATTAGCGGCAACAACACTGAAGTGTCCGTGAATATAGCTAGTTATGAATAAATCCTGTTCACTGCCCGCATCGATGAAGCTATCAAGGAATTGCTCCTGCTTGTCTAGATGGTTATCTAACTGAGATAGTATATCGTGTTTATGTTTCAAATTTTCCGTCATAACTTTACTAAAAATATTGGGTTCTGAGGCGTAATCAGAAGTCTTGAATAAAGTACAGAACTTCATCTCTGTATCCAGTTATTACGCTAACAGGTCCAGCTAACTCTTTATCGAGAAGAGCATCGCCAGTATCGGCTATCAAACCTCGATTGTTTAATGCGGCTAGTTTTGCTTTAGTAGCCACAATAAGTATGTCCTGCTTGCCAATTTTTTTGATGAGTGATGCAGATAATTGTTGATTTCCTCTTCCAAAAATATGCCCTTGCCCCCCAATAATTGTTATCACTAATACAGTAGGATGGTTCTGTGTCATATGTAACAAGTCGTTAGCAGTCACATCGTTTGCTACCACTCTCCCATTTTTTATTAAATCAACGCCCAACAGCGTATTTTTTAACCCCGCTCGCTGCATTACAGCATCAAGGGTACTACCCGAGCCCATCACATAATAAGTGTCCGGATTATCTTCCATTATTTCGAGAATATAATCTCCAATGTCGTCTAGTAAAAGTTCATTGGACTCTTTCCCCCCCATCTTTACCGACTGAATATAAGTAAGTTCATGAGGTACCACCATTTCTCCGAAATGCTTTGATTTGACTTGCCCTTGCCTAAATAAAGTCTCGTCTATGTCTCGAACTTCTGCTCTTGTAATGGATACCAATTCACCTCTTACCACTTTTTTCAGAACCTTACCTGCAGCTTGAGGGGTAATTGCGTATACGCCACTGTGAATTTTACAGCCCGCGGGAATTCCTAAAACTGGAGTATTATCTCCTACAATTTCGCATAAATTTCTGGCCGTGCCGTCGCCCCCTGCAAATACAATAAAATCAACGTTACTGGACAATAACTTTTCAGCAAGTTGGTGAGTATCTTCTATCTCTGTCTGGGCGTTCTTCGGAGCGTGAACTACTGTATGCTCAAACTTAAGCTTCTCACAGACAGCTTGCCCCATGTCGTTAGCACCTGTATAAATATGAATATTGGGAATTAATGACATACATTCAGACAATGCCAACTCAGTTTTCTTCATGGCTAACTGTTCAGCTCCAAGACTCAAGGCTTTATCTCTAGTGTCCTTTCCGTCGCTTCCTTTTAATGCCAAAGCACCACCGATACCCGCAAATGGATTGATGCATAATCCTAATTTAAATGTGCGATTTAGACCCGCATAATTGTCAGTTATTTGTTGTTCATCCGGTTGGTAGAAATCCGATAAAATATCGATGAAAGTCTGAGCTCGTTTTGGAAATCCATGTGATTGATACCAAGACAACTGCTGACTTACCGCATCGTAAAATGCTTTCTCTTGCTCTTGTTGCTGTTCGCTAGATAATTGAGATACGCTATTTAAGTTATCTATGCTGACTCTGAAAGGGATATTACACACTTGGCAAAATGCGTATTCTATCGCTTGAGGCTTAACTTCAACCTGTTGAAACATCAATTGTTGCCGTTGAGTTCTGCCATCTGATTCGTACCAATATCCAAAGTCCAGTTTTTTTCTTCTAGCATCTCCTGCAATGCACCAATGCGCAATTTCATGTAACGCACTTCGAATAAAGTCATCCCTGTAGAAAATAACGTTCGCGTTTTTAGTATAGCTGGCGAGTTCGGAGCCAACATAATCGCTTGCATCAGGGTAATTAATTGGGATATACACTGGCTCGTTTGCACCGCCTTTTAATAGAGTAGTAAAAGAGGTAAAAAATGCTTGTTTGAACAAATGCTCTAAGTCAGTGTTTAATGGTGTCGTCATGAGGCCTAATTGACTTTTTTTGGGTAAAATACCCTGCAACCGATAGTCAACATATTGTACTTTGAAGGCTTGCGTAATGCGATAGTCTTAGTGAATAAAAATTCCTTCTGTAAAAAAATCGCTATACTTAAGTATAAATAAATTTACATTAATTACATATTATCAACATATGTAATCATTTACATAGAAGGCTTACATGCAACAAGATTTAGAACATTTAAAAGATCTCGAATGGCAAATTCCACATCCATACATTTCAGACTGGACAATAAAAAGTGAAGATATTGACCATTACTACCATACAAATAATATTGCTTATCTTAAGCGACTTGAATCATTAGCATGGGAACATTCAAATACGTTAGGATTGAATTTTGAGGAATACCAGCGACTAGACAGAGCTATGGTCATTACTAAACATGATTTGAATTATCACTTTGCCACTCATTTAAATGATGTTATCGCAGTGGCCACATGGATTGTATATTGTGATAAGAAGTTTAAACTAAACAGATATTTTCAATTTATTAATACTTTTTCTAAAAAAACTGTATTCACTGCTAAAACTGAATTCGTTTGTGTGAGTCTAAGTACCGGCACACCTAAAAGAATGCCCTTAGAGTTTTCCGAAATATACGGAAACGCAAACAAACGAACCATGTTCGCTAATGAAGAGCCTGAGTTAGCATTTTAGGAAAATTATTAGTTTCCATTAATGAAGTGGTAAATGAGTCGAGTTAAAGTTTTAATTATACTGCTGTCAATTTCAATTGGCGCTAACTTGTATTTCATATACAAGGGGCCATTTAATAATGCTCACCAAACTGTGAATGCGCCTTTAAGCGAACCTAGCTTAGATAGTACACAAGAAAACTCCATGCAAAGCGAAAGCTTGGAAGTAATGGTCCAACCCAATAGCGATGGAGTAATCGACACTTCTATTCGAACGGTCGCCGAAATAGAAAACGACGAGCAAGAATATATGCAATACTTACAAAGTCTCGTGTCTCAGAAACAGTTTGAATTGCTAGAGTATCATGTGTCCAACTTCTTGAGACTTTATCCAATGAATCAAGAAGCAATAATGCTTGAAGCTCTGGCGTATTATCACACTGAGCCATTAAGTGTTGCTCTAGTGCATTATAAAGACTTACTATCTCAACCCTTGAGCAAAGACCAAAAACAAGAAATCAATAAGATTCTTGAGGTTAATACTAGCCGAGTCATTCAGCAGTTTACTGGGGACAGAGCATGGAGTTTACTGGCTGAATTCTTAGAGCCTTTAGTCCAAGTAGATCCGACTAATAGACAGTATTTAATGGCGTTGGCCAGAGCCTACGGCATGCAATCCCAATTTACATTAATGGAAGACGTGTTAGCGAACTTTCGCACTGATGACCCAAGAGCAAACAGATTAAGAGAAAATGTACTGAGTCGTTTAAGCACTAATGGCTCATCTGCTAGCATTCCAATTGAACAAGCGGCTTTAGGTGAACAAAATACTACAGTGAGGTCTCCAGAGCTTACGTTAAGTCAGTCAAGGGGACAATTCATTGCGACAGCTGACCTGAGCAATATCCCTGTAAACTTGTTAGTTGATACCGGTGCTTCAACCACTGCTATCAGCGACGTTAAATTTGTTGAAATTAAAGACAATGAAACTGAGTTTTTAGGGGTATTTACAGTAAACACAGCCGGAGGCGTAGTTAGAGCGCCTATCTATAAAGTATCAAGCATGACCCTTGGAAATCAGAAGATTGACAGTTTAAGCGTTTTGGTTTTGCCCAAAGAAAATTTAGGCCGCTATGATGGTTTATTAGGTATGAATGTGTTGAGCCAGTTTGATCTGACCTATGACGCCAACTCACAAACCATGAAACTCTATAAGAAGTGATGCTCACTGTTCGCCACACTAGATACCTTACGGTAAGCTATCACTTTTATGTTCCACTATAAACCCGCACATAAACGCGTGCCTTGATCTATTGCGCGTTTTGCATCCAACTCTACAGCAACATCGGCTCCACCAATCAGGTGATAAGGTTTCTCAAGACCATCGACTAAGTCTCGCAAAGGCAATTGTCCAGCACAGACCACTACATTATCAACCTCTAACACCTTACGCTCTGAGTTCACCTCAATATGTAACCCTTCATCATCTATTTTATGATAGGTCACGCCTGCCATTAAATGAACACCTTTCATCATTAGGCCTGCTCTATGCGCCCAACCTGTCGTTTTACCAAGTCCGGCACCCACTTTACTTGATTTGCGTTGCAATAGATAAATTGTTCGTGGTGACGGTTCGGGTAATGGTTTGATATTTTCTACCCCACCGCGAGTTTTCAATTCCATATCAATGCCCCATTCTTTCATAAAAGCTGGGATATTAGTGGAAGTTGATACCTTTCCATGAGATAAAAATTCACTTGTATCAAATCCAATGCCACCTGCTCCGATTACCGCTACTTTTTTACCGACATTTTTCTTATGCCTTAATACATCAACGTAACTAAGTACTTTTGGATGATTCACCCCTTCTAAATCGGGCACACGCGGCATGATCCCAGTTGCTAATATTACTTCATCAAAATCTGAGTCATTAAGCTGCTGAGTGTCCACTTTAGTATTAAGTTGAATGTCTACCCCTAATAAACCTAACTGAACGGAAAAGTACCGTATAGTTTCATAGAACTCTTCTTTACCGGGGACCTGTTTTGCAATATTGAATTGCCCACCTATTTCGCTATCAGCTTCAAATAGAGTGACCGAGTGACCGCGTTGTGCACATGTTTTTGCAGCGGCAAGACCAGCAGGACCTGCTCCTACGACCGCTATGCGCTTTTTAATGTGTGCAGGCTCGATGTTCAACTCAGTTTCGTGGCAGGCTCTGGGGTTGACGAGGCAACTGGTCATTTTGCCCTCAAATACGTGATCTAGACATGCTTGGTTACATCCAATGCATGTGTTTATCTGACTGGCTCGATTGTGTTTTGCCTTATTGACAAATTCCGGATCCGCAAGAAAAGGTCTGGCCATTGATACAAAATCAGCGTCACCTCTAGCCAACACTTCTTCCGCAACCTCTGGGGTATTTATTCTATTAGAGGTAATCACTGGGATATTAAGTGCTTGTCTAAACTTTGCTGTGACCCATGTAAAAGCGGCTCTTGGCACTTTTGTGGCTATAGTCGGGATCCTTGCCTCGTGCCATCCTATGCCAGTATTTATGATAGTGGCTCCGGCCTTTTCAATTGCAAGTCCAAGTTCGACAACTTCTTGGTAAGACGAACCGCCCTCAACCAAATCGAGCATAGATAGGCGGTAAATGATAATGAACTCTTGACCGACCGCTTCTCGCACTCGTCTAACGACCTCAATTGGTAGCCTGATACGGTTTTTGTATTCGCCGCCCCAAGCATCAGTTCGTTTATTGGTTCTTGTGGCGATAAACTGGTTTAGAAAGTATCCCTCCGAACCCATAATTTCGACGCCATCGTAACCAGCTCTTTGTGCTTGAGACGCGGTAAAGACAAAATCTTCAATTTGCTTTTGTATGCCATTTTCGTCAAGTTCTTTCGGCTTATACTGATTAATGGGGGCCTGTATTGCAGAAGGCGCTACTAAGTTCTTATTATAGGCGTATCGTCCCGTATGCAGTATTTGCATACAAATTTTACCCCCTTCTTGATGCACCGCATCGGTGACTTCTTGATGATCCGTTACTGCTTGGTCACTGTCCAGGCGTTTAGTAACCGCATGCGTTGCACCTTCATCATTAGGACCTATTCCACCTGTGACAATAAGCCCCACTCCTCCACGGGCCCGCTCTGCGAAAAATCGGGCCATTCTCTTGTGTCCATTTGGGAGCTCCTCGAGACCGGTATGCATAGATCCCATAATTATGCGATTCTTTAACGTAGTGAAACCGAGGTCAAAAGGCTTGAAAAGATTTGGATAAGGTGACTTTGGCTCGATAGAAACACGCTTTTCAACGGATGACATCTTTTGTTATACCTCTCATTTAATTTTTATTTTTAAATGGCAACGCTAATGATTGCAGAAAATACAGATGAATTTTTTTGTGTAATGGCGCGGGAGCAACTGCATTAATCTACAATATTACTGGGCATATTTTGTCTAACCGAAGACCAAATTCTACCACTGTCAATGCCGTATTTACGAACAACAGCAACAACGCGATCGGCCTCGCCTGAATCCAGCACAGTAAGAAGTTTTTCGTAATATTTAGTGGCCACTTCTCTTGCGCTTTCGTGACTAAAAAACAAGCCTCCAATACGTGCGTAGATACCCTTGAAACCGTTCATCATTAGAACATAAACGGGATTTCCTGATGCAAAAGCAAGGTCGTGATGCATTTGATAATCGTGCTGGGCAAATGCTTTACCTTCATGCTCAACCTCTTTATACCGTTCTATAATAATTCGACATTCTTCTGGATCTTGTTTAAAGGCGGCTCTGATAAACACGGCACTTAAATTGGTCCTAGCCGAAAGCAGATTGTCTAGTAGTTGGGGTTGCCCTTCTTGGTCAAGTTGAGCCAAGGTTTCAAGAATATTTAAGCCACAGGTTTCCCAATAATTATTTACCTTAGTGGGTTTTCCGTGTTGGATAGTTAACCATCCGTCTCTGGCAAGTCTTTGCAGTACTTCTCTAAGTGTCGTTCGGGTAACGCCAATGAGTTCTGATAATTCCCTTTCTGCTGGTAGGATTGTGCCAGGAGGGAAGCGACCACTCCATATAGATTCTACAATATATTCTTCAGCAAACCCTGCTGGACTTTGTGATTTGTAAATCATAATGGCTTCTTTATTGTTATTGAGTTAACTGATTGTACCAGATGAATAACACAAGTGAAGCCTTATTGTCACATTAGAGGGGAATCTACTTGTTGCTTAATTACTTTGTGCCAAAGCATCCAAAATTGCCATTACTTCGAGACTAGACTCTTCCATTTTAGACAGCAAGATGTTTTGTTTTTCAAGGTCGCCGTCTATATGCGCTCGAACTGCATCAATCCCATATTTGTGAATATTAATGTGATGTGCATCTAATGCTTGATAATTATGGTTATTTGAATACGTCTCTCTGCCTTCATGCTGATACCATTTACCTAACCGACAATCTTTGGACGTGGTAAAATCTTCCGGCTTCATGCTCTTTTGACCGCAAATGACAGCATATACATCACTTTTCCAAACAACATGATCAAGTTTTACTGCTTGTATAAACGCTTGAGACGCTGACAAACCGATGACTTTTCGCATGCGCTGAGAACCATCGGTGATGCTTTTGTAGTTTGTATCCAAGTCTGCTACTCCAGAAACCAACGACTCACTTTTGAGCTTTAACTCAGCAACAGAATCTACCGAGATTTTAGTGGACGCAATTATCTCTCTCACAAGATCAGATACTTCACTGGCGGATTTATTGGTTTCGCTCGCAAGCGCTCTCACTTCGTCGGCGACCACACTGAAACCTCGGCCTGCATCTCCTGCTCTAGCCGCTTCAATCGCCGCATTCAACGCTAGTAGGTTAGTCTGTTCTGAAATGCTGGTAATAGAAGTAACAAAACTATTAATGCTATCTGCAGTTTTAGCTAATCCGGAAATGCTGTTGGTCATTTTGTCCATTTGCTCACTTAGTGAGTTAATAGAACTTACGATATGTTTAATCGCTACGCTAGAATCTTCGTGAATTTTATCAATTTCTGTTAATGACTCATTTTCAATGGATAACACATTAAACGATTCGACAAGGGTCGAACGTACGCCTTGCAGTTGACTCATGGAATTTAAAACATTGTTCAATAACTCCCCCGAGTGTTTATTTTTAGCTCTTTCGACGTTTTCTAGCGATGCCTTTAATTCGTCTATTTCTGCACCTTTTTGATTAACTTCAGCTGATGAGAAGACAAGTTTTGACTCTAGCTTGTCAAGATTTTGGGATAGTTCATTATATTTTTTAATTGAGACAAACATAAAAATTCCTTTCAAGATATAATTGTTGCAGTCCTATAAATTTACTTTTTTAGAATATGTCAACTGGTGTACTATAGAGACTGTATCGGTATGCTTTGAGAAAAGTGAACCAGTTTCGTATTTTGACGCATCTTAAGCAGAACTGAGATACTCAAACGGGCATGGACTTAGATGCATTCAAATAGATTAAAAATAGATAATAGAGGTGTGCATTCATGCAGTGGATAAATGAAGTTAGCAAACAAAAAAGCTCCTGGCTGCTATTGTTTATCTCTTCATGTAGTTTATTTGTAGCCGCCTTATATTTCCAACACGTAATGGATTTGAGACCCTGTATTCAATGCATCTATCAAAGAACGGCGGTAATCTGCATTATGTTAGCTGGATTATTGCCGCTGCTCTATAACTCGCGAGTTACTAGAGTAATAGCCTATGCTTTATGGGGATTATCGGCTTATAAAGGATTGGAAGCAGCACAAGAACACTTAGACATAATATTCGCAACCAATCCATTCGCTAACATTTGCGACATTGTGCCAAACTTTCCAAGCTTTATGCCTTTGCATGAGTGGATCCCAGCTATTTTCGCAGCTACTGGAGAATGCAATGAAAATACATGGAAGTTTTTAGATATGGGGATGGCCAGTTGGTTACAAATAATATTTATTTCCTACTTGGCCATACTGGGTTTAGTTGTATTAGTTAAAGCCATCTGTTTTTTTCATAAAGGCCCAACCCAAAGTTAAAGGATTGTGTTTATCACTCTAAATCTTGCAAAGGCCAAGTCACTATATAATCTTCAAAACTATTGAGATCCACATCGTGCTCATTTACGGTTTTATTTCTCACGGTGACCCCAAGTGTATGCATTTTGGACTTTTTCCCGTTATTAAGTAAAGGATGCCAATGCGCAAGACCTTTGCCCTCAGACAGACGACGATAGCTGCACGAGGGCGGCATAAAGAAAATATCTTCAAGGTTTTCTTTTGTTAAGGTCACGCAGTCTGGCACAAGCTCTGTTCTTTTTTCGTACTGAGAACAGGCACAAGATTTGTCATTCAATAAATAACATGCAATGTTGGTATAAATTAGTGTCTCTGAATCACCAATATGATCCGTAGATTGAAAGTCCTCCTCTAGTGACTCATCGTCAATGAATTTGTGTAAACAACATCGAGCACAACCATCGCAAACGGCTTCCCACTCTTGTTTACTCATTTCATTTAGCGATTTGTGTCGCCAGAATTCAGATTTTATCAATTCTTTAGTATAGGGAGTGTGCTTAGCCATTATTAGCCCTCGCGGCTTTTAAAGCGCAGTTCCTGCTCTTTTAAATGCTCTTCAAGCAAATTTTCAGCCTTAGGTGGCAATTGCAAATAGAAGCCTTCTTTATCCAATTTCGAAATAAAATCTTGGGTAGAGATATTTGCAATGCTTTTGCGTTTATGAATAGGCACCGACATTAGAAAAAGAGGCTTACCAAAATGTTCCAATAAAACTTTAGGTACCTTTTCAAAGTCATTCTTCTTGGGCACATACAGATATGTGTCTGCCCGCTTAGAGGATTTATAAACTGCGCATAATTTCATGGTAATCTGCCAGGGTTTTTCCGATGCTTGCATCGGAATTTAAATAGGGTAAAAACAACTCACGCCGCCAACCGGTAAGAAGGTCTGGTCGCAAATTTATTTGTTCCAACTCATCAAATGAGAACCAGCACCACTTGAGTAATTGATTGATCTGTTTCTTACTTGCTATGCATCCTTCAGGAATGTTGAGCTGCTCTGAAAGGTTTAATACAAGCTCTTTTATCGCTTGCGCACAAGGTTTGTAGCCTTTGAACTCAATTAAGCGTTGCACTTTGCTTGGACATTCTTGCGGAGCCTTTGCCTTCGCTTCTCGTATGATTTCAAGTAATCTGTCCGAATACAGTCTAGCCTGCTTTGCATATAAATTGTGGCAATCAAATAACATTTGTTGAGTGATAGGTAACTTGTACGCCAGCTCAAATAAAGCCACCTCTTTTATCACAAAATTAACCGATTTATTTTTATCTCTCGCTTCATCCAATCGCCATTTTGCTAAAAGTTGCAGAGCGGCAAGTCTATTACCTTGCAATTTCCAGTTATTCTTGATTTGTAAATACGCTAAACTAGAAGGCAACTGACGCGCTTTTTTTTGGCCGATTGAAGCTACCTCATCATACACCACGTGTAATAAATCCTTTGCAACAATTTTCGGATATAAATATTCATAAATCGCCATCAAATGAGTGACGTCTGCCGCCGCGTAATTACATTGAGCTTCGCTAAGAGGCCGCCCTATCCAATCCGTTCTAGACTCGCCTTTATCGATGCTAATCTCAAATAGTTTTTCAACTAGATTGGCATACCCTATAGTAGGCCCTAAATCGAGAAACGCGGCGGCTATTTGCGTATCAAATATTGGGCTTGGAATAATGTCGAGATGATACCAAAGGGTCTCTAAATCTTCAGAGCAAGAGTGTGCTACCTTTATAATATTGTTATCGGTAAGAATTTTTGAAAAAGCGCTTAAGTCCGAGATAGCGATAGGGTCAATTAGGGCGACTTCGTTACCGTCAAATACTTGTATGAGACCTATTTCGGGTTTAAGTGTCTGAGTACGAACAAACTCAGTATCGATGGCTAACACTGACGTAGATTGATACTTTTCACAAAGCGTGAGTAACTGAGATGGCTCGCTTATATATGTGTAACCATCAATATGTTTATAAGGGTGCAATAGAAGCCTTTTTACTGTTGAATTTTGATTAGTCGCGCAGTTCCCGACGCAAAATCTTGCCTACATTAGATTTTGGCAGACCTTCTGCGAATTCTACTATTTTAGGAACCTTATAACCAGTAAGTAACGATTTACAGTGAGCAATAACGTGATCTTCTTTTAATTGAGGATCTTTTTTTACTACAAATAGCTTTACCACCTCGCCAGAAACCTCATGAGGAACGCCAATCGCGGCTGCTTCTAGTACACCTGAGTGCATGGCGGCTATTTCCTCTATTTCGGTGGGATATACATTAAAACCAGAAACCAGAATCATATCTTTTTTGCGATCCACTAGATAAAGGTAGCCCTGTTCATCAATTTTAGCAATATCGCCAGTGGCCAGCCATCCGTCTTTAATGATCTCTTGTGTTGCCTCAGGTCTGTTTAAATAGCCAGACATAACTTGTGGCCCCTTGACATAGAGCTCTCCAGCTTCATTGATTGCCGAGCAACCACCAGCCTCGTTAACAATTTTAATGTCTGTAGAAGGTAAAGGTAAGCCAATAGAACCTTTGTGCTCTTTACAATGCAATGGATTTACCGTTACCACAGGTGAGCACTCCGTGAGTCCGTATCCCTCTATTAATACCGTGCCTGTGATATCCTGCCAAGTTTCCGCGACAGGTCGTTGCACTGCCATCCCCCCACCCAATCCAAATTTTAAATGACTGAAGTCTAACTCTTTAAATCCTGGAGTATTGATAAGTCCATTAAATAGGGTGTTCACGCCAGTTATCACTGAAAATGGATATTTTTTTAATACCTTTACGAATCCTTGCATATCTCTAGGATCGGTGATCAATAAATTGGGTCTTCCGCTCTTAAAAAAAGTCAGGCAATTACTGGTGAGGGCAAAAATATGATAGAGAGGCAAAGCAGTGACAACCATGTCGTTTTCTTGCAACACACCTTCTAAAACTCCGGTAACCTGCTCGAGATTAGCCACCATATTTCTATGCGTTAACATTGCCCCTTTTGACACACCTGTTGTACCTCCAGTGTACTGCAAAAACGCTATATCAGAACCAGTCAATTTTGGACGCGTGTAATCAGAGTTTGAGCCAACACTTAGTGCATAATGAAAACTGATACTTGAGGGTAGTTGATATTCTGGAATTAATTTTTTTATGTATTTAACGGCAATATTGACGATTAGCCTTTTAGGCGCTGGCAGCATGTCACCCACTTTAGTGACAACAATATCTCTTACCTTTGTATCATTCACTATTTCTGACAACGTCGATGCATAATTTTCTAATATAACAATGCACTTAACATTGGCGTCATTAAGTTGATGTTTTAATTCGCGGGGCGTGTACATTGGATTTACATTGACGACGCTCATGCCTGCTCGCAAAATAGCGAATACCACTATGGGATATTGCAGCAGATTTGGCATCATAACAGCAACGGTATCGCCTTTTTTCAGACCTCTATTCTGCAAGAATGCAGCAAACTGTTTTGAGATTGCGTCAATATCTCCGAAAGAAATGGAATGGCCCATATTAATAAACGCAGTTTTATTTTCAAACTCCGAAACAGATGCTTCAAACATCTCTATTAAAGAGGGTATTGTGTCAGGATTGATGTGTGCTGGTACAGATTCGTCGTATTGAGACACCCAAAAATTTTCCACTAAAAATTCCTTCCAAAATTTGACCGCCCAATACTAAAGTACTAGTAGTGAAAATGGAACTGAATAACCACACAAAAAACATGTTTTTTGTTATTTTGTACATTGATATAACTAATGTTGGTGATTTTTTGACTAATTGCAATTGGTATGACCAATTATAATTTAATTATACTTACTTAGTTATCGACTCAATCAGTCGATTATGATTGCATCTTTTGTTAATCGATTTAGTGAATTAGTCAAACGTATATTGGTGATAACATGCCAATGCTAGAGCCATTTTTTGCTCAAGCTAGAAATTGTATCAGCGACTTTTTGGGTACTCTGTAAATGAACGTGGTGTCCCCCTGAGAAAGTAAAGACGTCTACATTTTGAAACACACTTGGCCGCTCCAAAATTCCTCTCTTCACTTTTTCAAAGCCTTCGTCTCCTAAAATAACCACTCTTTTGCATTCAATGTTTTCCATAATATTGAGCGACTGAGCTTCGGTCATTCTTATGGTTGATTTTGTTCTCAGCCGTTTATCGGTCTTCCATTCGCACTTACCATCACTGCCTATGTTGACATTTCTTTCCATAATTGTTCGAGCATCATCTAGACCAAAGTCGCTCACCAAACACCTTGCTTTGACGACTTGTTCAAAACTGGTTGGATGTTTGATGGGCAGAATCGCTTTTTGCCGACTTATAAAACATTCAGTAAGCTGATTAGCCGTATTTGATTCACATTCAGATAAAGGCCCACATGACTCAATGGCGACAAGGCCAAGCAGTCCCTCAGGCTTAGTAGAGGCGTAAATGCAAGCTACAATGCCACCAAGTGAATGCCCCACTAGGATTACTTGATTACAGGCTAGTTTGTGTATCAATTGACTAAGGTCATAAGCATAGTCAACAAGGTGATAATGAGCGTCTGCGCTTCTGTGAGATGAATCACCATGACCTGCGTGATCAATGGCCAAATATTGATATTGAGTATCTATGTTATCAAGTGCTTGTATTAACTTTAAAAAGCTATTTGCATTATCTAGATAACCGTGTAAAAAAATGAAGATAGGGAACGAACAATCGATATTCTTTCTGTTAGACAGCGCTCCCATTTTCATATGACCTACGTCTATTTCATACTCATACAGTCGTTTTGTATTATATGATTTTGATTCAATCATACTCGCCTAGGCAATATTGCTATTTTTGTGAATCAATGACGGATGGAGCACTAGATGTTCCTCGTATCGTTCGTCTTTTCTGACTAGGGGTTGCTCGATTTGCTCTTTGCACTGGGCCCATTCGCGCACCTTGACTATGGCCGTTGTACTTATGAATTCGATAACGAACTCGTTGATTTCTTAAGTGCCAAGGATCGTACCATGGATAAAAGAAGTGGCGATGAAATCCGTGGAAATGACCAAATGGTACAAAGGTAAATGCATCCACATCTACTTTAGTGGACTCTTTCCACATGTAGTATCCAACCGCATTGACCGTTGGATAATCATATACTTGCTCGCCAATTATACCCGAGTGGGTTTGTCCGACTTCTCCTACCACAGTAATTAATCGACCTTGCTCAAAAACCAGAGGATCAACAAATCCATTCACCACGGCTTTAAACCGACCCACGCTTGCAAGATTAGTTTGTGGCTTTCCGCTTCTATTCTCTGGAAAAAACACCACTTCTATCTCAGATACATCCTTTTTGTTTTCCACTGACACAATTTTGCCGCCCCAACGAGCCTTTTCACCCATCGGGATGTTCTCGTTATTTATGACTTTATCAAAATCAATCAATGCAGTATTTTGATCAACTTTTACCTCGTCCGGCACCGAAGCGCAGCCTGCGAGAACCGATATAAATAGAGTAAACATTATCACTGTAAATAGAGTGTTTTTCATAGCAACTCCTTAAATTCATGCATAAATATCAACGCCCATCATTGATTTAATTTGTTCGCGCTTTACTTCGTTATCAATGCTTGTGTAAGCCTGTATGCCCTGTTTAACAGATGAAGAAAGAGACTTGAAATATTCAGCTCTTTCAAAAATACCATCAGCTTGAGCGAAATTTTCAGACTCTCCACGCTTGATAATGTGTCCTTCTAGGACCTTTTTTGGCGCATTTTGTTCAAAAGCGCCCGCATTATCCACATTGTTGGCGACCTTGTTTGGTCTTACAGCACTATTAGCACTGTCGTTAATAAATATCGATTGTCTAGTACTTAATATGGATTGCATTTTATTGTCTCTAAATTAAATCAATCGCTTACACTTTATTAGGCAGTTTTTTCCAAGTCACTGTATCACGCACGTATACAGGCTGTACATTATCAACGGTCAGTGTCTGACCATTTTTAAATGCTTCACATGCTAAAGGCAATATATATTTTGCATTTGGATACTGCACTAGAGGCTCAGAGAATTTATATTTCTGAGCAAACACATCTTTATAGGTAATAAAGCCCGTTCCCGTAAACGCCATTGAGTCTTTTGATGTCAATTCTTGCTGTTGTATGTATTTTAAAGCATCCATGGGGCTGATTACCATTTCATCGCCTACTAGTTGCATAATTTGAGTATCTTCGCACAACCGGTAGCTGGCTAAATAAACTTCCCCCATGCGCGCATCAATCGCTGAGATCACGCGTTGATGTTGATATTGGTTAAACGATTCTTGTGCCATAACTCTAAGCGTAGACACTTGAATGACCGGTAAATCAGCCCCTAAAGCGAGTCCCTGAATAGTACTTGCTGCAATTCTCACACCGGTGAAGCTCCCTGGCCCTCGAGCATATGCAACCGCATCTAAATCGGTTACCTGTATATTATTTCTCAACAACAAAGTCTCAATCATAGGCAACATTTGCTGACTTTGTTGTTGTGGGCACACCTTAAATAAACAATCACATTTTGAAAAGTCAAAATACGATTGAATAGTGTTATCAGTGCTTTTAACACTGTTTAACGAAGAGTCGTACAACCCGACAGAACACGCTTCTGTAGCTGCATCAATCGCTAAAATTCTCATATGGTTACTGTTTCCTGCGTTTTAATGATTATACGGAGTAATTAATCGATGGATGATAAAAAAGTCTGCACTTTCTTAATATCCCTTGTTTTTTGCATGTCAGGCAAACTTGCTAAAAATGTACTTCCGTAACCTTTGGTCACTAACCTGTTGTCACAAATAATAAGCACCCCCCTGTCATTAGCATCTCTTATTAGTCTACCTGCTCCTTGTTTTAAAGAGATCACCGCTTGCGGAATTTGCACATCAAAAAATGGCGCACCACCTTGCCGTTTACAATTATCCAACCTAGCTTTTAAAAGGGGATCGTCGGGAGATGCAAACGGCAATTTATCTATAATTACACACAGTAAGTCATCGCCTTTTACATCTATGCCCTCCCAAAACGCTCCTGTGGCAAACAAAGCACTAGTGCTATCCGATAAATAAGATTCTAATAGTGATGACTTTGACGCCTCCCCTTGAACCAACACTTGTGTCTCTATCAAGTCTCTAACGCGTTCAGATACCATTCTCATCATGTAGTGGCTGGTAAATAACACAAAAGTTCGGCCTTTTGCAGCTGCAATTACGTCGACAGCTATATCGATCAGAGCTTGCTTCATTGAAGCGTGATTAGGTTCAGGCAAATACCTAGGCACACATAGCATAGCTTGGTTTTTATAATCAAACGGACTATCAAAACATAGAGTGGTTGCCTCTTGTAGACCTAAGAGTCGCTGAAAATGTTCAAAACTATTATCGACCGCTAATGTCGCCGATGTAAAAACCCAACTAGAGTCTCGTTGATCTCTTATCTCTTGAAATTGCGTAGCAATGCTTAAAGGCGTGAGATGGACAGTTATATGCAACCTACTGGTTTCGTACCACAGGCTAACATCATTGGGCTGCTGGGAAACAAATAAATGAATACGTTCTATCTGTTCGTCCAGTTTTTCAAGCAACGCATCAATATCTTTATCACGTCCTTCGTGCAAAGCACCCACTTTAATAAGATGGCTAAGGGACTCTGATAATAAATCTAGTTGTTCAATCACATTGCCCTGTTTAAGTATTAACTGCCAATTGCCTTTTTCTGGTTCAAGGTTAAATTGCATTCGAAGATCAGAGATTACGTAGCGACATTTCTCTGCAAATTCACTCATCTGAGAAGCGTCTTTTGCATACAACTTTTGTAGCTTAATCAATTCATTCAGTTGATCGCTTAATTGGCGAGTAGAAAACTTTTGACCAAAGTATTCACTGGCGATATCAGGTATCAAATGGGCTTCGTCAAATATCACACAATCTGCGTTAGGAATAAGCTCCCCAAATCCTTGATTTTTCAACGCGAGGTCAGCAAAAAATAAATGATGATTGACCACTACCACATCAGATAACAGCGCTTTTTGCCGAGCTTTAACTAAATAGCATTCGTCATAAAAAGTACAATCCTTTCCTAGACAGTTATCAATGGTAGAAGTCACTAGAGGAAGTACTTTGGCGCCCTCTTTTAGTGCTTTAAGATCGCTCATGTCTCCGGTTGACGTGCCAGCCGACCACTTACTGACCATTTTAAATTCACTGAAGGTCTCTGCGTCGAGCGATATAGTGCTTGAATCGTGAAGCTTTAGCCTATGTAAACATAGGTAATTGCTGCGCCCTTTCAATAAAGCACTGTCTTTTTGTTTATGGATGAGCGTTTTTACAAAAGGTAAATCTCTCCGAAACAATTGCTCTTGTAAATTTTTGGTCCCCGTGGAAATAATGACTTTTTTATTGCTTTGCATGGCTGGAATGGCATAAGCAAAGGTTTTCCCCGTGCCTGTGCCTGCTTCGGCAATTAAACTAGTTTGATTATCTATTGCTTCTTCAATGGCGACGCTTAAGTCTACTTGTTGTTGTCTAATTTGGTATCCAGGCATGGCTGATGCAAGGGGACCATCTTCTTTGAAAAAATTACTCGCATCGCTCATATGGATTTAATGTCACTTTACTCGTCTAAAAATTGAAATCTGCGAAGTTAAAAAGACCGCACATAAAAAAAGTTGCATCGCAATTAAGCCATGCAACTTGCTTTATTTGCAGTGACGACTTCTCATACGTACAGGTGAAATTATGCCTTGTTTTTCAACCTGCTGTACATTAAATCGTAATGTGCATTACCTAAACAGGACTTTTTCTTGTTTAAACCAATAAACGCAAAAGCTCAGCAAGGCGATAGCCAATAACACAGATGATCCAAATATACCAAATAACTGAACATAGTCCATTGTACCTTTAACCAGTTCTTTTATTGCTAAGGCAACGTTAGTCAATGGTATCCAAGCCCAAACGCCTTTCAACTCTATTCCCGGTAGTAATGCCACTAACACTGGAATAAAAGACACAAAGATTAAAGGCGTCATATAACTTTGGGCTTCTTTGAATGATCTTGCATAAATAGAAAGCGCTAAAAGCATTGATGAAAACGTCGCCACAACAGGCACAAGCATTAAAAATACCAAAATAAAATCCAGCCAATCGATGGCAGATAAGAACTCTACAATGAAGCTGGCTTGAGTATAAACACTAATAATGACCGTCCAAATTGCCATGCTTAAAACGGTTATCATTGCGGTTGTCACACCGGCAGTACTGATGGTCATAAACTTGGCTAACACGATTTTGTGACGTTCAATAGGCGAAAGTAACAATGTTTCCAAAGTGCCTCTTTCTTTTTCGCCCGCGCCTATGTCAGCTGCAGGAATCATTGCTCCTTGTAGGCACAATATGAACATGAAATAGGGAATGAAACCACCAAACTGAGCGCCAGCTTGCTCACGCTTATCAGCAAGATTCACTTTTTCTATGATGATAGGGTTTAACATAGCTTTCTGCATTTCCTCAGACACGTTTAAGTTAGCAAATGCATTACGCTGATTGACTTCTTCAATGTTATCTGTAATTTCACGTATTCTGGAACGTACGCTGTTTAGCTGAGAATCATTTAACACAAGTTTTAATGTAATTTGCCCAGCAGAAAGAACGTCATTTTCATAGTTTTGAGGGATGCGCAATACGAAATCCAATTCTTCCCTTTCAATTATTCCAGACACAACCTCATTATCATTTAGGTCTTCACTCATCTCGACGAGTTGCAGTGACTCAACCTCATTTAGTGCTTGCATAAGTGATGGAGCAAACTCTTGACCTGTTACTGCAAATTTAAGTGTCTTAGTTTGTGATTCTTGTACCGCTTGGATCCCAAAATATGCCATTCCCCCAAAGATTAAAGGAAAAACCGCCAAAGGGAGCGCGATCATAAAAAACAGAGTTTTGCGGTCTCGCAATAATTCTAGAATTTCTTTTTTAAAAATAAGCCACATAGCTTTTTACCTCTGATCTAAATGTTCTTTGTGAAGCGTTTTCATAAAAGCCTCATGCAAATTATTCGGCGATAAATCAACAAACTCTTGCAGAGTACCATCAAAGGTAGTGGTGCCATGGTCAATAACATTAATGTGATCACAAAGTTCTGTCACTTCATCTAAGTGGTGAGTCGAAAAAATGACGGGCACGCCTTTTGATTTTAAATCTTTAATAAAATCAATCACGGTTTTAGCCGCCATAATATCAAGCCCAGTAGTAGGTTCGTCTAAAATGACCACCTCAGGGGAGTGAATAACGGCTCTAGCGATGGATGTTTTTTGCTTCATTCCGGTTGAAAAGTTTTCGCTGCGCCTATCTAGAAACGAATGCATATCTAGCTGGTCGGCTATCTCGTTCATTCTAATGGTAATATCCTGTTCACTCATGCCGTTTAAACGTCCGAAATACGCAATATTTTCACGTCCCGTCAAGCGACCATAAAGGCCGGTAGACCCTGATAAAAAGCCAATTTTTTTACGCGCAGTAACTGGGTCTTTTACCACATCTACATTGTTTAATATAATGCTGCCGTTATCAGGTTGTAATGCAGTGGACAACATACGCAAGGTAGTTGTTTTTCCTGCTCCATTCGGGCCCAACAATCCAAGAACCTGCCCAGTGTCGCATTTCAAACTAACGTCTTTGACTGAATGAAAAAAACGACCTTTAAGACGAGGATCTTTTTTGTCTTGCTCACTGAGCTTTTTTGGATTTTCTACCTTAAACTTTTTTGCTAACTGAGTAATTTCAATCATTAAAGCTTCCATGTATGGATGGTTGATGGTGACTATAATTACTTATTAAAAATATCTATACTAATGCACAGGTTACTATGTGTGCCAACAGTATTATCCTTGTTAACACTGATTCAATGTGAAATAAGTAATCTTCGTTATTTTCGGTATATTAGGTGAAGATGTGTTTCGAATCGACCAATACATGCATGGTTTGTAATTTAAAATGTTTCTAATTATTTCAAGCAGTAGTAATAGACTTATTCAAATGTAAAATACCATAGCTTTTTGATTAACACTAAACCATTGAGAAAAATATGTCAGACCCAGAACTAAACGATACAACTGAACTTCAGGTAACAAATCCACTTCAAGCCGCCAGCGAGATTTTTTACAAGCCTAAAGGCGTTTTTGAAGCATTGGCAGTTAAGGACAATTGGTCATGGATACCTTTTATTATTATTGCTGTGGTATCAATGTTCCCTGCCTTCCTATACTTTTCTCTAGTGGATTTCGAGTGGTGGAGAAACGTAACCTTTGCCGAGGCAATGCAAGATATGACTCCTGCTCAAATTGATGCTCAGATGGAAGCGACTAAGCTTGGAGTCACTAAATGGGCAACCGCTCTTGGCAGTGTTTTTGGCATGGTTATTATATTTTTAATCATTGGATTCTATTTTTCACTCGTGACGAAAAACGATGAAAAAAGTGTTCACGGATTTACTGACTGGTATGGCGCCTTGTGGTGGATGTATATGCCCCTTGTGGTCAATGCATTAATTTCGCTACTTATTTTAAGCACGTATTCAAGTGGCAGTGAGATTTCACAAAGCGTATTAACGCCACTTTCCTTGGCTTTTTTGTTTGGTACACAATCTTCAGAACCAGCATTCAATTTGCTTAGCAGTATCAGCATAACGTCTTTTTGGACAATTTGGTTGGGAAAAATTTGCGTACAAACTTGGACTAATTTCTCGGCTAACAAATCATTATTGGTATCGGCTATGCCATCTTTGTTTTTCTGGGTAGTGTCCTTAATATTTCTTATTTTTTAAATTAAATAGGTAAAACGAGGCAACACTTATGTATGTGTTGCCCTTTCTTTTGTGTATTACTTATCACATGACGCACATCAAACAGTTATGCGTTCATGTCTCGTTTTGCAATCTTGTCTTTTTAGAGCGGTTAATTTTTTTAGGCTGTCTTGGTTGCTCTAATTGCTTTGAATAATGCGTGATAGCAAACGCACCTATCACACCCGGTAAAATCCAAAATATTATCTGCCATTGTCCTAACTCACCGAATAAGTGCCGACCTCCAAAGCTTACAAAAGCAGTATATGTGCCTATCCCAGAGCCAATAAAGCCTGCTAAATGTTCTTGTAAATAGCGTTTGGGCTTCACATTTTTAGCAAACGTATAATTGAGATTCTGAAGCGCTAGCACTATCCCCAATATACCAAACACGGCCTGTAATGTTCGGCTGTTTAAAATGCCATAAATTAATAAAGCAATGCCACCCGCCAAAAGCATGATATTGAGACTAAGTTGTGCCCACGTTCTTAATATTTTCGTATCTGTTTTACATGACAGTGCGAGCAGCCCTTGTCGAATGCATACGATGTTGATTACACCTAAATAAATAATAAACGCATAAAATGATCGCATTTGACTGATAAATGATTGTTCATTATTCCCGTTAAAATATTCACCTTTAATAATAACTGGATACGCAATGACCTGAAGAGCCATTAAAATGCCTCCTCCCGCTACCACATACATGACGTATTTATAAGCATTACCGAAACGCCTGTGGTTTAGGCTGCCTTTTTTACTGACAATTGGCACCCAAAACAGCAGAAGCGCGACGATGCCAAATACTACGTGTATAAAAAACAAACTTTGATGAATGAGTTGCATAACTTGCTTTTCCTTGCCGATTTAAATTATAGGCTAGCTTACTAGGACACAGTGAAACTAATAAGTGTGAGAAGTCACGATATAAAACATGACTTTTGGCCTATTTATTCACCGTGCGTTCTTAAATCTTTTGGGCATAAAATAATCGGCATTACGATAAAATTCGTCAGTTTGAGGAAAAGTAGACCACCCAGGAATGCCCAGTACAGGTAATGGTAACCAAGGTTTGGATTGCGAAAGCACGTCGTTAACTGCGAGATGTTGATTAATAAAGTAATCGGCTTGTTGATAATTTTGTTGGCTGATATCATCGGATAATTCACGCAAAGTATCAGTCGAAACATCTATAAACCTTGCTTTTCCGGTGAGCCCGATAAAAGGGTTCAGTAACATTTCCCATATTGCATGACCTACTATGATGATTTCGGTGTTTATTGCCCAACTGGTCTTGTGTTTAACAAACAAATCTGCCCAATTATGATCGGCGCAATCATGTTTAAGTTGTTCATTATCTGTAAATATCACAAGCCCACATTCATCAAAATGCGTGAGCCTATCCCTAATAGGCGTCCGCTTCTTTTCTCCATGTTGCCCTATTTCCTGATTATGCAGTTTGTTAAACGTCGATTTTGTATTTGGTAATTTGCTCCAAACAAGCGCATTAAAAAAATCATGCCAATTGCCTCTGCTGGGAACTTGTTTAAATTTGGCAATATAGGCCTCGTAGTATAAATTCGACTCATTGAGCAATGCCTGGTCGACAAATAAAACCGAGTCGCCATTGTTATTGAGATTATCATCAAATAATGCATTAAAAAGATCAGATGAAAGAACTGTCTCTTTATAGCGTTCAATTGGTAATGACAAGCAGAGTTTGTCAAAAGGAACTCGGTGTGAATGGTTCAACAAATCGCCTAAACGCATGGGTTGAGTGCCTAGCTTTTGTTGCTTCAATTTTGTCTACGCCCTTTTTATTCAAAATTCAAATTACTTGCTTCAATACGATGCAAGATACAGCACCAAATAATCATTTAATTTCGTCTTATGCAATAGAGTGTAATTAGCCCTTGGCATAACTATCGACATTTAAAGCGTCCGTGATTACAGATGATAGCAACCTAGACAAACATGTTTTTCTAGAGTTTTCACTGCTATACTTGGCGGCGTTTTTTCGAATTAAAGTATGTGTAAAATTAATTTTATCAGGCACTTTAGCCTGAATCGATGATTTTAAATCTGTCTGTTTCATTGGTGTTCGAAAAGCAACGACAATTCACAGGAAACTATAATGATAATAAAGACTAATACGAACGCAAGTCGTTTGAACTCCATTCACCTCGTCACCGCAGTCATGTGCCTTATCGCCGTTTTTGGTTGCTCTGAACAAATAGAGCACCCTTCTCTATCTCAAACAGACGATAAACCAGCTAACTTTGAACAAATATATAATGGCATTAGCGAACAGCGCATTCGAGAACACATTAAGATATTAGCGTCTGACAAATTTGCAGGTCGCGCACCCGCGACTGCAGAAGAGAAGTTGACACTGGATTACTTAACTAGCGAACTGGAAAATTCAGGATTCAAACCCGCTAACAATGGCAGTTATTTACAGCAAGTAGATTTGATGCAAATTACCGCAAACCCAGAGATGGAACTGAGAATGGGTAGCCAAACTTTTAGTTACAAAGAAAGTATGGTTGCAGGTTCTAAAAGAGAAGTTGACCAAGTGAGCTTGACCACTTCAGACATCGTATTTTTAGGATACGGGGTAAACGCGCCAGAATATAACTGGAATGACTACCAAGATATTGATGTAGCGGGCAAAACCGTTATTGTTCTGGTAAATGATCCTGGGTTTGCCAATCCAGATGGTGAATTATTTGAAGGCAGAACCATGACCTATTATGGTCGTTGGAGTTATAAATATGAAGAAGCTAGCAGACAAGGCGCCGAAGCCGTATTCATTATTCACGAAGCCGCACCGGCCTCATATGGATGGTCTGTTGTGGCCAATAGTTGGAGTGGTCCGCAGTATGGATTAGTGTCTAAAGATGCGGGCGCTGATAGAGTTGCCGTTGAAGGATGGTTATCTCTAGAAGCGGCTACCACTTTATTTGCTGAAGCAGGAATGGATTTTCAGCAGCAAAAGTTAAAAGCCCAACAAGGCCCTTATCAGACAGAACTTAACTTAAATGCGTCAATTACCATCAACAATAGAATTGAAAAATCTAAATCGTATAACGTTATTGCTACCTTGCCCGGAAGCGACGCGAGTGACGAGCACATTATCTATACGGCTCACTGGGATCATTTAGGAACAGATGAGAGTAAAAACGATGATCAAATCTATAATGGTGCTCACGATAATGCCACTGGCACGGCTGCGATTCTAGAAATGGCCGAAGCATTTGGCAACTTAAACACTCCACCAGAACGCTCGGTCACCATGTTAATAGTAACCGCTGAAGAACAAGGATTATTAGGCTCCAAGTATTACGCTGAGAACCCCATCATTCCTCTAAATAAAACAGTCGCTAATATAAATATGGACGCTATGAATGTTCTTGGTAAAACCAAAGATGTATCTGTCATAGGCTTTGGTAAATCTGAACTAGAGAAATACTTAGAAAAAGCAGCCGCTAAACAAAACAGAACCATTAACCAAGAAAGTCGACCTGAAGCCGGATATTACTATCGTTCTGACCATTTCAGCTTCGCCAAACATGGGGTTCCAGCCCTGTATGCAAAAGGCGGATCGCAACCAATAAATGATGCGACTGAACAGTATCGCAAGCGCATGAATGTGATCGTCACTGGATGCTATCATCAGGTTTGTGACCAATATCGCGATAATTGGAACGTTGAAGGTATTATTGAGGATACACAACTATTATTTGACGTTGGTTATCAATTAAGTAATACCCAAAACTGGCCAAAATGGAGCCCAACAAGTGAGTTCCAGCGCTAGCTGTCAAATCAGCTGTAGATTTTTATGCTAATCATTGAATGTGCAAATAAATAATTCGTAACCAACCCTAAAAACGCGCTTAATTGCGCGTTTTTTTTATGCTTAGGTGGTAAAGATAGTAATTAATACTTGCAATTTTTTTCGAACATGGCAAATTGCAGGTTGAAGACAAAATATCACTGATAATAACAATAAACAGTGCTGTATGGATTATCCCAGTGCCCTTTCATTTAAATGAGCATGCAATTCAAGGCTAGCGCATTTAATTCGAACACTAACTTACAGAAATACGTCGCATTCGTTAAAACTTAACGACAGAAATCACGAATTCGCTTAATCAAATTAATAGAGGCAAGCCTTTTTATGTGTGGTATTTTCGGTATCTTGGATATCAAATCAGATGCTAGTGAGCTTAGAACAAAAGCTTTAGATTTAGCAAAGCTGTTACGTCACCGAGGACCTGATTGGTCAGGAATTTGGCAGGACGAGAAAGCTATTTTATGTCACGAACGTCTTGCAATAGTAGACGTGGATACAGGCGCTCAGCCGCTAGTCAGTGACAACGGCAATCAAATATTGGCCGTTAATGGTGAAATTTATAATCACAAAGAATTGGCGTCTAAGTTCGCCAACAATTATAAGTTCGCTACAAAATCAGATTGCGAAGTTATTTTGCCTCTTTTTCAGCAAGAAGGCGCCGGTTTTATTGACAAATTAGAGGGGATGTTTGCTTTTATTTTGTACGACAAAGACACAGGCGATTATTTGGTAGCGCGAGACCATATAGGCATTATTCCAATGTATACTGGTTTCGACGAGCACGGTAATTTCTACGTCTCTTCTGAAATGAAAGCATTGGTTCCAATTTGTAAGACTGTACAAGAATTTCCGCCTGGCCATTACATGTTAAATGGCAATATGGTTAAGTATTACCAGAGAGATTGGATGCAGTACGATGCGGTCAAAGATAACGAAACAAATTTAGAAGATTTAAAACACGCATTTGAAAAAGCGGTCAAATCCCATCTAATGTCTGACGTTCCATACGCGGTGCTATTATCAGGAGGACTTGACTCTTCTTTAGTATCAGCGGTAGCCGCTCGTTACGTCGCTAAACGCGTCGAAGACGAAGATAAAAGCGATGCTTGGTGGCCTCGTCTTCACAGTTTTGCAGTAGGTCTAGAAGGCGCTCCAGATTTGGTTGCTGCTAAAAAAGTGGCCGATATGATAGGCACGGTTCATCACGAGATACATTTTACGATCCAAGAAGGTTTAGACGCTATTCGTGACGTAATTTATCATCTTGAAACATTCGACACGACAACGATTCGTGCTGCTACGCCAATGTATTTGATGACTCGTAAAATTAAAGCAATGGGCATAAAAATGGTGCTGTCTGGTGAAGGCTCCGATGAAATTTTTGGCGGTTACTTATACTTCCATAAAGCGCCTAACGCCAAAGAGTTGCATGAAGAAACCGTTCGCAAACTGGACAGGTTGCACATGTTTGATTGCGCAAGGGCTAACAAAGCTACGTCTGCTTGGGGCGTTGAAGCTCGAGTGCCTTTCCTTGATAAAAACTTTATTGACGTAGCCATGCGTCTGAACCCTCAAGACAAAATGTGCGTTGATGGTAGAATGGAAAAATGGATACTGAGAAAAGCATTCGATGACAGCACTTATTTGCCCGCTGAAGTTTTATGGAGACAAAAAGAACAGTTTGGAGACGGAGTGGGTTATTCTTGGATAGATTCCATCCGTGACTTTGTTAATAATGAAGTTTCAGATCAACAACTTGCTACCGCTGAATTTAGATTCCCGATTAATACCCCGGATACCAAAGAAGGTTATTACTACAGGACTATTTTCGAGCAATATTTTCCGCAAGAAAGCGCTGCTCACTGTGTTCCTGGTGGTAAATCTATCGCTTGTAGCACCGTTGAAGCACTTGAATGGGACGCTAGTTTCAAAGAGATGGCAGATCCATCAGGTCGTTCCATGAAGTCTGTTCACAGCGGTGAATTTAAAGACTAGACTATGAACAATGACAAAAATGAGGCTTTTAAGCCTCATTTTTTTGTATTTTTTTAATTGTTCTGTAAAAAAGCTCTCATATCGTCTGCAAGCATTTCCAATGAAGGGTGATGGATATACATCATGTGGCCCGCAGGATAATATTTCATAACCAGCCTTTCCTTATCTATGCCCGCTTGATTCATAGAATACTCTGTCCCAAAAAAAGGCGTAGCTAAGTCATAGTATCCATTGGCAACAAATATTCGAAAAGACTTATTTTGTCTTTGAGCCTTGGCCAAATGTTGTGAGGTATTCAAGAAACCTTGTGACCTAGGTGTCCTCTCGTACAGCCAATCCCAGTTTGAAAACACTTCACCAGACAATATTTCATATTTTTGTTCTCTTAATACATCCAGATCATTAGCAAAGTAACTCTGAATCGCTGCAGTGTAGGCCCCATCTATGGCATAAGATGAAGGGTCTGCTTCAAATCTACTGTTCACCTGATTGGCATCCTCGCCTACATATCTGCTGTCCAGTCTACCAACGCTCACACCTCTATCTCTAAGCAACTCTTTCATGAACTCAAACTCATTGAGCCTTAATTTGGACTGTTTTATGAATTGTTTCGAAATACCGGTGTAACTATGTAATCTGTCAATTACATCGCTGACTTCAGAATCGGTCGCTAAATCGCCTTTTACAAGAACGGTAGCATAATCGGTTAGCGCAAAGTCTCTTACCTCATTTAAAAATATCTCTTGAGAGTCCCATTCGTTTTTATTCGGTAAAGCATTGTGATACCAGGCTGTCGCAGCATAAGTAGGTAAAAAACTCAAAAATGGAAGGTTATTACCAGGCGCAAAGTCCCCTGTTTGAAAGTCTAAGATTGAGCTAATTAAAAAAACGCCATTTAGATCTATGCTGCCCCACCCCTCTTGCAATTCACGAGTCATGAGAGCGGCACGAGTGGTGCCATAACTTTCCCCCGCTAAATACTTACGAGAATTCCAACGTTTGTTTTGGGTGATATAAACCCGAATAAATTCAGACAATATTTGTGCATCTTGCCTAACCCCCCAAAACTCTTTTCCCTCGTACTTTCCTAATGGGACGCTATAACCTGTTCCCACGGGATCGATAAACACCATATCTGCCACATCTATTAGGCTAAAAGGATTGTCTTTGAGAGTAAATGGCGCTGCCGGAACTTGCTCTGCATCGCTTGGAATGACCACCTTTTTAGGACCAAACACGCCCATGTGCAACCACACACTGGACGATCCTGGACCACCATTAAATACAAATATCAAAGGTCGAGATGGCGACTTACTTTCATGTATATAGCTGGTACTAAAGATACTGGCTTTTGGCTTACCGTCTTTATCTTTAAGTATAGTATCACCAGACATTGCCGTATACTTGACACGCTCTCCACCTATCTTGATTTGATGTTGTGTGACACTCATCTGCGCTTCAAACTTATCAAGATCACTATTTGACTCATTAGCAAATGGCGTTAAAGGGATGAGCAGAAAAACGATAATCAATGGGGCAAATTTCATTTGATACGGTGTCCTATTTTTGTTGTTATTCATATTGGCGACTAATGTTAGAAAAGTTAGCCAATGCTAATTGGCACTTGGATTATACCAATATTTTTTATTGTATAACGGAGTTTCCAAGGGTAACAATGGATTGGTTAACTCAAACTGCAAACTGTTTTCAATGTCTAAATTGGCCAATGTTTCGCCAAAGTATTGCTGGAATAACTCATCAAAACTGCCATCTTCAATGGCTCTATTAAGACCTGTTTCAATGAGTCTAGCTAACGTTACATTTCGTTTATTGGTGAAAAAATAAAGTGCCGTTGGGTAATGGATCACCACCCCTTTTTTGATGACAAAATTCTTAGAGTATCGATTGCTTAATTCTTCCGTTACTTCAGTCACCGCACGAGGAAAGAAATCTGCCAATTGATTATTTAAGATTGAGGTTGCCTCTACATAATCTCGTGAGGTGACAACATTAAATCCATTGGCCTGTAATATCTTTGTGTCTGGCCAAGACAAGCCTTGAACAGGCGAAAATGCTAATAAATCATCAAATGTATTAATCTCTGCCTCTCGAAATGTATTGTTGTTATGACTTAGTAATACTCGCCATCCTATCAGTCCTTTGACTATAGGAATTCTAATTGGACGCAAATCTTCTTCGCGTTCAATATCCGTCATAGACCAAAACACGTTTATTTCGAGGTTTTCTTCCAATCGTTTTATGGCTTTAGCTTGGCGCATTGGCAGTACGGAAGGATTTAGCTCGTATCGCACTCCAGTTTTTTGAATAGCTAACTCTAGTAATGCTAACGGATAAGCAGTTCGTTTATCGTTCTCTAGTGGTGATTTAGGATAAGTTATAGACCAAACCGCTGCCGCAGAGTTAAATGAAACTGCGTACAAACTGGCACAAAGCAAGATGAATTTGATTAGCAGAAATAGACTAGTTTTATTTAAATTATGTAAACAGCGGCTACACATTGTGTTGATTTGCACAGTAAATGTTTGTTTATAAGCCGTCATATTTTACCTTAGTTAACCATGTGACCATTCCAAGTGTATATAATCGAATCTGTTTATGCTACTGACAACGCTTACTATAATAGTCAACGAAGAGTGTCAAATAGTACATCACTCCACTCCAATATACTTGTGCAGCTGAACAGACAGTCGCCAATTCCTTTTGATGCAAGTTTCTACAGCCAGTTCGGTAGCACGTTTTTGTTGACTAATTGGTTGCAAATAAACGGGAATAGTGAAGTTATCCAGTTGTTCAGGCTCAAAAGTTTGCGCAAATAGTTCATCTAATTCATCGATATGTTTTTGCATAGCAATTGGGTGTTTAATTTCATTCGCCCGATTCATGGCTTGCTTAAGTACAGGCATGCCAGCTTTCATATTTATTTTTGGTGACACCGTCACCCAAGTATCTGAATGGCAATTAACTGTATAGGTACCGCTGGTCTCAATTTGAGTTGAGTACCCTTGCAGATGGAGTTTGGAAGTTAATTCGTTCAAATCAAACAAACAAGGTTCTCCACCAGTAATAACGACGTGTTTCGCGGAGTATCCTTGTCGCTCAAGCTGATGTATTAATTGCTCGGCACTGGTACTAAAATAAGTCGGTGAATCGTAATTCTTAACTAGAATGTCGCCCACACTTTGCTGATTTTCAGGCAAGGTCTCCCATGTGTGTTGGGTATCGCACCAAGGACAACCTACAGGACACCCTTGCAGACGAACAAAAACAGAAGGAGTTCCTGTAAAAGCTCCTTCGCCCTGTATAGTTTCAAAAATCTCATTCACCAATAGTGGTTGCATAAAGAATAAACAGCCTTAAATAACTTGTACGATATGTAAAAAGTCGGGTTAAATTATAGCATTAATAGAATGTGAGTGAACAAATTATCTTGTAAGGTCCAGGTGATTAAAAGAGAAAATTAGAAGTTGAAAAAAGCAATACGACAAGTGTTCATTCTGATAAACTAATGCGAATATTTATGATGATTTTTCACCACAACCAGGTAATCTTTTTAATACATGCCAACATCAAATAAAAATAAGGTCGTTGTTATCTACTCTGGCGGCATGGATTCATATACTGTCTTGCACCAAGCCGCGCAAGAGGGTTATGAAGTTCACGCGGTATCTTTTAATTATGGACAACGGCATAATAAAGAACTGGACTATGCCAAGGCCGTTTGTGAAAAATATCAGTTTGTTCACAAGATTGCAGACATCAGCAGTATTAACCATCTTATAACGGGGTCGGCGTTAACGGATAACATTGAGGTTCCGGAAGGCCATTACGAGCAGGACAATATGAAGCTCACCGTAGTGCCAAACAGAAATATGATTCTATTGTCACTGGCCGTTGGATACGCCGTGTCTATTGAAGCCAATGCAGTGTACTTTGGGGCTCATTCAGGAGACCACGCTATCTATCCTGATTGTCGTACTGAATTTGTCGACGCAATGAATAAAGTCTGTCAACTTGCCAACTACGAGCCAATAGACGTCCGGGCGCCTTTTTTACACAAGGACAAAATACAGATATTGGCAGAGGGGATTAAAATGGGTCTAAACTACTCTGAAACATGGACGTGTTACAATGGACGAGAGAAAGCTTGCGGAAAATGTGGATCTTGCCAAGAAAGGCTTGAAGCCTTTGCTTTAAATGGGATTCAAGACCCACTGCAATACGAATAGAATACTAAACTAACCCTATTTTTGGCTCTCTGCTACAAAATATTCTATCTCTTTAATGCAATGTCGAAGAACAGGATTCAGCCGAGTATTCTTTCCATTCATAACAAATAATTCATGAGAAAAATTGAATAAGCTACCTTTTGCGATGGGCACCAAGCCTGTCGCCGCTCCTTGCTCTTTCGCAATATAATCAGGTAACAGGCCTACGTACTCACCTGTCATTATTGCTGCCATACACATTTCGAACGAGTCTGAAAACGTTTGAATCGCTAATCGCTTGTCATTGTCTATGTAGTTCGAAGACGACAATCCAGATATGCCAATCGCAGGATAATTGTCTATTCGCACAGAGTCGGGCAATGCATCTGCTTCTCTGAACTTTGCAAGAGGATGAGTAGGCGCACAATAAAGACGGCCGTTGCAATTTACTCCAACAGGATGAAAAGTCACCGACTCCGGCTTGACCATGTCATAAGTAGATAACACCAGATGGCACTCCCCTGACAGAGCGACGTGCTCTACTTCATTATACAATCGAGTTTGCATATTAACGTGAATGTCATCGAATTTTTTCATTGTACTTTTGACCGCTTTACTCACCGCCAGTTGAATGGACGTAGCCAGACCAGACATCAATACAATTGTTATATGACCAGAGTAATCATCATGCAAAGACTTTAGATTAAACACAAAATTATCGAAAGCATTAAAAATACGCTTGGTTTCTTGAAACACTACCTCGCCTTCTTTCGTCATTTGAAAACCGCCTCTTCCTCGATGGCACAGCACTAGATCTAAACGCTCTTCGAGTTTTTTAATGGCAGCACTGATATTGGGTCGTTGCATTCTAAGAACGGGCTCAGCGGCAGTGAAGCCATTACAGGAGGCTACTGCATAAAAAACCCGCAACAGTTTTATGTCAGATTCTTGCAAACGATTTAACATGATGTGACCTCGCTAAGTTATACAATTTAATCCATAAATAAGCCTATCTTGTTACCAATAGTAAGCAGATGTCGCATACGAACTTCAATGTATCGCTTTATCGAGGCTTAAATACAATTAAAACACTAACTACAGTATAGTTATCATGGAAAATACTTAAAGGCTAGTTATGTGCTTTTATTAGTTATCGTTTCTTATAACTAAAACTTTAAAAAAAATTACTCCTTGGAAAGTTAAGAAGTTTGGTTCATTTAAGACAGTTTTAAGATTTCCTTCCTCAGCGTTTCTACCTCATCTCTTACGCTCGCCGCCTTTTCAAATTCTAGATCTCGAGCATGCTCAAACATCTGTTTCTCTAATTCAGTCACCCGCTCCATCATTTGACTGGCAGACAATGCTTTTGCCGCCTTTTGTTGATCACCTACTTTCTTGAGTTTTACTTTACCCGCGGCTGGGTGAGCGCTATCGCCAAGATCCATAATGTCGGTAATTGGCTTATTTAATTGCATGGGGGTAATGTTGTTAAGCTTGTTGTATTCAATTTGCTTTTCTCGTCGTCTTTCAGTCTCGTCTATGGCTTTTTTCATAGATTTAGTGACAACATCGGCATACAAAATCGCTTTTCCATTCAAGTGTCTTGCAGCCCTACCGATGGTTTGGATAAGAGACTTTTCGGCTCTCAAAAAGCCTTCTTTATCTGCATCAAGAATAGCCACTAAAGATACTTCAGGCATATCCAACCCTTCTCGCAGCAAATTAATACCGACTAATACATCAAATTTCCCAATCCGCAAATCTCGTATAATTTCGATTCTCTCAACAGTATCAATATCTGAGTGTAAATACCTGACTCGAACTCCGTGTTCGTTTAAATATTCAGTGAGATCTTCTGCCATTCTCTTTGTTAAGGTAGTAATCAATACTCTTTCATTTAACTCTACTCTCAAGCTTATTTCACTTAACACGTCATCTACTTGAGTGGCCACGGGTCGAACTTCAATTATAGGATCAATTAACCCAGTTGGCCTAACCACCTGCTCCACAACATCCCCGTCGCTTTTTTCTAGCTCGTAGGCGCCAGGAGTGGCAGACACATAAATTGTCTGTGGACATATATGCTCAAACTCTTCGAATCTTAGCGGTCGATTATCCAAAGCAGACGGCAATCTAAAACCATATTCCACTAGCGTCTCTTTGCGCGAACGGTCACCTTTATACATGGCACCAATTTGCGAAACCGTCACGTGTGATTCATCAATAAATAAAAGCCCATCTGCAGGGAAGTAGTCAAGCAAAGTTGGAGGTGGCTCACCAGGAGCTCTACCAGACAAGTACCTAGAATAATTTTCAATGCCCGAGCAGTAACCCAGTTCTAACATCATTTCTATGTCGAATTGAGTGCGTTGCGAGATTCTTTGTTCTTCCAGTAATTTATGATGGTCTTTTAAAAAGTTTTGTCGTTCTTTTAGCTCTTCCTTGATCCTATCAATCGCATTTAAGATTTTCTCTCGAGGAGTCACATAATGGGTTTTAGGGAAAACTGTTGTCCTGATAACATTCTTATCAACCGCCCCGGTCAATGGGTCAAAGAGGCTAATTTTTTCAATTTCCTCATCAAAGAGTTGCACTCTTACTGCTTGTTTTTCAGAATCCGCAGGAAAAATATCAATGACATCTCCTCTTACTCTGAAAGTACCGCGCTCAAAAGCAAGATCATTCCGTTTGTATTGAAGTTCAGCCAAGCGTCGAAGAATATCTCGTTGATCCATTAAGTCCCCAACTCTCAAATGCAAAAGCATTTTCATGTAACTTTGCGGATCGCCAAGCCCGTATATAGCAGAAACAGATGCTATAATAACAACATCCCTTCTCTCCATAAGCGCTTTAGTCGCAGACAATCTCATTTGCTCTATATGGTCGTTTATCGATGAATCTTTTTCGATAAACGTATCTGTACTAGGGACGTAAGCTTCAGGTTGATAATAATCATAATAAGAAACAAAATACTCAACAGCGTTATTTGGAAAAAACTCTTTCATCTCACCGTAGAGTTGTGCCGCTAATGTTTTGTTATGAGCCATTATAAGTGTTGGACGTTGCACAGACTTTATTATGTTAGCCATAGTGAATGTTTTTCCAGAACCAGTTACCCCCAATAGTGTTTGCCGAGCAAGTCCACTATCTAGACCCTCAACTAGTTTATCGATTGCTTGAGGTTGATCTCCTGACGGTTGATATTTAGATTCTAGGTCAAAGCCCTTAGCCATACTTATTTAAGTCTCCCAAAATTATTTTATAGAGTTCACTACGTCTTTAGTGTCATTTTCGCACATTGCTTTTTGTTCTTTTAATGCTGCGTTAAACCAATGGTAAGATACAAGCGACGCACAAATGTTTGCGACAACGCAGGCCCAGAAGATCCCTAGAAGGCCAAAAAAGTAAGAACCGAGGGCGATAAAAGGGATGTAACATATGAACAGACGAATGATGCTGAGCCATACAGCAGTAATAGGCTTATGCATAGCGTTAAATGAACTATTAGTAAGTATGATGATTCCTTGCAAGCCATATCCAAGCGGCACAATACTTAGGAATAATATGATGTATCTTTCTACTAACTCGTTGTCTGCGAAGATGGCTGCAATGTAAGGCGCGATTATCAGCAAAGCGATAAAAATTAAAAATTGCCAAATAATCACGAATTGAATGCATATTTTGTAAGCATCAATAATGCGTCGAAACTGATTGGCTCCAAAATTTTGACTTATGATTGGCGGTAAAGACATTGAAAGTGCCAATACAACAATGCTCGCCATTGACTCTAGTCTACTACCGACTCCCCAAGCAGCAACTGCTTCAGCGCCATAAGTCGCTACTATCGCGGTTACCACCGCAGCAGAAATCGGCGTTAACATATTCGAGCCTGCAGCAGGCAGACCTATGACCAGAATTCCTTTTGCGGACTCTTTGAGCTCACTCCATGACAGTAGCCTCGGTTCCATCAAACCACGTTTTACCGCCAACAGATAGATGATCCAAACTGCGCAGACTGCCCATGCCACACATGTAGCAATCGCGGCTCCTTGAATGCCCATTGCCGGAAAGCCAAAGTAGCCAAAAATTAAAATTGGATCTAGAGCGGCGTTTATTGCGCCTCCCGCTGCCATAATAATACTGGGTGTTTTAGTATCGCCGGACGCCCGTAACACAGCATTTCCTACCATTGGAACCGATAGGAAAACGCCGGATATGTACCAAATACTCATATACTGTTGGATCAGCGGTAACAATTCTTGACTTGCTCCCATTAAACCAAAAACAAAATCAATAGAAACATAGCCAATAACAGAAAGCCCACCCACCATAGCAACCGCTAATATCAGGGAGCCTGTTGCCAATATTTTAGCTTTTGTATCGTTACCACTGCCAAGTTGACGTCCAATGACGGCTGACGCCCCGATACCCAATCCGATATTCAAGCTAATAACAGTGAAGGTGACCGGGAAGGTGAAGCTAATGGCTGCCAACTCATTTATTCCAATTAAGCTAACAAAAAATGTATCCACGATACTAAATGTCATCAACATGATCATGCCAACGATCATCGGCACAGTCATACTGACCAAAGTTGGCCGTAATTCTCCTTTCAATAAATCATTTTTTTTTGAAGCAGTCTTTTTTGAAGTAGATAACACTGAGAATTAGTTTCCCAATCGTAATTAATGGCGTTCTATTTGATATTTAACGTTTATGGTTAAACAACCCGACGAACCTTAATCATAACCTATAAACACGCACTTTATTTAATTAAACCGACATCGAAATCAAAACACCTATTTCCGGTACAAATTTCAATCATCTGACCGAATAACTATAGTATTAAACGAGAGTCAATTATTTTGCTTTTACCGACAATTATATGACGTTTATTAATTTACCGCAGAGTCAAGTGAAAAAAACACACAGGCAATGTGAATAAAGGCTTGATTTTTTAACGGAAGAATATCTATCAAGATCAAAAAACCGCAAGATGTTGATATATTTAGTTATTTTAATTTATTATGCGATTGTTAAAAATAATTATTGACACTAATAGCTAATTAAACTTAAGTATTAAATACATTTAGTCCACAGACTTATCCACAGATTGGGTGGATAACTACCATAGTCGTAATAATGGCGCTGAATAGCGACAATTAGGACGATTTTTTTGTAAGTTGTTACTAACCGTTAAAGCGTTTTTAAATTGTTACACTTTCATGAAACACTGTACGCATGAACAGCTAACAAGCTTTTTTTAATCACCTTTTGTTATATATATTTTATTTTTTAATTTTTTAGTTATTAGTATATTTTTCAATGTTTTTGCTTTTTTTTTAATCAATATTAGAATTTTTTCAGTAGAGCAAGTGGCCACGTTTAAATGGTCAATTTTTATTTAATTAAATTTTATTTGTAAAAATCTGAAAAACACGTTGACAGCAATGGCTGTGATAATTAATATGCGCATCCGTTAAAAGTCAGGTCCCCCTTAGCTCAGTTGGTTAGAGCGACGGACTGTTAATCCGCAGGTCCCCCGTTCGAGTCGGGGAGGGGGAGCCACTTCCTTACTAACACTCTAGTAGAGCATAGTCATAATAAATCGTTTTAGGTTAACTCATAGCCTTTATCTAAATATTAGAAAAACGTTTTCTTCAAATGCGATTAACATTAAATTATGTATTCTTGATGATCTAAATGCCCCCATTTTCATCTCTCAACTTAACTAAAATACTTATATTCATTAGAAAACTTCACTTTTATTAAACTAAATCAAAATATCCTTATGTTTTCTGTGTTGTTTAACGCGTGTATAAAAGCGATAATTAGCAATTATAGTTCTAGCGTTAACAAAAAAGACGAACGTTAAGCATCAATAAATAGATTAATAACGCAGAAAATAAACTATTGATTAAATTTGCAAAACAACATTTGTTTAAATACCTGTTGGTGTTGGAAATTAGGTTACTATAATTTGGTTAAGCCAATAGGCTGATATACCTGCTATTCAATTAACTTTACAGAATTATTCGACATATTATGCAGTATATTGTTTTTTAGATATTCAAACCAATATCATAAGCCCGTAAATAATTTAAATAGATACAACGTTATAAAGGCGTAATACTAACTAATGACAGATTTGCTTTTACTACTACTGGGCACGGTGCTAGTCAATAATTTTGTTTTAGTACAATTTCTTGGATTGTGTCCATTTATGGGGGTTTCAGGCAAGCTTGAAACGGCCATAGGTATGTCAATGGCAACCACGTTTGTGCTCACGCTAGCGTCATTATGTAGTTATTTAGTCGAGACTTATATTTTAGTCCCTCTAGAAATTAGCTATTTACGCACCTTAAGCTTTATTTTAGTTATAGCCGTTGTTGTGCAATTTACTGAAATGGTCGTGCGCAAAACATCACCTACGCTTTATAGGTTGCTTGGCATATTTTTACCATTAATTACAACCAATTGTGCTGTGTTAGGCGTTGCTTTACTAAATACAACTAAGCAACACAATTTTATCGAATCTTTAGTTTATGGCTTTGGCGCAGCGGTGGGGTTTTCTTTTGTACTCATATTGTTTGCAGCCATGCGCGAACGACTCGCCGCCGCCGATGTGCCTACGCCATTCAAAGGCGCTTCTATAGCTATGATCACCGCTGGACTCATGTCTTTAGCCTTCATGGGCTTTTCAGGGCTTGTTAAATGAGCTTAACACTAATTGCGTTATTGGTAGTAGCAGGCATTGCCCTTATTTTCGGAGCAGGGCTTGGCTATGCTGCCATTAAATTTAAGGTCGAAAGCGATCCGCTAGTTGAGCAAATAGACAATGTATTACCGCAAACTCAGTGTGGTCAGTGCGGTTATCCGGGTTGTAGGCCCTATGCTGAAGCCATTGCAAATGGTGATGACATAAACAAATGCCCGCCAGGGGGTGAATCGACAATTAAAGACTTAGCCGAATTAATGGGTGTAGAGGCTAAGCCTCTTGATGCCGCGCATGGCGTTGAAGATGTAAAGAAAGTCGCTTATATCCGTGAGGATGAATGCATTGGATGTACTAAATGTATTCAAGCTTGCCCAGTAGATGCCATTGTAGGAGCTGCTAAACACATGCACACCGTAATAATTGGTGAATGCACAGGATGCGACCTTTGTGTTGATCCCTGCCCTGTAGACTGCATTGATATGGTTCCATTGAATCAGGGCACTGACACGTGGAAGTGGGATTTTAAGCAAACGCAGGTTGGCGATATTCCAGTGAGAGAATTGTCATGAGTGAATTTGCTGATTTCGATTTAGTGATGGAACATTTGGCTAGCAAAGAACTGTGGGATTTTCCCGGCGGTGTGCACCCCACTCAATACAAAACACTTTCCAATACAAAGCCAATTAGCCAAATTCCACTACCTGAAAAATTATATATTCCTGTCAAGCAACACATAGGTATAGATGGCGAAGTCATTGTTAAAGAGGGCGATAGAGTCCTTAAAGGTCAAGCGTTAACTAAAAGTGAAAACACCTTTGCAGTGCCTGTTCATGCCTCAACTTCTGGTGTGGTTGAATCTATTAAAAAACATGTTTCGGCGCACCCGTCTGGTTTACCTGAACTGACAATCTGCATACAAGTAGATGGCAAAGAGGAAAGTAT
>CBFIBG010000025.1:0-4032 GCA_965660815.1 Glaciecola sp.
AGTAAAGCCCGGGTGGTGAAATTGGTAGACACAAGGGATTTAAAATCCCTCGCCAGTAATGGTGTGCCGGTTCAAGTCCGGCCCCGGGCACCATTTCCAAAGTGACACAGTTTCGTGTTGCATCATTTATGTTTATCGTTATATTTGAATAATAACAAACCCACAACATAATAAATCATTAGAAATAAACATGCATGATTCACTAATTAGCGCGCCTACACTCAACCATTTATTGAATACGAGCGAAAGCCATGCGGGTAAGGGCAACGCAGTTGACACCAGTCACTTAAAACTACTGTTTACAACTATGAATTCTGGTCCGGCAAAGCGCCCTCCAATTGTCAAAGAAAACCCACATACCTATATACCAGGCTCAATGCTTTTTGACTTTCAAAATGAATTTATAGAGCCTAACGCGTTGTGTTCACACACAATGCCTAATGCACTAATATTTCAAAGTAAAGCGCAAGACATGGGTCTCAACAACGAAGACGAATTAGTTGTTTATGATGACTTTGGTAATTTTTGTGCTTCACGGGTTTGGTTTATGTTTAGGTCTGTTGGCTTTAAAAATATTAAGGTGTTGGATGGCGGACTCGCAAATTGGTTAAAAAGTGGTTACTTAACTCAATCTTCTCTAGTAAAAACGACTAAGATGGGAAACTTCACAGCGATTGAAGACCCTTCTTTTCGTTTTGTGGATAAGCATTTTATATTACAAAATATAAACAGCAAACAAACTATGATAGTCGACGCTAGAAGTAAAAGTCGTTTTTTGGGCGCTGTACCTGAAAGCAAGCCGAATTTAAGATCCGGCCATATCCCCTCATCGAAACACCTACATTATGCTCAGTTATTTGACAAAAATGGATTGTTTTTGTCTAAACGAATATTAGAAGAAAAGTTTAAAAGATTTAATGAACATTTAGTGTTCAGTTGTGGAAGCGGTGTTACCGCCTGCCTGTTGGCACATGCCGCTCACATACTGGGCAAAAGTCCTTTATTGGTTTATGACGGTTCATGGTCAGAATGGGGCGCTGATGAAACCTTGTCAGTAGAGCTAGGTGAATGATAGATATACAATTCAGTGTTTGGGCAACGATAGCCATTATGCACTTTGTAGCCGTAATAAGTCCGGGCCCTGATTTTGCTGTGGTTTTGAAACAGTCACTACAAAAAGGATTATCCAGCGCCCTTTGGACAAGTTTTGGAATAAGCGTTGGAATTTTGCTGCATGTTGCTTATTCGATTTTGGGAATAAGTCTCTTAATCAACACAACGCCATGGATGTATCATGGGCTTTTGTATATTGCTGCGGCCTATTTTATTTATATAGGTGTATCTGCTTTGAGAAGTCAGCCCAGCTCAGAAAACTCAGTTAATCAAAAAGCAAGGAATGTGAGTTCGCGATGGTACAAAGACTTTGGGCTTGGTTTTTTGACCAATGGTCTTAATCCAAAGGCTACGCTATTTTTTTTGGCGTTATTTTCAGCGGCTATTCCCGAACAAACCGAACTCGCCACAAAAGTTTTTTATGGTGTCTACCTTGCAGTTGCCACGGCATTATGGTTTTTCTTCTTATCTTATGTAAGTAACATTCGAAGTATTCGTAATGGTTATCAGAGATACGGTTATTTTTTTGATAGATTGATGGGCGTTGTGCTGATTTCTATGGCAATTTTATTATTGGTTTAGTAGTCAATTAGACGCAAATTGTTTTAATTTTGCTAATAATTACATGTATCATATTGGTAAGGTGTATATTTAAAACTGATGCAAAGAGGTTGCGGTTATTAACTCAAATAATACTGATTTCAATAGCAATATTGACGTAGACGTGAAAGAAGTCTTTCAACAGGCGTCCCAACAGTGTAAAAAGAACATATGGGTCCTATTGCAAGGCTTGGGAACTATTTTGTTCGTTACAATATTTGTTTTTTGGATCTTTTTACAAGTATTAGGCTCACCAATGAATACGTTAGATCCAGAACAGATAGACATTTCTCAGATCATCGCTCCCGAGCATCAAGTACTATTGGAGTTATTACTGACGATAATTTTGGCACCTCTTTGGACTGGTATTGCTATGACGGCTATTGTATCGCTAAGAGGTAAAGCCGTAAGCTTTTCCGGGATTTTTAGCTACTACCCAATGTTTACGCTATTGGCTGTCGCTAGCGCCATCACTTCCATTTTGTTAACGCTTGGGTTTGCACTATATTTTTTACCCGGACTGTATTTATTCGTGGCTACTACCTTTACATTACCTTTAATTGTAGAGCGTCGACTCACGCCTTTTAAAGCGATTGCTTTATCGATTAAAGCTGTTAATGCTAATTTCGGAAAAGTTATCACATTTTTCTCGATATTTTTGCTGCTGTTTGTTTTAGTCGTCTTAAGTTTCGGAATTGCTTATATTTTTGTTGGGCCACTTTACTTCAATGTTAAAGCTATTTTGTACCAAAACTTGTTTTGTAGTAATCAAGCAGTACACTATGAGGACAAAGAACAGCAAGGAGTATTTGATGCATAAGGTCAAAATTATCTCGTTAGCGCTGATAGTGGTTGTATTGGTAGCGAGTTTGGTTATTTATTTACAACCTGAAAAGAGTATTGTTAAAACGATCCCCGAAGTTGAATACTCCGACGATCCAGTACCAGATTTCAATGAATATGAAAGTGTGACTAAGAAAAAGCAGGCCTTTTTTGATTATCTTAAACCAGCAATTAATGCGCAAAACGAACACATACTATCTGTCAGGCAATTAGTTCAGGGTTTAAGAGCGAAACAAGTTGCCGGCCAAGCTCTCACAGAACGTCAGACTGAAGAATTAAACTTTCTTATTGCAGAGTATCGAGTAGATGACAGCCAAGGTTTTGAAGGGATCTATGCCGAACTTTTGAGTAAAATTGATATTATTCCAGCTGAGCTTGTGCTTGTGCAATCTGCGAATGAATCTGCATGGGGGACATCGCGTTTCGCAACTAAAGGCTATAATTTTTTCGGCTTATGGTGTTTTAAAAAGGGGTGTGGCTTTGTGCCTAAAAGGCGCGATGAAGATGCATCACACGAAGTGGCAAAGTTTAATAACCTGTCTGCTGCTATGTATAGTTATATGAGAAATATTAATAGACATCCTGCATATAAGGACTTGAGAATTATTCGTCAAAAGTCTCGAGAAAATCAGCAAAGCATCACTGCTTACGCGCTTGCAGAGGGCCTCACTAGATATTCTGAACGAGGTGAGGAGTACGTTGAAGAACTTCGACAAATGATAAGAGTAAATAAGGAATTGATGGAATCATGACAAAAGGTTTTTACGGCGTCTTACTAATGTCAATACTAGGCTTTTCTTCCTTTATAAAAGCAAATGAACTTCAAGTAGAATACAAAACATTCTACAGTCATGTAAAAAAGCTTAAAGGCGAAGATACACAAGCTTTACAATTTGCTTTTGGATTTATGAACATTCATACTAATAAGCTTTGCCAAATTAACGAAGCAAGGATCAGCACAGATAAAAAACAAATTCCGCTTGATGTCACGCCTGAGAACCGCTTCACGATCCCAAGCGAAAGGGCCTTGAGGCAAGCTGATGCTCTGATAATATTAGATTTAAAAGAGGCTACTAATGTTTGTGATATCTCAGTGCAGTTAGAGACAAAACCAGAGTATTTAAAGACCCAATACCCAGTATCTGATTTAGATTTTTTATATTCGCAGTATCAAGCTTTCTTTAACGAAATGGGCGGTTTTATGTCATTTATGATGCCCCAAGTAGATGGTTTAACCATACAGTTCGAAAACCCGCAACTAAATAAACCGCTTTCAAATGGTATGCTGATCAGAAACGGGTTGTTGACCGTTTCTGAGTCAGATTTCAAAATGTTAGATAACATATTACTACCGGAGGCTCCGCTTCGAATAACGGCGAAGACATCTAGTAGTTAAAGATTTTATGTTACTCAGAGTCTTTTTTATCGGTTAGCGCTTGTTTTTTTTGTTTCTCTTCTTGTCCAATATCAAGGCTC
>CBFIBG010000026.1:0-3663 GCA_965660815.1 Glaciecola sp.
TTCCTTGATGAGAAAGGTGCTCTAGAAATTCTGGATAATGTTGCTCAACCAATTGATACAATAACGTATGCTCTGGTCGGTGACGTTTATAGGTATGAGTGTAATTCGCTAGCAATGGCGTCCTTGCCAATAATAGTTTTGCTCATAAAGCTTATTTCGAAATACATCATGATCGCGCGGGGTAAAACTGTCTTTATTTAATTTTTGTCCCATTTACCTGTCCGTTTTCGTTGTCATGCGAATCGCTACACTGAATAAGTGTAATATTGGCATGCAGAAACAACAAGTTATGTTCTTGACCTATATCATTTTTCTAGCCATTTGCAAAACTAGGTTTGGGGGCTAGAGTTTACGTTCCTTATCAAATTCTTTAATTACTATTTTTATGATTCTAGCCACCAAACCTTAGGCGTTTATTTAAGAGCACGGGTAACGTTGTATGCAACTCTGACACAATTTATTTGATGACGGTGTTTGTTAACTTCAGTCAATATTAAATATTCCGATTACCTCAATCGCTTTTATTAAGCATACTTTTCAATTTACTTCTTTATAGTTGTGCCCAGTATTTTGGATTGATGTGCAGATTATAAATATTGCTTTTAATCCTAAACCTTAAAAATTAACACACTCTTAAAAGGTAATTAATATGGTATTCATTAAAAACAAGTTTGTAAAAACAGCGGTGGCTACAGGTATATTGTTAGCTACTCAAATTGCAATTGTAGACGCGACAGAAATAAGCAAACCAAAAGGTGCAATGGGTACAGGCACTTCCAAAATGGGGCAAGCGAAAAGTAATCAGTTTTGGTGGCCAGAGCAGTTAGAACTTTCATCTTTAAGGGACCACGATTTAAGATCAAACCCCTATGGTCCAGACTTTAATTATGCAGATCATTTTTCAAAATTAGATTTAGCTGCGGTTAAAAATGATATTAATAGTCTTCTCACTGACTCTCAAGATTGGTGGCCTGCCGATTTCGGCAATTATGGCCCATTTTTTATAAGAATGTCTTGGCATGGCGCGGGTACTTACCGAACGTTGGATGGACGAGGTGGCGTAGGTGGAGCTCAACAGCGTTTCGATCCACTTAACAGTTGGCCTGACAATGCGAGCTTAGACAAAGCTCGTCGATTATTATGGCCAGTAAAACAAAAGTATGGCGTAGCACTTAGCTGGTCCGATTTAATGGTGTTAGCTGGTAATGTAGCGCTTGAGAACATGGGTTTTGAAACCTACGGATTTGCTGGTGGTCGAGCGGACGATTGGGAACCTGACTTTGTATATTGGGGGCCAGAGGTAGAAATGCTCGCAAGCGACAGAGAAGATAATGGTGGTCAATTGCAAAGACCTCTTGGTGCAACCCATATGGGACTTATTTACGTTAATCCTGAAGGCCCTCGTGGCGTGCCAGATCCTATTGGTTCAGCAAAGAACATACGAGTAGCCTTTGAGCGAATGGCGATGAACGACGAAGAAACGGTTGCTTTGATCGCAGGTGGCCATACTTTTGGCAAAATGCACGGCGCTCACAAACCATCAGAATGTTTAGGAAGAGAGCCCGGCGCAGCGCCTATAGAAGAGCAGGGGCTCGGCTGGAAAAACAAATGTGGTAAAGGCCATAGTGAAGATACAGTCACCAGTGGACTTGAGGGCGCGTGGACACAAGCACCTACCCGTTGGTCAACTTTGTATCTAAGCAACTTGATGAACTTCGATTGGGAACAGACGCGAAGCCCTGCCGGTGCGATTCAATGGGTGCCCAAAGATAAAGGAATGCACACAACTGCTCCAGATGCTCACGTTGACGGAAAAAGAACGCAAGTTGTCATGACAACGGCTGATTTAGCGCTTAAATTCGATCCTGAATATAGAAAAATTGTCGAGAGATTCCTGGCAAATCCAGATGAATATCAAAAGGCGTTTGCAAAAGCATGGTACAAGTTGACTCACAGGGACATGGGACCGCCTGCTAACTTTCTAGGAAGTGAAGTACCAAAAGAGACATTGATTTGGCAAGATCCAATAGATCCTGAAACAGTGTCAGATTTATCTGCAAAACAGGTCAATAATATCAAAGAAAAAATACTTGAGTCTGGGCTATCTGTATCAGAATTGGTACGAGTTGCTTGGGGAGCGGCAGCAAGCTATCGTCACTCAGATATGAGAGGTGGCACAAATGGTGGTCGATTAAACCTGTCTCCACAAAGCAACTGGCAAGTAAACGATCCTCAAGAGTTATCAAAAGTCCTCAAAGTACTAAAGCAAATCAAAGAAAACGTGAAGGGTGGATTTTTTAGTAGTGCGAAGATATCAATGGCAGATATGATAGTACTTGCAGGGGCCGTCGGAATAGAAAAAGCGGCAAAAGATGCGGGATTTGATATTACTGTTCCATTTAATCCAGGTAGAGGTGATGCAACCCAAGACATGACGGATGTCAATTCATTTAGCTTGTTAGAGTTGCGTGCTGATGGATTTAGAAACTACTTTGATGCTGAAAAAAGCTATTATTCGCCAACAGAAGCATTAGTTGACAAAGCGGACCAACTCAACCTTACCGTACCTGAAATGACTGTACTGATTGGAGGAATGAGAGCGTTGAATGCAAATCATGGGGGAAGCACTCACGGAGTATTGACGACAACGCCTGGCCAGTTAGACAACCAGTTTTTTGTTAACTTGCTTGATATGTCAACCTTGTGGAAAAAAGCTGAAGAGGAAGGTGTTTACGTTGGACTCGATCGCAAAACCGGTGAGCAAAAGTGGTCTGCGACTTCGGTGGATTTAATATTTGGTTCAAACACAGAGTTAAGAGCTGTTGCAGAAGTTTATGCTTTTGATACATCTAAAGAGAAATTTGTAAATGATTTCGTGGCGGCTTGGTCTAAGGTAATGAACTTAGGTAGATAAGCAAATCCAATATTTTGGTTTTTACAATAATATTAAAAAAGCGCGAGACTGAATCGCGCTTTTTTTAATTTAGTAAGCTAAATATTAAAAGTAAGAGTATTTATTTTTTTAATCTTAGATGTTTAATCAATGGATTCGTTAACTCAAATTGTTCTTGGTGGAACAGTCGCTTATGCGACACTTGGTCCAAAAGTGGGTAAAAAAGCGGTACTTTATGGCGCGCTTCTTGGTACTTTGCCAGATTTAGACGTGTTTTTGCCGTATGGAGGAGAAGTTGAAGCCTTTACCTACCATAGAGGCTTTAGCCATTCCATTTTAGTGCACTTGGTGTTGAGTCCAATTATTGCCTGGCTATTGGCAAAGCTACACCCTATAAGCTCTGATAGTGAGTTTAAATATAGCTGGTATAAATGGACGCTAATGGTATTTCTGTGCTTGTCTACGCATGCCTTATTGGATGCTTGTACTGTTTATGGAACTCAATTACTGTGGCCGATAACCCAATACCCTTTTGGCTTTTCTAATCTCTTTATTATTGATCCTGCCTATACTTTACCCCTACTACTGGGCTTTAGTGTGTGTTTGCTTCCCAACGTTTCTTGGCAGAAAAAAAGTATAAGACAAATTAACGCTATTTGCTATCCTCTGTGACAGCTGGCTTTAAGGCTTGTTTCATGCGATTTAGGTCCAAAAACAGGAAGCAATTACGAAGTAAGTGTAGTCAAGATAAGAAAATAGGCTGATCATTG
>CBFIBG010000027.1:0-2503 GCA_965660815.1 Glaciecola sp.
TGAGAATTTATGTTTGCCACTACCAAAATTTAAAGAAAATATAGCATTTATACTTTTTTCTCCAACATAGTCTTGATACTTCCAACTGCCAAAATCAACGCCAAATAACCAATTTTGTTCAGTACCCAATGTATGATGCCCGCCTTCCTTAAGGGATGAAGGGCCTACTATGTTCCTCAATGCCGCGCTTTCAACAAATAGATGGCTATTTTGTGCATAGGCTGCACGCAAATCGCCTACTTTTCCATGACGCCATTGATGATTCTTGTCAAAATAACGTTTTAGTAGTTCAATTTCAGTCCCTAAAGCGTTATCCATAGAGGAAAAATCTATCCTGCCAACTTGCATATCAATTTGATTGCCAGGTATCTGACTATGCAACAATACACCTCGGAGATTGTTTAACCATGTGTCATCTATTTCCGCATAAAATAAATCTGTTTCAAGAGGGCCTGGCTGGTGTCCGTCTGGATTAACGTTTCCGGATTTCACTACAGGAACATGTCCAACTAAAATCAGCGCATGATCGACGCTTTCGTTTTTCACATATTGTGCAGTTATCCAAGAACGTAATTCGCGAGCTATCTTCAAATTTGCGATAGGGTCTTTATTACTACCACGCTTAACTGTGTGAAGCACTATGTCCCACCCATCTCCAACAAGATCGAGTATATAACGATTTAACTGCGTAGAAATTTCGTCAGTGATAGTTTGGTCAACCACAACAATAGCAACTCCACGGTGCTCAATAGCGGGCAGTTTAATCCCTGTAACCCAATAACCTATTTCGATATAGTTGCTTGCTCTTCTAGTAAGCTGATATTCATAGGCAACACCGGGTTGAATTGTGTTATCCACAAAATAATTTTTTGAGTTATCTATTGAAGCAATCTGTTCCCAAAGCGCTCCCGACTTGTCACTTAACAGGCGACGGTCGATAAATGTATTTCCTATATTTTTATTTTTTGAAGCATTCCAACTTAAACGAAGACTATTATTCGCTTTGCTAATTTCAGCTTCGATATTTAGCGCACGATTTTGAGATGATTTTGCTTCTATTGACACAAAATACATGAGAAAAAACGTGATAAATATTATCAGGATATTTTTGTAAAAATCTTTCTGAGGCAACTTTTCTTCCTAGATTAAGTTAAATCATAATACCTATGTTTTTTGTTTTATTTGCAGTAATCAAACAAACTAACGTAAGGATATCAGTTTTTAGAGGCCGAGCGTAATTTCAAAGGACAATTATATTTTGGATTATAAACCAACTACCTAGGTGTTTAATGACAAAGCGAAAAGAAGTGACTTACAAAAGTGAGTTTGAATAATAGGCCGTATTATTTGTAGATGACCAAGGATATTAGGAAAGCCTCTTATGGGATTTGACCAAAAGAACAAGATTGGATTTTAAAAACAGCGCAACCAACAAGAGAACATATTGGGTAATAAACAATTTCAGGTATAAGTAATCAGTTTTAGCCGCTTTGCATACGAATGTTATTTCAATTCGCTAACCATGTGGCTTATGTGGCTTATCAATATTGGTAGGGCTCGCTCTATGAGTGTGGACCAAAAAAAACCTCCTGCAAAGCAGGAGGTCTAGTAATTTCCAGAGTCGGTAGCTTTAAGCATTAAGCGGCAACGTCTAATTTCTTTCTACGACGTACCATCATACCAACGATACCTAGGCCACTTAGCATAAGTGCGTAAGTTGACGCTTCTGGTACTGCACTTACCGTCAATTGATATGAAAAGTCGGTACTGCCTGGCTGATTTACACTTGAGTCAAACCCAATCCACTTTCCAGTAAATAGGCTTTTATCTTGCCACTGACTATTGCCATTGTAGTTGTATGCGTTTAACACAGCGCTTTGAAACAATCCGTCGTCTTTATTTACTTGCCAATTAGCAGTGCCAGTGTTGTAACTATTACCATTGAAAGTAATATCCGCTATAAATCCAGCTGGATTTGCAGAATTGCTATAGTTTGATGTATTAAACGTAAAGGTCCATGTTTTGGTTGGATCGAAATTGGTTTCCAAAACATCTGAAATGCGCCACTCATCCAAATTACTTGTGCTACTCAAATCGACTGTACTAGTGGTAGTACCGTCAAAAGCTTCCATTGAAGTAATTTGATTGTCTGATGTGAACCGCGCTTCGAAGTTAGTTGGAGCTGCTTGGCTAGCGCTAGTAACCGCTACCAAGAAAGTTGCGGAGAGTAAAGTTGTAAGCTTCATTGCTATTCCTATTAAAATAAGTTTTTAATGGGCTCTGTAGCGCAGCCGTTACTAAAAAATAACCTGTCGCTTTCCGTGAGGCTTTTCACCCTAATGATTTTATCTGGACCAGTTGACGATTAACGTACTAAACTGTACTACTATAGAACAACTACAATCCATTAGGTGAATACTATGTTTTTCGTATTCAATGAAGACATTATATACAGTGCATGAGAGAGTCAAGAAGATTCAAAGCTTCATCTCAATATAAGCGC
>CBFIBG010000028.1:0-87225 GCA_965660815.1 Glaciecola sp.
TATCTAGTTGTTCAATCATTCGGTCAAATTTGGTTTGGTGAATGGCTTTCAAAGGCATGGTTTTGATGAATTTATGTAACTCTTTCGCTTGAATAATATTTTTACCTTCCGGTTTATCGGCGGCTTCTATTAGTTTTAATAAGGATTGAAGTAGATTAAGTGATACCCCAATATTCAGTGGGCAAAGTTCTTTGGCAATATTGAATTCTTCGCAGGCTTGAGCATATTTGCCTTGCGAATATAAATGAATCCCAGTTTTATTATGTCGAACGTAAAGAGTTTGTTTTTCTTTGTTTTTAGCCAGTTCGGTTTCTGCTAAGTACAATATCGCATCGTCTAAATCATGAGACTGTTCTTTGATCAAATGCGCTAACTTTGAGGCCTCTTCATAATCGCCCAAGTCAAGCATCAGCTTCATACTGTCGGGCGCAAGCGTTATCGGATACTCGGTAAAACTTTTTTCTATCGCGATCTGGCTTTGTTCAAGTTCTCTTTTTGCGTCTTTTGTTTTTCCGTTTATCAATGATGTTCGTGCATAGACAATAGACTCAAAAATATCGAAATCAAAATCATCTGGCTGAGTTTTGGTGTTTTCGTCTATCTTAGCTTTTTGCAGTGCTAAGAATGACTCCTGAAGATACTTGTTTTGTTCATTTTTAGTTTCTGCGTGCTCAGCGATGTCTAGAATACTTCTAATGTAACCGCACATATGGTTAATGTTTTTATGAACCGAACGTTGAGACAACTCGAAAATTGATTTTGCGCTGTTCATAGCAAGTTCATAATTCGCATTTTCTCTTGCTATCTCACACACCTTAAAGTGCCTGTCAATAGAGAGGGGAGACAGCGTCAGCGCTTCCTCTATGAACTTTTGAGCTTCTGGGTTCTTGTTCAATTTCAAATAGGCTTCTGCAATAATGTCATAAGCTTCTACGTTATTAGAAGATGAATCTATGGCTTCTTTTGCCAGCTCAATGGCATCTTCGTATTCACCTTTCAATAATTTTGTTTTACCCTGAGCCGTCAATGCCCAAGGCAGTTGGCGGTGAGACAACAACTGAGCTAAGTATGCTTCTGCCTCGTCAAAATTCTCTGTCTTCCAAAATAATTCAACTAAAATCTGAAGAAGCTGATTGCTGTATTGATGAAACTCTTTCATAAGCTTCTTACAAGCGACAATGCTGCCTTCGTAGTCACCTTTGTCAATTGCTTGGTATAATGGGAATAGATTGTTGCGCCGCTGTACGGCTCGCGAAATCCTGGCATTAAGCTGCGCTTGTGAAAATGGTTTGATTAGAAAGTCGTCAGGCTGCTTTTCTATGGAACCCAAGACAATGGAGCGAGCACTATCTCCACTAATCATGATAAATACAGTGCTAGGTTGAATGAGCTTTAATTTTTTGATCTCTTCTAAAAATTCAAACCCGTTTTTGCGCTTATTCCCCAATTGAAGATCACTAATAATAATGTCATATCGATTTGTTTTACAGGCTTTTACACCAGCTTCTGCCGACATTTCAGTATGAATTTTCTTTGCTCCTAATGTAGCAAGTAAACTTTTGAGCAACATAAGGAATGGGCGTCTATCTTCTATAACTAAACATTGCTTTGTAGAGTAATCGATAGGATTCATATATTAAATTTTAGCCTTAAAAACACACTGTAGTAAGCGTTCAATTATTTCCTAGGTAAGTCGATATAGTACACGGGTGAATGACATCGATTACAAGGTAAAAACAGTCTCATGTTGAACGAGCAAAATTCTGTAAACGACATAAACAATCTTAAATTATATAACAATCGGATTGACCAAAATATTTCTGAGGCCCTCGCTAGCGAGCGCACGGAGCATTCTTCGTTTTCATGGTTATTGTCCATTCAAATATCGGCATATGATGTAAATGATGCAGAATCTAATGAGCATGTGACGGATAATAATTTATACTTAAGTATACACTTCCCTCCAGCAGTTTCACCAAATTTATATGCTAAACCTAGTGATTACCAAAGTATTTTTAATAGCTATGCAACATTGACACAGCAAAAAAATGTCTCATTGGGTCTAAATTTTTTAAACGCATTTAAGCCAAACGCTTTGCATTGGCAAACAGATGAGCAAGAATTGCCCAATGAATTGCTGAATAATCTTTCATGGCATAAACAAACTGCGTTGCAAGACTCTATCCCCGATTCGATAAATAAGTTAGAGGAATTGGAAAAAGCGTTCAGTCAGTCATATGACGAACCAACCACCACCAATCAATTAGCAGACGCTTTGCTTAGTCAAATTGAGGTGAGCGCCTAACTTTTGCCACTATTTTAATATCATGACCACTTCAGTTCAGTGCATAAATGTGCTACCTTGCGCGCCAATTTGCATTGGTTTTACGTTCCAACAGGCAAGGATATAACATGAAAAACACGCAACTATCTGATCAAGATAAATATTTGGTATGCGCTTTATACAAATTTGTCGCACTGGACAACTATGAAGAGCTTCGCCGCCCCCTCAAAGAAACGCTAGAAATGTACAATATTAAAGGCACAATTTTGTTGGCTCAAGAAGGGCTAAATGGCACCGTGTCTGGTACTCAATCTGACATCGACAAAATGCTAGAGTTTTTGAATCGAGACGACAGAATCAATCCTATATCTTTTAAATTATCTTGGCACGATGAAAAACCTTTTTATCGAACTAAAGTTAAATTAAAAAAAGAAATTGTGACATTAGGTGTGGATGGAATTGATCCCAATGAATCGGTTGGCACTTACGTTTCTCCTAAAGATTGGAATGATTTGATTAGTGATCCCAAGGTAACTCTTATAGACACTCGAAACGACTATGAAATTGAAATAGGTACGTTTGAAAACGCAATCAACCCAAAAACCGACTCGTTCAGAGAGTTCCCTGAATACGTGGCAAAGGAGCTGGATCCGGCAAAACAAAAAAAAGTAGCCATGTTTTGTACTGGCGGTATAAGGTGTGAAAAGTCTACGGCTTTTTTGAAGCAGCAGGGATTCGAGGAGGTATATCATTTAGAGGGTGGGATATTGCAATATTTAGAAGATGTGCCAAAGACTGAATCCATGTGGAAGGGAGACTGTTTTGTTTTCGATAATAGAGTGGCTGTAAATCACGACTTGGAAAAAAGCCATTACGACCAATGTTATGGGTGTCGCCTTCCTATTACCGAAGAAGACAAACAAAGCGACCTTTATGAGCCTGGGGTAACTTGTCCTAAGTGTTATGGAACTCATACAGCAGAGCAATTAGCTAGGTTCAGAGAACGAGAAAAGCAAGTTCATTTGGCAAAATTGAGAAACCAAGAACATGTAGGAACAGAAGCAAGAGACATAATGGTTGAAAAACGAGCTCAAAAGGCAAGGGCGCAAAGCCTACGGGCTAAAGCTAAAAATCAATCATGAAACTCAGCGCATTTTAAGTTTCAAGGATATTAGATAGTTATGCAATTATTGCTGGATTAATACCGCTTTCGTATTTAAATATGACCGATTGCACTGGACAGGGTTGGGTTCATAAGAGTAAACTTTAGGTTACATTTCGAGTAAAAGGGGTATTACCTCATGTCTGATACAAAACCTGCTAGCAAAACTCTGAGCCCTGAAAAGGTAGCTGAAATTCGCAAAGAGTTTGATTATTTCGACATAGACAACAATGGCCAGTTGGACTTAAAAGAGTTTGTAGAAATGCTCACTGTTTTATCGCCCAAAACCAAAGCCAGTCACGTTCAAGATGGCTTCAATATGATTGACGAGAACGGAGATGGCTACATTGATTTTGAAGAATTTCTGGAGTGGTGGCAAGAGTGCTGGTGGGAGTACTAATATCTTTTTTTGGCTGATGAACAAAACCCCACCGTTTTATGTTAGTTAATTCCTCAATGTTTAGTCACAACACACTAGTTTAATATTACTATTCGTCGTTAGAGTCATGCGATGATGGCGATTTCTTCCTCTTGATGGGCGTAAAGCCGACTTCTTTTGATATCATAGTATTGATTCGTTTGGTTTTTACGCTAGAGCTTTTCGGTGATTTTTTTGTATTAACTTTTGCCACCTTAGTTTGCTTAAATTTATGCTTTTTAACGAATCCAGAAAATTTCGTATCAACGCCATCCAATTTACTAAACTCTACCTTACCTATATAATTATCTCTTATGCTTTCAAAACTCTGCCAGTCTTTTTTACCAATTAGCGATATTGCACGTCCTTTTGAACCGGCTCGCCCTGTTCGCCCAATTCTGTGAATATACTCTTCTGGGAATTTGGGTAAATCGTAATTGATCACTAATGCCACATTCTTTATATCTAACCCTCTGGCAGCTAAATCAGTCGTGACTAAAACCGCAAATTTGTTATTGCTAAAAGATTGAATTATTTGGTTTCTTTGATTTTGAAGTAGCTCACCATGCAATGAAGTTGACAGTATATTATGTTCATTTAAATGGTCAGCTAAACGTTGAGTGTCGTTTCTGGTTGCGGTAAACACGATGCATTGTTGTCTATCTTGAATAGAGATTAGCTTTAACAATTGCTCATCTTTTTGTTTAACATTATCAGATAAGTAAAATGCTTGTTGAATATCAACGTGTGGCTCGTTTGAAGCATTCACCTTTATCACCTGAGGGTTTTTGAGAAGCTTTGCGGTCATGTCCTTTATTTGAGCTTGTTCTATAGTGGCAGAAAACATCATAGTCTGCCTTTTTCTGTGGTTTGCTTGCGCATTTATATTGGCTAATTGTGCACTAAAACCAAGCTCTAACATACGATCTGCCTCATCTAAAATAAGCAATTCTAAACCGTTTAAAAATAGGTGCCTATCGTTTAGATGGTCGTGTATACGTCCCGCCGTAGCCACTATTATATGAGGCTTTTTCTTAAGCAGTTTAGCTTGATCGTTATAATTTTCTCCGCCCACCACTAGATTTGCTTTTAACGGTGTAGTAGCCGCGATTTGCTTGACCACCAAAAAAACTTGTTTTGCGAGCTCTCGAGTGGGGGCAAGAATTAATGCTCGTGGGTCGGCTTTTGTCAACGCTTTTTGGCTCAAGAGCCGATGGATCATGGGGATCACAAAAGCCAGTGTTTTCCCTGAGCCTGTTTTAGACGCTGCTAAGATATCTTTATTTAAAATTGCATGTCGGATGGCTTTTTCTTGAATTTCAGTTAGCTGCTGTAAATTTAATTTTGTAATATTTTTTGTGATGCGGTGATCAACCGGTAGATCTGAAAAGTTCAAGGTTATTCCCAATAAGCTTATTAAAACGAAAGAGTAGGGCATATAGCCCTCTTAATAAACAGCATTATAACTTTGTAGTGTCAATTTGACTAAACCTAAATTTCTACCACTTCTTTTTTGGTTCAAACAATGTGTCTATTTCTTTACTTTCTTTTTCTTTTTCGGCCATTATTTGTTTTAAATTCGAGTCTCTCACGTTCATCTCTAGGCCATTAAGCATGGTTTCAAGTTCTGCTTGCCGTGTTTCTGTATATTCAGACTGAGGCTTATGGTTTTTTAATGCGTTGATCGCTTTTTCTATATATTGTCGAGCGGAACCTTGCATGTTGTTGTTAATGGCGTCAACCGCTCTTTTATGCAGAGTTTCTACATTGACTCTAAGTTGAAGGCTTGCAAGTGCTTTTTCTTCGTTTACGAACAGCTGCCCCGCAATATTTCCTTTGTTGTGTTCTGAACGCAAAATAACTCTGAGTTTCTTCACAGCCTGAATATATTTAATAATGACTTTGTCGGTTTTGGGCAGCGTAAAAGTGTTTTGATCGGGCGCTGGCTCTTGGACATTCATACTGGACAGGGTTTTAGTTATTTCTTCAATTTTGGCTTTGATGTCAGGAGTGGGGGTATACTCATAAATTGCTTTTAAACAATTTATGGAACGTTTGCGCATTAGTGCGATTAATAATTGAGACACTGGCATCTGAAGCGCAGCAACAATAGACTCTTCGGTTTCTTCATACATGGTTTTCTGACGAGCAATTTCCTCGCGCTTTTCGTTTTCTTTGCGCTCGTTATTTTGTTGTATTGCCGTTGCCGCTATTCCACACACTATCAAAAAAGCGATTAATATAATGATAATTGTATAAGTCATTTAACTGGACCTAATTGATTGTATTGATACAAATCGGCGTAATGCATTCTTTTATTGATACTACCTTTCCAAATATTTAATGACGTTTTTTGTGGGTCGCAGATGGTCTTCACGGAAGCGTTAGCTCAAAGACGCTGCCACCACTAACTGAATCATTAGCCAATTTAATGTTCCCTGACGCCCCTTTATTTTTATGTGCGTTAGCAATGAGTCTAGCAAAGAACAATCCTAAACCGGTGCGACCTTCTGATATGCAGAAATGATCAAGCTGCACCTCAGAAATGTCTAACATTGCCTGAGGATAGCCACAACCATCGTCAGAAACAGTGATTTTCAGTTGTTCGCTAAACTGGTCTATATGAACCAGTTTCGCCTGCAAGTAAATGTTTTCACAACCATATCGAATGGCATTAATCAGAACATCATGTACGAGTAAATACACTAAATCTTTATCCAGATACCAAGATAGGTCTTCGCTAACATCGCAGTGTATTTGAATATTTTTACTCTTCATATAGGCTTGATTAGAGCCAATTACCTCTTCGAACAAATCTACAATAAAACACTCATCTACATTCAGCGGCAGAGCATTATTATCTGCACGATATAAAGACAAAATTTGAACTAGGGTAGTGTTCATTCGGCTCGCTTCATAGCGAATTCTATTTATATTTTCATGGGCGACATGATTACCTTCTTCTACATTATCAGAAGTGTTATCTATAGACTGTAACAGCAGACTTAACGAGTTTTTCATATCATGGATCGCCACAGCGATTATGGATGAAAAATCCAGTTCGCCTAATCTTGCATCGGAATTTGTACTCTCATTTATGAGCTTAGTCATTTTCAAAAACCTATCAATTTTTGTTTAGTTTACTAGGCTTGATTAGCGACAAACAATCTTGTTAAAAATATAAAGTAATGAAATTCTATAAATTTTATATGCAAAAAACTTATAGATTAGCTATTATTTAGAAACAAACCTATATTGGGTTATCGGAAAATTTGTCAATCATCTTAGTATTTAATTTGATTGGTGAACAATTAACTCGGTTCAATTCTGTTACATCACCCTCAAGACTGTATATTTAAGGGAATCAATGAAACTACAGCAACTCAGATACATAGTAGAAGTGTTAAATAACAATCTGAACGTGTCAGCTACTGCTGAAAATTTATACACATCTCAGCCTGGTATAAGCAAACAAGTACGTATGTTGGAAGACGAATTGGGCATTCAGATTTTTGGGCGAAGTGGTAAGCACCTCACTCATGTTACTGAAGCGGGTAAAGAAGTCATTGGTATTTCAAGAGAAATATTGGCCAAGGTTGAGAGCATCAAGTCAGTCGCTCGTGAACATACTTTGCCAGACCAAGGTAAACTCAATATCGCCACTACTCATACCCAAGCCAGATACGCGCTGCCTGATGTTATTCAAGGATTTATGAGTAAGTATCCTCGAGTGTCTTTGCATATGCACCAAGGTACGCCTTCACAAATTAGCGATTTGGCAGCGAAAGGAGAGGCCGATTTTGCCATTGCCACTGAATCTCTTCATTTATATAACGATTTAATCATGTTGCCGTGTTATCACTGGAACCGTTCCGTCATTGTCAATAAGAGTCATCCACTTGCTAAAAAAACAACCATAAGCATAAATGATATTGCCAAATATTCATTAGTGACTTATGTATTTGGGTTTACAGGTCGTTCAGAACTTGACAGAGCTTTCAGCGAAGCGGGTCTTGAACCAAAAATAGTATTTACTGCAACCGATGCAGACGTGATTAAAACTTACGTTCGTTTGGGCGTAGGCATTGGGGTAATAGCTTCAATGGCGGTAGATGAGGCACTTGATTCAGACTTGGTAAAAATTGATGCAAGTCACTTATTTGATTACAGCACCACTAAAATAGGCTTTAGAAAAGGTTCCTTCTTGCGCAATTACATGTATGAGTTTATAGAAAGATTTGCCCCTCACTTAACGAAAGACGTAGTTGAACGTGCCATGATGCAAAAAAATAACGAAGAAGTTGAGAATATGTTCAAAAATCTCACGTTGCCAGTAAAGTAAAACAACAGGGGCTACCGCAGTCGGTTGGAGGATGGCGCGTTTGTACTGGTCTATGTGCTTTATACCTACGTTTTAATTCGATACGCCTTTATCAGCTAACGACTTAACACTCTATGATATTAACCGCCAGTCCGCCCCTGGCCGTTTCTTTATATTTACTCTTCATATCATTCCCTGTATCACGCATGGTTTTTATGACTTTATCTAGTGAGACTTTATGGTTTCCTGTTCCTCGCAGTGCCAAGCGTGACGCATTAATTGCTTTAATCGCCCCCATTGCATTTCGTTCAATACAAGGCACTTGAACTAAACCTCCTACAGGATCACAGGTAAGACCAAGATTGTGTTCCATACCGATTTCAGCTGCATTTTCTACAGCATCTACAGAGCCTCCAAGGATTTCGGTAAGTGCACCAGCAGCCATTGAACAGGCAACGCCCACTTCACCTTGGCAACCAACCTCTGCACCTGATATTGAGGCGTTCTTCTTGTATAAAATGCCTATGGCCGCAGCAGTGAGTAAAAATCGACAGGCGGTGTCGTCGGAAAGGGGACGTATAAATTTGTGGTAATAATTCATTACCGAAGGAATAATTCCGGCTGCACCGTTGGTTGGCGCCGTTACCACTCTGCCCCCTGCCGCGTTTTCTTCGTTGACGGCTAACGCAAACAGATTGACCCAGTCCATTACTAGCATGGGGTCATTGCTTTGTTCGTTTTGCAGTTTGGCGTATAGTGCAGGCGCTCTTCGATGCACTTTAAGTCCTCCGGGTAGGATCCCTTCTGTTTCGATTCCATTATTGATGCATTCTTGCATCACTTCCCAAATGTGAGCTAGGCGCTCTCTTATCTCTGTTTCGCTGAGAAATAAGCATTCATTTTTAAGCATTAACGAACTAATTCTAAACCCATTTTCTTTACACGTAGCAATAAGTTCGCTCGCTCTAGAGAAAGGGAAGGGCGCATCCATTTGGGCTTGTACCAGTTTCTCATCTTTTTGCCTATCGAACTCAGCTTCAGTCACAATAAAACCGCCGCCAATGGAATAATAGGTTTCAGTGAACACGAGCCCTTCTTTATCATAGGCAAACAACGTCATTCCATTTGCATGTCTAGGGAGTGTTTTACGTCGGTGAAATACAATGGCGCCATTATTCGGAAATTTAATGCGGTGTTTCTGTAAAACATTGATCAATTGCCGACTTTCGACTTCTGCAAGCATATTGTCGACTTCTTTAACTGGCACATTTTCAGGAGTGTATCCAAGAAGGCCTAGAATAATGGCTTTACCCGTTCCATGACCTTTACCTGTTTGCCCTAATGAACCATACAACTCGGTTTTAATGGTAACAATTGACGAGAGTGTTTGTTGTTTATCCAAAAGGCGTACGAATTCATGCGCAGCCCTCATGGGTCCCACAGTATGAGAACTTGAAGGACCAATGCCTACCTTAAACATATCGAATACGCTGATCATAAACATCTCCCAAAAACAATATTAGAAGTGTTACATAAACGTGCCACAACTCAAGAAAAAAATGCTAATAGGACGTATTAGAAATGTTAATGTGTTGTTTTTAGGAAAGTCGTGAAAATATGGAATTGTGATAGTTCAGTCTTAAATAGCGAGTGTTACGACTTGCCGTGCACACTTTCGACGTGTTGCTGTATTTGGGCAAGTATGCCTGCCGTTGCACCCCAGATCATTCTTCCCTCGTAAGGTATAAAATAAACGGGAAAAGATTGATTGTTTCTGTGTATCGTTTCCGTAAAGTAATTGGATTCATCCATTAAAAACTTTAAGGGTACATGAAAAACACTGGCTACTTCATTTTCATCAATGGCTAAGTCTTCTGAAATGTTCAATGGGTGGTCGTACATGGCAATGATTGGGTGGACAGCGAACCCGCTGATTGTTTTGTATTCGCCTATTTTACCAATGAGACGAAGGTAGTCAGAGTGCAAGCCCACTTCTTCCTGGGCCTCTCGATATGCCGTTTCAACCAAGTTGCGATCGCTTTGTTCTGCTTTCCCGCCTGGAAAACTTATTTGGCCGGCGTGATGTTTAAGGTGATCGGCTCTTTGGGTAAACAAAATATGAAGATGATTTTGATGTTGAAATAAACACACTAATACCGCAGCGGGTCTATTTGCGTTTTTAAACAAACGATTGCTTGGAGACTCTTGGTTCCATGGTTGATTAAAAGCGGTTAAAAAATCGTTTTCTGTCATTTACTCTGCTCGTTTTCTAAGATAGGCAAGATTTTATTTACTTTATCAAGACTTTCTTGATACTCATCCTCAGCAATCGAATCAAATACAATCCCCCCGCCTGCCCAACAGTGCAGTTGACCACGTTCTGCTAATAACGTACGAATACATATATTGGTGTCCATGTCATCTTTTATCCCAATATATCCTATGCTTCCACAATAAATACTGCGCTTATTAGGTTCTAGCTCTTGAATAACCTGCATGGCGCGTATTTTGGGTGCTCCTGTAATAGAACCACCAGGAAAAGCGCCTTTGAGCAAGTCGTAAGGAGTAGCATTTTGCTTTAACTTTCCAGTGACGGTGCTAACCATATGATGGACGGCTGGGTAGCTTTCTAGTTTAAACAGATCGGGGACCGAAACGGAATGCGGCTCACAGTATTTACTTAGATCATTTCGCAACAAATCTACAATCATTAAATTTTCAGCTTTGTCTTTCTCTGAATTTAAAAGTTCAGTGCTCATTTTTAAATCGACTTCTGGATCAGTTGAGCGCTTACGAGTGCCTTTTATTGGTTTGGTTTCCACGACTTTGTTGTTTATTGATAAAAATCGTTCAGGCGATAAGCTTAAAATGGCACTGCTTTTATATCTCATAAATGCAGAAAATGGGGCATTGTTAATATCTCTTAGCTGCAAATAGGCCTGAAACTCATCGCCTTGATAAGTCGCTGAGAATCGTTGAGCAAAATTCACCTGATAGCAATCACCCGCTTTTAGATAGTCGTGTATACGTTTTATCTGATAAGTATAGTCGTGTTTTTGCATATTTGAATGCCAAGATTCAGTCAACTCAAATTTGGCAGTATCTACGCTTTTGTTTAAGATAGTATCAACGTGTTTGACATATGACTCGTTATCGCTCTGATAATAGACAAACAATTGCTTTAGCTGGGCATCATAAATTATGCTGTTGCTGTAGTAACCGATGCAAATATCAGATAAGTCAAATTCGTTTTCATCGTTATCTTTAATGTCGTTTAAGAACACGTTTAAATCGTATCCAAAACTGCCTAAAGCACCGACGATAAAAGGATGGGAACGCTGTCTCAGATCGTTCACATTAATGCATTTTTGAAACAAAGTATGCAGCTTATTAAGCATGTCAAATGGACAATTAAGTTCAGATACTTGACGTTTACAGTTGTCGATAAGCGTTTTAACTTTATCGTTCGGCGGACTTTCCACCCAAGAACCAGCAACACAGGCTTTGCCCGCGTTAAATTCAAAAGTGAGCTGTGGTGAATGTACTAATATGTGGTATCTATTGTTGTGGGAACGTTTATATCCTGTTGCCTGAATATTTTGATTAACTGTGCTTTGGGTGTTCTCAACTCTGCCGCTATCTAACCAGCATGACCAATCATGTGATTGATAATGGGTAAAAACGTTTATCAAAGTAGTCAACTGAATATTATCATATTGTTTTACCGCTACAGATATATCCAACTTTGCTCCTATTACTTGTGAACGACAATTGCCTGTTTAACCCAATTATAAAGAAAAATAGAACACTACGCTCGTGTTGATACATAGTGAAAAATGCTAAAAAAGGCTCAGTAAAAAGTATCATTTACAACTATCAATGCACTATTGAGCGCCGGCACGGCTTCTTTTTAAGCATTCCCACTAAAGTATGTGGCACTTTGTTTGGTGGACTATATTTTTGCGGGTAGTATACTCAGTTAACTTGTTAAAGGCTGTTATATTTTGCTTGTTGTGAGCACATCTTGTCATTTTTTAAAGTGCATCCTCTTTTTGTCATAAAGTTTAATCTACTTTAGTCAATAAAATCGAGAGAGCGATGTTTTAAGGTGACACGTGTATGGATGTTTATCGCAGGTAATCAGCTTTATATACATTTTAACCACCTTTTGTGGTTAGGCAGTAAAATTACCCACAATGTAAATAATTTTCTGTCTATCGTTCGTATCAATCACCCACACTCTAATTGAGGATTCTATGACCGTTATTCGCCAGCAAGACTTTATCGATAGTATCGAAGATGCGCTTCAGTTTATTTCCTATTATCACCCGCTAGATTACGTGAAGGCTGTAGAAGCAGCCTATCACAAGGAGCAAAGCAAAGCGGCCAAAGATGCCATGGCACAAATTCTGATTAACTCCCGCATGTCGGCAGAAGGTAAGCGACCAATTTGCCAAGATACAGGCATAGTCACTTGTTTTGTAAAAGTGGGTATGCAGGTGAGTTGGGACAAGACGGACCTAACGGTTCAACAAATGGTAGATGAAGGCACCAGAAGAGCTTACCTTGATCCAAGCAATCCTTTACGCGCGTCTATCGTGTCTGATCCAGCCGGCAGTCGAACAAACACTAAAGATAATACCCCGGCCGTTGTGCACATTGACATGGTTGAAGGCGACAAGGTAGAAGTCATGATCGCCGCAAAAGGCGGCGGCTCAGAAAACAAATCAAAGATGGTGATGCTCAATCCAAGCGATGATATTGCGGAGTGGGTGGTAAAAACGTTACCAACTATGGGAGCTGGGTGGTGTCCTCCTGGCATGTTGGGAATAGGTATTGGTGGAACGGCCGAAAAAGCAGCGGTTCTAGCAAAAGAAAGCTTGATGGATCCTGTAGACATTCAAGAACTTATTGAGCGAGGCGCAGAAACCACAGAAGAAAAACTTAGATTGGATATCTACAAAAAAGTAAATGATCTTGGTATTGGCGCTCAGGGATTAGGTGGATTGACTACAGTTGTAGATATCAAAATAAAGTCTGTTCCTACCCATGCTGCATCCAAACCGATTGCGATGATCCCCAACTGTGCCGCAACACGTCATGCGCATTTTACATTAGACGGCAGTGGTCCATATTTACAAAAAGCGCCCAAACTCGAAGATTGGCCAGAAGTGACTTGGGATGTGGGTAAAGATGTACGCCGTGTCGATTTGAACACTGTTACTAAAGCAGATATCCAAGATTGGAAAGTAGGCGAAACTGTCTTGCTCAGTGGTAAAATGCTAACTGGTCGAGATGCCGCTCATAAACGCATCCAAAGCATGATTGAAAGCGGTGAAGGCCTGCCAGACGGTGTCGATCTTAAGGGTCGTTTTATTTATTACGTGGGCCCGGTAGACGCCGTTGGCAACGAAGCAGTGGGTCCGGCTGGGCCTACAACAGCGACGAGAATGGATAAGTTTACCGACCTGATGCTTGAAGAAACCGGACTTATTGGAATGATAGGGAAGGCTGAGCGTGGGCCAGCGACGGTGGAAAGTATTGCAAAACACAAGGCCGTTTATTTAATGGCTGTTGGAGGCGCTGCTTATTTAGTCTCAAAAGCAATCAAGCAAGCAAAAGTCGTTGCATTTGAAGTTTTGGGTATGGAAGCCATTTATGAATTTGATGTTGAAGACATGCCAGTTACTGTCGCTGTAGACAGTTCTGGCGCAAATGCCCATGAAACTGGTCCTGCGATTTGGAAAGTCAAGATAGCAGAAATGGAAGCTTAACTATTATTCGTGGCTTACGAATAATTGAAAGACAATCTAAATAGCGTTTACCTTTTTAACCCCCATTCAATTGGGGGTTTTGGTTTGAAATAGTACAGTATTACAAGCGTATCGCGCCCCTTGTTTATGACATCTTCACGAATATCTTAAATGTAAACTCCCTCAGAATACTTAAAAATTAAAGGACAGCTCGCCCTTGATATTGCGAATATCAATGTGGCTATCTAATTGACACTATTCTAGGTGTTTAGAGAAATACGAAGAGATAAATTCAAGTATAAACATGTGGATTTATATACAGTGTTTCCTTACACTTGTGTTACAAATTCAAAATCAATTATAAAAATACATATGCCAATCGAATTACCAAACTGGATGTTTACTGCTGAATTTATTATCGCCTTGACCACAAGTGCGCTTGCTTTGCAAGTTCTTGCATTCTGGATGTGCAAAGTATCTAGTCGTAATCGTTCTTCGCGGTTACTGGAGCAACAAAAAAATGAATTTGAACAAAACAAGATCTATCTACTAAACAAGCTTGGCTTGTTGGAGCAGGAGCTTGAATACACAAAGGAAAGGCTTGAGACGGTATCTGAAACTGCACTCTCTGAAAGAGAATCACTTTCTAAACAACTCGCCAGCTATCAACAAAATCATTCAATACAGCTTTCAAAAATTGCGAGGTTGGAACAACAAGCGGAACAATTAGCTGATTTGAAAGGGGAATATCATCAACTATCTAATCAATATGAGTCAGTTAATAAGGAGTTGGTGAAAACAATCAGTGAAATGAGATCGCAAAAAGCATCTTTTGAGCAAGAGCGAATGTCCTTTGAAGAAAAAATCGAACTGTTAAAAAATGCTGAAAAGCAACTGCATGTTCAGTTCGAAAATTTGGCCAATAAAATCTTTGATGAGAAATCCGAAAAGTTTTCTCAAACCAATGCCAATGGCATTACGCAACTGATCTCACCGCTCAAACAACAGTTAGATGATTTTAAAAAACAAATAAACCAACAATATATTAGCGAGGGCCAAGAGAGGGCGGCTTTAAAAAATGAAATTACCAGTTTAAAACAGCTCAATGTGCAAATTACTCAAGAGGCCGCAGCCTTGACCAATGCCCTTAAAGGAGATAATAAACAGCAAGGGAATTGGGGAGAGGTCGTTTTATCAAGAATATTGGATGAATCAGGGCTTAGAGAAGGTCACGAATATGAGGTTCAAAAGCAATTCAATAACGCCTCGGGGCAGTCATTTAGACCTGATGTAATTGTGCACCTCCCTAACAATAAAGATGTGATAATTGACTCTAAAGTCTCGTTAGTGGCTCATGAAAAATTGGTCAATGCTTCGACTGAAGACGCGCGACAAAAAGCTTTACGTGAACATGTGGCATCAGTAAAAGGTCATATTAAAGGTCTAAGCAAGAAGGATTATCAAGACCTTGATGGCGTTAACACACTTGACTATGTGTTGATGTTTCTTCCCATAGAATCGGCGTTTGCCAATGCAGTACAAGCTCAGCCAGATCTTATGAAATTGGCAATGGACAATCAGATCATGCTGGTAAGTCCCACTAATTTGCTGGTTGCTCTGCGGACAATTAATAATTTATGGCAGTATGAGTATCAGAACCAAAATGCTCAGAAAATTGCTGAGCGAGCTCGTAAAATGTATGACAAATTCGCTGGTTTCGTTGATGATTTGCAAAAAATTGGCAAACACATAACCGCCTTAGAGGGGAGCTATCAAGCCGCAATGAACAAGCTATCTAACGGCAGAGGCAATTTATTAGGGCAGGTTGAGAGCTTTAAAGAATTAGGTATTACGCCAAATAAAGCCATAGATAAAAAGAGTTTAGAAGAACTTTCAGAATAAATTTCTTGGTATAAGCTTAATTAGTGTAATTACCAAGGGATTATGTCGGTATAATTACTGAGCGACTTTATCGTAGTCAAAATAGTGACATTGTTCCTTATCCTGTTCTTTTTGTTGCAACCAAGCGCGGTGTCTTAACAAAAAGACTAGCCACCTCCACTTTCTAAAAGTTGGTACTCTTCGTTGCTAATATCAAAAACGTAAAGTAAAGCATCTTTTGCATGTCGCGTTAAAGGATCGTTTGGGTCTTGGGCTATCTGAAACAGTTGTTGTTTTAGTTCACCGTCTGGTTTCACTGAGCCGTTGTGCAGTGTTGACAAGATGGCTACTCTGGTTGAAAAATCGTTATTACTCTCAAGATAAGTGGACGCAAGCTGATTCCTTTCTTGTTTTGGGCTAAAGCGAATAATGTTCTCAATCCAGTAACTTTTTTGTTCCGAATTGACGGTTTCTAATGCAGATTTAAAATCATTCACAACTTTAAATTTCTCTTCCTCTTTAAGTTGAAAGGGCATTAATAAATCCAATGCATATAATCTATTATCATTGATTTCGTTGTCGTATATGGCTATGTTTTTAATGTTTTGTATTACTAACGGATTGTCGTGGTGTGCTCCAGTACTGGCCACTAAATGCAACATTTTTGTATTGGCATTTTGCGTACCTTGAATACTCAAAGACTGTATAAGATTGTTTAATATGAAATTTTTATCCGGAATATTCGAACCTTGTAGCACGCTGGTAATGTAATATGGTGCTCTAGAATCTGCATCTGCCATTAGAAAGTAATCTAATAATACTTGAATGTTTTCTGGGTTGTCTTTTACAGACTGTTTTAATAAATTCAAAGCAGGACTGAATAATTCCATGTCATCTGGGTCGTTACTTGCGCTTATGGTCAATAAGAAAGAAAGTAGCTCCATGACATCTGCGTCTTGTGCAGGTAACTTAGATGTTTGCTCCTGCTTTTCTGTTTGCGTAGTTACGACTTTATTATCCGGCTCTGATGTTGTGTGTTGATGTTTTTGAGCTGCCTTTTGAATATTTTCGACCAGTGTATCCGTCTGTTGGTGACCTATATGTGAAGTCGCCCCGTTGTTGTCAACCGATACAGATGTAGTATCAAGTATTTGATTAAGTGCACGGCTCTTTCCCTGTTGATACCCTAGGATAAAAGCAACAGGTACGGCAATGCACAGCAAGTATGTCAATTTACGGTTCACAATAACCTATTCAATTATCTCAAAGCTGGTGGTCACATTAACGGCTTGGTTTAGCATTAGCATTACTGAACAATATTTTTCACATGATAATTCGACAGCTCGTTGTAGATGCTTAATTTTAATGTTACTTCCTTTTACTCGGTAATGGGCGTGTATTTTGGTAAAAACTCTTGGAGCTTGTTCTGCGCGCACTGCCTCCAGTTTGCAAGAACAACTTTCAATTCCTTGGCGTGCCTTTTTTAAAATTTCTACTACATCCACTGAAGAACAGGCGCCAACGCTCATCAAAACGGCTTGCATAGGTGACAAACCCTCTCCATTGCCATCTAGAGTGAGCTCTTTTCCGTCGTCCATTTTGCCCTTAAAAGTCAACCCATGGTCACTTTTAAGCCAATTAACTTCTGCTTTCATGATCCGCTCTCCACCAAAGTAACGCAGTTATTTTGAATCTTAATTTTTTTATTCTTATACAAATTTCCAAGCGCCTTCTTGTAGGCACCTTTACTTACCTTAAACTTTGCATATATCTCATCTGGGCTGCTTTTGTCGGTGAGCGAAGATAGTCCGTCGTGAGCAACTAAATCTTCCAAAATCAACTGGCTTAAATCTTTCCTGGCTTCCATCCCTTGGCGTTGCATTGATAAATCAATTTTGCCATCAGAACGCACATGTTTCACAAACCCACTCACTTTGTCGCCTATACTTACTTTCTGTATCGTTTCATTTTGAAACAATAATCCAGTATAGCGCCCGTCGACGACTGCTTTAAAGCCAAGAGGGGTTTTCGCGTACAACATAAGCTCAACTTGCCCCGAAGGCGCATTATTTCGACTGGCGTCTTCTAAAAAACGTTCAATTTTAGTGGTTCCTACTAATTTGTCGTGCTTGTCTATTACAAGCTTTACAACGTAATTAAGACCAACCGATAAATCTGAATGAGCTTGGCTAGCAGGGATGTAAAGGTCAGGCTTAATTCCCCAATCTGCGAAATATCCATGTTGGGATGCGCCGACAACCGTCAAAGAGGCATATTCATTAAATGTAATTTTAGGACGCTGTAAAGTTGCAAGGAGTTCGCCTGTCGAAGACGTAAAAACAAATGCATCAACATACTCAGAAACCTTTAAAATTGCTTCTTCATCTTTCAATATAATAGAGACAGGCTCTTCGTTGTTAAAATGTTTTTGTTCTTCTGGTACAGACAACTCGTATCCAAAGGGAAGAGTTTCTGTGACTTGCAGCGTATTAATGTGCCCGATTGATAGCATAAATAATTATTTACCTTGATTATTTTGGCTTTCGTGATGTTTGGTTTAGAAAGCTAATTACAATTGATTAAAGTCGATATTTTAGCCTAAAACCTGTTTTCACGCTTGCTATTTAGTGAAAAACAAAGTTTGAGATACTTGCGGAATTGATTATAGTGAACGCAGAACAATGTAAGAGGTAGATTTGATAGTACGATGAAATTAAACGCGGATATTGGAGAAGGATTTGGCATGTGGAAAATGGGCAATGACGCTGAACTTATGGAGTTAATTGATCAAGCTAACATTGCGTGTGGATATCATGCGGGAGATGCACTCACAATGCAGCGCACAATCGCTCTGGCCGTTGAGAACCAAGTCCAAATTGGTGCACACGTGTCTTATCCAGACTTACAAGGCTTTGGAAGACGATCTATGCGTTTAGGGGACAGAGAATTAGTCGCCATTATCCAAGCACAAATTGCCTGTTTAGACGGACTAGCAAAGTGTCAAAACGCTCAAGTGGTGTACGTGAAACCCCACGGCGCACTGTACAATGATATGATGAAAGATGAGCACGTTCTAGAATTAGTGGTTTGTGCTGTTGCAGATTTTTATGAACCTTTAGCATTAATGGTTCAGGCATTGAGCGACAACCACGTATCTACAAAATTGTCAGAACAATACAAAGTGCCGTTAATTTTTGAAGCGTTTTCTGACCGAGCTTACGAGGATGATGCGCGTTTAGTTTCTCGCAACCAGCGCAACGCAGTGCTCACCAAAACTCAGGCTTTGAAACATTGCGAACAGTTAATTAGCAACCAATCTGTTCAATCAATCAATCAATCAAGGATAGATCTTAAGGCCGATTCCATATGCGTGCATGGCGACAACGCAGAGGCGATTAATCTATGCAGGCAGCTTAAAAGTCTGATTAAAGACAATTCTCAGCGTTAAACAATCATTAAATACAAACATTAGGATATGGAGTGGATGTCAACAATTTAACAGTCTCATTGGATAAAAACCTATGCATGAGCGTGCTCAATGAGTCCAGTGTGCTACTGTCTTTTGAGGCCAATCAAAATCCGTTCACATTAGTTGAACGAAGCGAGTACTTATTGCCATATTACCTTAGTTTAATGGCACAGAAGCCTGCTTATTTAGTTGACTGCATCTTGTCGTACGACACACTTTTAATAGAATATGATTGTTTACGCTATGACCATTTCTATGTAATGTCCCAACTAAAATCATTATCAACCGAACCCTATAAAACCAGTGATCCCGAACAACATATAATTCATGAAATTGATGTATGTTATGAGCGTAAGTCGGAACATTTTCCTAATGACATGCAGATCGTATCAGACTATTTAAATTTAACGACCACACAAATTATCGATATGCATTCGAATACCCAATTTATGGTATTTGCTATTGGGTTTATGCCGAATTTTGCTTATTTAGGTGAGTTACCAGAACATTTAAATATGCCTAGGTTATCCAAACCTAGACTAAAAGTACCCGCTGGCGCTGTGGCTATCGCTGACAATCAAACGGCTATTTATCCTAATGTGTCGCCGGGTGGATGGCACATAATCGGTTATGCACCATGTTTTTTAAATTCAGAAACTCAAGTCGAATTTAAAATGAGTGACAAGGTTAGGTTCAGACGTATTGATGAAAAAGCGTTTTTTGAACAAACAAATTCTATACCGCAAGTGAATAACTGAATATGGTCAAAATCGTAAATGTTGGCATGCAAGCCAACCTCACTGATTCGGGTAGACGCTTTGCCCAGTGTCAAGGTTATAGTCAGTCTGGCGCAATGGATTGGTTTAATTTCAAGTTGGCCAATGCTCTTTGCAAAAACCCATTAGATGCCACCGCCATTGAAATAATGGCGGGCTCTTTTTCAATGCAGATCATGGAAAACTGTTTCGTTGCCATTACTGGCGCCGATTGCGACTTACGTTTGAATAATCAATCTATTGATATAAACGAAGTCATACCTGTTAAAGAGGGTGATACGCTATCAATACAAGCCGTTAAATCTGGTTTATATAACTATATTGCTATACACGGCGCCAACTTCCAACATGCGGTAAAACTTTTTAGAACCAGCATATGCGCCACTTCTAGAGAGGGAGTAGGGGGGCTTGAACAAGATGGCACTGGATTAAAAAAAGGTCAACAAATTCCTCTGCAAATTGAAACTTCGACCAACGCCTCGACAAATAACAATGCGCCTAGCAGTTTTAGTTTTGCACCACATATTGTTCAAACCATAAATTATTTATCAAAGCAAACGTCTGGTAATGAACTGCCTATTGTTTTTTCCTATCAAGCAAATAATTTTGAAGTGTTGCAACAGACGAAACTCGTTTCATCCATTTACCATACAACCAATAACATGAATCAAATGGGAGTGCGATTGGAGGGCCCACGGATCGCTTATAAATCCAATACCCTTACTTCTCAGCCTATTGCTCTTGGTGCCATACAAATTCCGCAAAATGGACAACCTATTATTATGCGAAATGAAAGACAGACCATAGGAGGCTATCCAATCATCGGCGCAGTGTCTAGAGTGGGGCTGGCGAGACTCAGTCAATTGACCCCAAATACGCCGCTTAGTTTTAATGTTATTTCTCAAGATAACGCTTTGTGCTTGTATAGAATGATAACTGAACACTTAAAGCAAATTGCCATGAGGTAATTGAGATGCTCAGCATATGAAATACATTTTCAAAAATGACGTAAACGTTAGTAACATGCAATGTTTTATTAATATTAACATTTGTACAAGATGAAAAAATATTGTAGCGTAACGCCAAAGTTCGCTCGCCCTGTTGATTTAAGCGTTTGCACATAATCTTGTTGAATACTGGTAAATAATAAAAACTTTAAAGGTGTAACTTCATGTCACAAGTATTACTGAATGGTGAGTATCTGCCTCAAGAACAAGCAAAGATATCTCCGATGGATAGAGGTTTTTTGTTTGGGGACGGTATCTATGAGGTGGTTCCTTGCTATGACGGAAAGCCAGTAGGCTTAACATTTCATCTAGAGCGTATGAACCGGGGCTTGTCTGAAATTGGGATCAAGTACAAACCAGAATTGAAAGAATGGCAACAGCATATAGAGTTCTTACAAAGTCAGGTAAATAGTGATTCTGTAGGTATTTATATTCACATAAGTCGAGGCACTGACTCTAAACGCTTTCATGCGTATCCTCAAAATGTCGCTCCTACTGTGTTTGCGTATGCATTTGAAATACCGCCCTCCCAGTCGACGAATCGAGATACGGCAAAAGGCTTTAAAGTCGTTACTGCAAAAGACTTAAGGTGGCAAAGGTGTCATATAAAATCGACCTCTCTGTTGGGAAATGTCATGCATTTTCAACAAGGCCAAGACGCCAATAAAGACGAAGTTATTTTGTATAACGATCAAGGCTATATTACAGAAGCTGCTGCATGTAACGTCTTTGTGGTCAAAAACGATAAGATATTGACTCCCAAGCTAGATAATCAACTTTTGCCCGGTATCACAAGACAAATCTTGATCAGTTCTTTAGATAAACACGGTGGTTTTAATTTAATCGAACAAGATATACCCATTGATGATATTGAGTCCGCCGATGAAGTGTGGATCACGTCCTCAAGTAAAGAGATTGGCGCTGTTATAGAGGTAGATGGAAAAGTGATCGGAGATGGAAAGCCTGGTTTAATGTGGCAACGAGCACAGCAGGCTTATAATCAATTTAAGTTTAGTTTTTAATCGACCTCACAATTTTCGTCGTTGCATTCACCGTACAGATAAAGACTATGATTGACCAATTTCATGTTATTGGCTTTAGCCACTTCCTTTTGCCTTTGTTCGATCGTGTCGTCTTCAAACTCAATCACTTTTCCGCATTTTAAGCAAACCAAATGGTCGTGGTGCTCTTTGTGACTAATTTCAAAAACAGACTTGCCTCCTTCAAAGTGATGTCGATTTAAAATACCGGCATCGTCAAATTGATTTAGAACTCGATACACTGTGGCTAAGCCAATTTCTTCATCCATATCGATAAGAATTTTATAAACATCTTCAGCACTGATATGCTGGTTTTTTGGGTCTCGGAGAATTTCTAGAATTTTAACCCTTGGAAGGGTGACTTTTAAGCCGGCTTTTTTTAACTCTTTATTATTATCCATGTGCTTAACAAGTTGCCAAATATTGACCTTCATTATAGTTGTAATTTTAAAGATTTAACAGTCTTTGCCGAAATATTACTAAGGTAATAATCGAAAATTTGTATAAAAATTGAAGGCAAGAATGAGTCGTATAAATCAGGTCGTCAAAAACAATGCTATGAGACTAACCGTAGTCAAAAAAATGGTCATCGGCTATGTGATTCTCACGCTAATTTTACTGGTCACTAGTTCGCTGTCTTTTATGGGTCTTCAAGAAATAAAACGGACAGCAATAGTGGTTGCCAACGAGAAAATGCCACTGCAACAAAGAGTGGCATCAACTAAAGATACAGTGTTGAGTTTATCTGTACTTACCACTAATGCGTATTATGAATATGATCCTGTCAACCTTGATCAATACTATTCTCAATACCAACATTTAAAAACGTCGTTTTCGGAAAATCTAGAGAACATTGTTACATTGGATAGTGACCATGAAAAACTATCCGCTTTGAAAAGTAATAGCCAACAATTTTTTCAGTTAAACGATAATTTATTCACACTAAAGCAGCAATTAATTGACCTACAAAATTTATTAAATGCACAGCTAGCAGAAGCTAGCAAAAAAACAGATGAGGCTTCAGCATTAATGTTGGATCTAAGTTATTTAGAGTCTCAATCAAAAGACATGGATGCTTTGATTGGCATGACAACCAATATTGATAATAAACTGCTTCAAATACTCACTAATTTAGATACGATTAAGCGAAACGACGAACAGCAGACCATAAATAACAGCATAGAAACGATTGAATATTTGATCAGCAATGTCCAAGTGGACTATGACTACGCTAAACAAATTGCAACCAGCATTGACGACCAAGGCATATTTCAATTATTTGATGAAGAATACAAAGCATTACTATCGGTATTAAATGGCGATGAAGGTGTGTTTAATACTAAGCGTGCTATTTTAGATTTATTGGTTCAAATCGATAGCTTGCGGGTAAATAGTGTCGATAAAAGTACGCTAACGATAGATGCGTTAAGCAACATGTCAAAAGAGGCAAATATCGAGGCGATTTCTGGACAGGAATCTATATTATCTGCAGTTCAAAGTAATGTGCTAAAAAGCATTATTGCGTCTGTTTTAGGCACTTTGGCAACCATTACACTTGCTATAATTGCCACAAGAAACATAGCAAAACCTTTAAAATATATAAATTCTAAGCTCAATCAATTAAGCAAAGGAGATCTTTCTCAGACGTTAGAGTCTGATGCTAATAACGAGTTTTCTGATTTATCTAAAAACGTCAATTACCTTATAAACTCGCTGCGCGGTTTGATAGGCAGTATTAACAGTAAAGAACAAGACTTGAGAGAGCTTACTAAGTCCACTATCGAAGTGGGAGATAAGTCTCTGCAACAAGTGGCGCTTCAACAGTCTAAAATAGACGTTATTTCTAACCATACCCAGTTAGTTAAGAAGACGAGCAAGTCGAATATGCAGCAAATTAGTGAAGCAGATACAAAGATACTTGAAGCCATTGGGCAAAGTGAGCGGGTAGTTGGATTAGTTAATCAAAGCGCATCTCAAATTAATGAGCAATCAAATCACGCTAAGAGCAGCGCTGAAATTGTGAATCGTTTGGGTGAAAATAGTCACAAGATTGGTAACATATTAAACGTCATTAAAAACGTTGCGGAACAAACCAACCTACTAGCATTAAACGCTGCCATAGAAGCAGCAAGAGCGGGAGAGCATGGACGAGGATTTGCTGTAGTGGCGGATGAAGTAAGAACTTTAGCCACTAGAACGCATCATTCCACAGAAGAAATCGAAAAGATGATAACAAATTTGCAGGCGGATTCTAGCGATGCTGTGAATGCAATGACAGAAGGCGTGACCGAGGTTGAAAAAGGCGTAGATTTGATTGAGCAAGTGACGAGAGAAGTCAGTCATATTAAACAGATCATTGAATCAATCGCACAAGTTAACACCAATATTGTAAGCGACACGCAAGCCCAAGATAATCTGTTAGATGATGTAGCAAGAAGTTTAGATGAGATCGTAAACTTAAGTCGAGAAAGTGGTAATAGTACTCAGCAAAGTAACGACGCAACCCATCAAATTGCGATTCAAATGAAAGAGTTAAGTCAAGCCTGTGATAAGTTTAAACTGGCCTAATCTTCAGTTTTAGATTCTGTTTGTGAATCTAGCTTAATAGTATTTGGATCTGTGATGGTCCTAAAATATTGTCGAAACAACGTGTCGAGGGCCGCTAGTTTAATTTCTTTAAACACTGTTTCTAGAGAAACATTAAGTTCGTATTCAACCACTTGCTTGCCTTGTTCGTACAATGACAAATGCTTAGAGTATTGCTCTAATACGTTTTCTTTTTGTTCTTCAGTCCATTCAAAAGTTTCTATCGCAGCAATAGCTTTTTGCTGCGTTTCAATGGCGGTTTCTATCTCACCGTGGCTTGCATAGCTGGCTGCAAGTGTGTCGATATATATGGGATTGGTTTCATATTGGTTGTTGCTGACCACTTTATTGGCGAGTTCAATAGCATATTCACTTGAATGAAATGGATTATTGTCTAAAGTAGCTAAAAACCATGCAACGTTGTTCGTCATTTCTGGATAGTGCTCTTCAGCGATAGCAGACAGAAACTCTGAACCCTCTACGATACCTCTTTGTCCCTCTAATTTATTAGCGTAAATTAAGGCCAATTTGGTGGGGTCCATTACCGCGGGATCGTTGATTGCCGCTCTTCTAAGTAACCATAAAACATCGCTAGACTGGGGAAGGGTATTTTGTCCAAGCGCATATATACTTGCTAAAATTACGTTGGCAGGTGCGTAGTTCTTTACTGCTAGCTTTTTAATCGCTTCTTCACCTTCCATTTTGAGTTCGGGAGTATCGCCCATAAGATGTAAAAGAGCGTTGCGCAAGAGCTGTGCATTGCGGTCGCTTTTAGGTAAGCTTTTCAGAAGGTCAAATACTTTTTGCCAGTTTTGATGATCGTCGGCGCGAGAATAGGCCCAGATAAGCCGATGACGGGCGCTTAGAGAACCAGCTTTGGCCACTTCAGTGCAGATATCTAATGCTTCACTTGGTTCTCCGCTTACCACCGCATTACATTCCAATACTCTTGGATCGAAATTAGCGATGGCCGTGGCTAACCTCAGCTCTTGTAAGGAAGGAGGAGGGGGCTCATCTTCGCTTAGAAGTGTGTAAGCAATGGCTAATATGCCGATAACTCCCAACAGGCCTACTTTCCAACCAAATTTTGTAGATGTCTCGTTCGTGCGCATGGTAACCCTGCTGGAAGTTTACTATCTAATCAAGTTTTATCCTAAAGATGCTGAAGTCTGACGTATTTAACTGAGTTCCGCTAAGCACATCTCTTCTGTAAGTTGTTTACACCAAGCTTTAACACGCTCATCGGTTAGTTCTGGCTGCCTGTCTTCGTCAATGCCAAGCCCAACAAAATGATTGTCGTCTGCCATGCCTTTCGAGGCTTCAAACTCATAACCATCAGTTGACCACTGGCCAATTAAAATCGCGCCTTTAGGCTCCACTATGTCTCTTATCATGCCCATTGCGTCTAAAAAGTATTCAGCGTAATCCTCTTGGTCGCCGCATCCAAATATTGCGACTAACTTATCTTCAAACTCTATTTCTTCTAATTCGGGAAAGAAATCGTCCCAGTCGCATTGGGCCTCGCCATAATACCAAGTTGGGATGCCGAAAATGAGTAGGTCAAACTCTGCAATTTGCTCTTTCGTACTTTTAGCAATGTCTTTCACGTCAATTAAGTTTTTGCCAAGTTCTTTTTGAATCATTTTCGCGATATGCTCAGTATTGCCTGTATCACTACCAAAAAATAAACCCACACTCGCCATCAATTTACTCCAATAGTTCTTTACTTAATAAATATTTGTTTGCTGTTAAACACCTGATGAAATATAAAATACTTGAATAATCCCTTTCACTACAAAACCAAGTGCCCCTAACCCTAGTACGCCATATGCAACAAACCGGCCTAACATCGGGACATCATTTTTTTTCATAACATCGTGTACGGCTAACCCCATTAAAATAAATAAGCCAGCTAAAGTAACGTTAAGTGCTATGGACTCTACAAATTCAAAGGTCTCTGGTGACATATCCACACGGTCTTATTAAAGTTGCTAAAATGTTATCATAAACAAGGTACAAAAAGAAAAATATAGGTAAATTAGTAGTAAATTTTGTATGCTTTTTTATCCGAGTAAATGCTTTGTTATCAAAGTGTTAACTGTTTGTGGTTTTTCAGCATGTAACCAGTGTCCCGCTTCTACCACTTTTGCCTGAGCAGCGGGAAACTGTTTGGCGATAGTCTCTTGATGTTTAAGAGTAATGTAATCTGAATTTTTACCTTTTATGAACAGAACTTTACCTGTAAATACCTGTTTATTATGTAGCGGCCATGAGCTCAATAAAGCGTAATCACGCACAAGCAAATCAAGATTAAATCGCCAAGCGAAATGGTCATTTTTGTGATATAAACTTTTTAACAAAAACGCCTGTGTACCAGGATCTTTTATAAACTCGTTCATTTGTTGCTGAGCGTCTTTGCGACGCTCTATAGAGGTTAAGTTTATAGAGGTTAATCCTTTAATCACGTTTTCATGGCGAGGTTGGTACGCAACTGGCGCTATGTCTAAAATAATTAAACTATGCACCAATTCAGGCTTTATATACGACAGATACATCGCCACTTTGCCGCCCAGTGAATGCCCTACAATGTGCGCGCTTTCTACTCCCAATTGGGTAAGAGTAGAAGCCACTTGAATGGCATATTGTTCAAAGCTGAACGACTCAGACCAAGGGGATTTCCCATGGTCTGGTAAGTCCAAAGAAATGACTCTGAATTGTTGCTGTAATTCTCGACGTATTACACTTAGATTGTCGCTGTTACCGAATAGTCCATGTATTAAAACAACTACTTGTGGCGAAGCAGTCGTGTCATTTAACGAAGCATGGTCAGTATGAAAAAGCGGTAAATTCATGATAGGTTTCTGAGTCTCTTATTGCTGTTATTGCCATTTTTAAAGCTTACGATAAATCGTGTGGAGTGAAAGAAAAATACGAATGCAAACCAATAATTTTTGGCCGTTGGCTTGTCGGTAAATCTTACCATTAATCTTAAACTTATCGCTTATCTCAATATTAAATGTCATGGGTAGCGGTTAATCCACCTCTGGCAAGTTCAAAATAATATAGTGTTCAAGAGAGAAGCACCAGCCCCTCTCTATCGATTCTTTAGTGTTGATCACATATTTGGATAATTAGGCCCGCCCATACCTTCAGGAACAACCCAATTAATATTTTGATGGGGCTCTTTTATGTCACACGTTTTACAATGAACACAGTTTTGAGCGTTTATCTGAAATTTTTTGTTGCCGCTCGGATCTTCTACAACCTCATAAACACCTGCTGGGCAATATCTTTGGGCCGGTTCATCATACTCTTCTAGGTTGATTTTTATTGGTATGCTTGGATCTTTTAATTGCAAATGGCAGGGTTGGTCTTCTTCATGATTCGTATTGGATAAAAATACGGACGATAATTTATCAAAGCTTAATTCGCCGTCTGGTTTGGGATAGTCAATTTTAGACGCTGTTGAAACACTGTCTAAACAAGCATGGTCTGGCCTAGTGTCAGTGAATGTAAGAGGCAGTTTACCACCAAAGAAGTTTTGGTCTAACGTATTGTAGGCCCCGCCCATAAAGTTACCAAATTTATGGATCACTGCCCCAAAATTTCTAGAGCGATACAATTCGTCATATACCCATGAGTTTTTGAAGTTATCCATGTATTGCAACGGGTCTTTAATATCTGTTTGCTGAACAAGTTCAAACAAGGTCTCAGCGGCAATCATGCCTGATTTCATAGCGGTATGATTGCCTTTTATTTTAGAAAAATTCAGAGTGCCAGCATTGCAGCCCACCATTATTCCGCCAGGGAAGGTCATTTTAGGTAAGGACTGTAACCCGCCTTTGGCAATGGCCCTTGCGCCATAGGAAACTCGCGTGCCACCTTTTAACGTCTTTGCAATAACAGGATGGTGCTTAAGGCGCTGGAATTCATCAAAAGGACTTAAATGCGGATTTTTATAATTCAAATCGACAATTAATCCTACAAAAACTTGGTTGTTTTCAGCGTGGTATAAATAGCTACCGCCCGTAGCTTCATTCAGTGGCCACCCAGCCGTATGCACGACTAATCCTTCTTGATGCTGATCTGCAGGTATGTCCCAAATTTCCTTAAAGCCAATGGCGTAGTGTTGAGGACTAACGTCTTTATCAAGCGAGAATTTTTCAATGAGAGATTTACCTAGATGCCCTCTGCACCCTTCAGCAAATACCGTATATTTTGCTGTTAACACCATTCCAGGCATGTATGTATCTTTTTGTTCGCCACTTTCCGATACGCCCATATCCCCGGTAATGACCCCTGCAACCTCTCCATTTTCATTATAATGTATGCTCGCTGCGGCAAAACCGGGATAAATCTCAACCCCTAAAGCTTCTGCTTGTTCACCTAGCCATCGACATAAATTCGCCATACTTACGATGTAATTACCGTCGTTATGCATCGTCTTAGGCGTTATAAAATTGGGCAACTTCGTAGATCCAGTTTCATTGTTTAATAAAAAAATCTGATCTTCTGTTACCTTAGTCTTTAGTGGCGCATTAAGCGCTTTCCAGTTTGGTAATAACTCATCAAGTGCTTTGGTCTCAAAAACCGCCCCTGATAGAATATGAGCGCCAATTTCGGACCCTTTTTCAAGCACGCAAACGTTTATGTCTTTTTGGTTTTCATTGGCGAGTTGTTTTAATTTTATCGCGGTTGATAGACCCGATGGTCCTGCTCCCACAATAACAACATCAAATTCCATTACTTCGCGTTCTAAGACTTGGTCGCCCACTTTTCACTCCAAATAAATAGATAGTTATAGATTAGTATTCGCTAATGAAATACACATATAATTCACATCATTGTAATATCATTGTTGCAATTGTGACAATTTATTGTCAATTCTAGGTTGACGTTTACGTAAACTGTAGCTAGATTGCTCACACATTATTACTTGAGTGTTACTTGAGTAAACTTTTTAAGATAAATGATCATCAGTAATAAATAGTGATGGACCGCCACGTGTTGCAGTAAATACTGGGCAGTGATGTTGAGATTTATGTTTGGCGAATCCATTGGTTGTTACTATATTTAGTTACGAACATGCTTCGATTATAGCTTAGGGGAGTCTATGAAAATCTTAGTGCCAATTAAACGGGCTATCGATTACAACGTTAAGGTAAGGGTCAAACCGGACAACACAGATGTTGAGTTGACCAACGTCAAAATGGCCATCAATCCATTTTGTGAAATAGCGGTTGAAGAAGCCATACGATTAAAAGAAAAAGGGATTGCTACCGAAGTAGTGGTAGTGTCGATAGGTGAAAAACCCGTCCAAGAGCAAATTCGGACAGGTTTAGCTTTAGGCGCCGATCGAGGAATTCATATTGACACTGGTGCTCGCCTTGACTCGTTGCAAATTGCCAAGCTATTACAAAAAGTAGTGGAGCAAGAAGCTCCTGATTTGGTTATTTTAGGCAAGCAGTCTATTGACTCAGACAACAATCAAACTGGTCAAATGCTTGCAGCCTTGACGGGCATGCCACAAGGCACATTCGCCAGCAAAGTAGATGTTAAAGAATCTAACGTGCACGTCACGCGTGAAATAGACGGTGGATTACAAACAGTTGAATTAAGTCTACCAGCAGTCGTTACCACAGATTTGCGCCTTAACGAACCAAGATACGCTTCTTTGCCAAATATAATGAAGGCAAAACGCAAACCAATAGATGTCCAAAATGCTGCGGATTTGGGCGTAAATTTGGACTCTAAAGTCACACTTTTGAAAGTAACACCACCTGAACAAAGGCAAGGCGGAGTAAAAGTTGAGTCAGTTGAAGAATTGGTAGACAAGTTAAAAAATGAAGCAAAGGTGATTTCATGAGTGTTTTAGTATATGCAGAACACGACAATTCTGAATTAAAACCAGAGACCAACAAATTGGTTTTCGCAGCGTCTCAAATCGGTGCGGAGGTTGTCGTTTTGGTGGCGGGCTATAATTGCGATGCTCTTGCAAACAGTGCTGCAAAAATTGATGGTGTATCAAAAGTGATCGTTGCTGACAATGAAGCGTTTGAGCACCAATTACCAGAAAATATCTCGGAGTTAGTCGTTGATATAGCAACTGATTATACTCATGTGTTTGCAGCTGCCAGTACCACGGGTAAAAACTTTATGCCTAGAGTAGCTGCCCTTTTGGACGTTGCCCAAATTAGCGACATCATAAAGGTAGAGTCAGAAGATACTTTTGTTCGACCAATCTATGCAGGCAATGCAATCGCGACAGTTCAAACTAATGACTTTAAGAAAATCGTAACGGTTCGAGCTGCAGCCTTTGACGCATCTGGTAACACAAACGATGCGAGCGTTGAATCAATTGATTTAGTAAAAGTGACAGAAAAATCCGCGTTTGTTTCTGCGGAGCTTACCGAGTCAGAGCGTCCTGAGTTAACCGCTGCAGACGTTATTATATCGGGTGGAAGAGGCATGCAAAATGGCGAAAATTTTGAACTGTTAAACGGTATTGCAGACAAGTTAGGCGCTGCTATTGGTGCATCACGCGCTGCCGTAGACGCTGGGTTTGTGCCTAACGATATGCAGGTAGGCCAAACAGGTAAAATAGTCGCCCCCCAGTTGTATATAGCGGTTGGGATATCAGGGGCCATTCAGCATCTAGCGGGTATGAAAGACTCCAAGGTTATCGTTGCGATAAATAAAGACGAAGAAGCGCCAATTTTTCAAGTGGCGGATTATGGTTTGGTGGGTGATTTATTTACAGAGTTGCCTAAATTAGAAGCCGAGTTATAGCTGTTTGCGCATTCAGCCCTGCCTGAGCAGGGCTGATAGTTAGCTTTGAACAAAAAAACACTCTGATAAAAAATATATTGCTACAACCAAATAACCTTGCCAATTCAATTATCACCATCGCTAAAGACATAACTTGTCACGATTGCTAGCGGCATAAGTAGTTGTTGGCTAAATATTATACGCCACAAATACACTGGGAATAGGCGGTTGCTAAATGTCTTATGTTTGCATTACAATCAAATGCTTAGCGTTATAGAAAATAATAACTAATGGCAAAAGAAGTTTTATGGCTGAGTTGTACCAAAAACTAATCAATGATATCCACGCTGCACAAAATAATCCGCATTTAGTTGAAGTTCAGAAAAAACACGTTGATTTTATCAGTAAAGCTAACCCTGATTTTATCAGTCTTATAGCTGATTCTCGACGTGTATTTGATGTTGATATAGAAAACAGTTCTAAAACCAATGTAATCGTTGTCGACGCAAACGTTGACGCAGCCACTCAGATATTTTCTCAGATATATTCTCTTACCTCTCAAGTCATGAAACACAACCTAGGTTTTGATTGTCTTATCAAAACCGTATTGTTTGTGGGGATGGGGGGGCTTAGTGATTTTGTTAATGACCAAATTGAGTCATTAGCTTCTCAGGGCGGTGAGTGGTTGAGTGAAAAGTTTGCATCGCTAATTTTAGACTCATTCGAGGGTAAATTAGATAGCACAGGTAAGTCCATCAATTCAAAAAGTGCAATAGGCAATGAGCTTTTTATAAGCGCTGAGGGGAAACAAGCGATAGAAGGCTTAGCGAACCAAACCAGTCAAGTTCATACACCCCATGAAGCGATGCAGTTATCTATAAATATTTTACGCTCCCTGGCAAAGGGAGCGCCTAAACTTATCTTAATTAACGATCCTATGAGTCTGGACTCCTCTTCGCTATCTCTACTGTCGTTACTTTTTTCCATAGCAAAAGACGATACTGCTTGCCAAGAGAATGGTGTAGTTTCGGTTCTGTTTAACTTTACTCATGCTCAGCCTTACGAGCCAGCAATGGGAGTAAGCGACCAGAGATTTGAACAAATTACACGACTTAGGCATATGGTGCAGCGCTATAATATGCTTAAAAAGCCTGGGGCTGATGTTCCCCAGCCAGCAATTAAGCCTTCTATGTTTGTTGGCAGACACACAGAATTAAGCGCATTGAAAGCACGTCACGAAACTTTCATAAACAACTTTCCTAATAATGAGGAAGTTAACAGCCAACAGAGTTTAAGTTGGCAGCTCATAAAGGGTGAGCCAGGCACTGGTAAATCCGCCTTAGTGAAAAAACATCTAGCACAAATACGAGCAAACAACGAAATACGAGCTAATAGTCAAATTCAGTTAACGTTATTAAATCAGATAGGACATAATTCAGAAGTTACAGGCCTAGCTTCATTGCAACAATCAATACAATCAGAAGCAAAACGGTTGGCGGATTATTACAAAGAGCAAGTCAAAGCAGACTTTAATTATTATAAGCTTGTTAATGCTTGGATTAATGAAAAAAAGATTGAAGCGAGAGATATAATCGCAGATGAGGCAGAAGCAGCCAAAGCATTTAAAGACAATGGCTCTTATCGTCAAAAAAGCGCATTAAAGACGATTTCTAGGGCGTTGAAAGGCATAGCAACGCTTACCTCTACTAACACGGCGTATAACGCCATAGCGTCTGGCACGAAGGCACTTAGATTAGAATCCGCACAAAAAAAATCGTTATTATCCATTGCCGAAGAGAATAACGTTGACAAAAAACAAGAGCAATTTGATGATCTGCTAAAAGCAATTAAGCACTTGTTCAGTATCGTTGAAACAATTGAAAAAAAGAATGTAAATCTACCAATACTGCTTTTTATTGATGACTTGCAATGGATTGATGAGTTTTCAGCGGAATTTATATTGCAAGAATTAGCGCCAAAATATTCACTTCAAGTATTAATAACCGCTCGCGGATCTGATACCGCTACCGAATACAAGTTAGCAAAAATAAATGAGAGTAAATGTCCATTTAAACTTAAATTATTGAATAATGTGTATAACAGTGAAAAAATGTTCATCGGTTCGACGATTAATGAACATTTACAGCCTGAAATTTTAATTAAAGGCATGAACAGAAACACTTTATCCGAACTGTTAACTAACACATTTTCAGCACCCTCTAAGATACAAGTCAGTTTGCTGTGCGATGAGCTTTTTAACTTACTTTTACCAGAGCATAGCTTAGAGCAACGAGAGGTAAACACACTGTTTGCCATTGAAACCGTCAACCTAATTTGCGATCCAATATTTTACAGAAGTAATGCAAACTTAGTCTCTCCCATTAGATATAAACAAAACTCTTATAGCATCCTTGAAACAGATCACAGCGCTTTAAAACAGAGGTTTGATTCAGTCTTTAACTATCTGCAACATAAACATGAACAGGCTTATCAACACAATGATCTGGAAATAGTTGGAAGCAGTTCGTTTACCTTGGCGTCATACTCTGTCATGGAAGAGCGACTTTACATCATCGCACAACATTTTGGTGACAATTACAGTGACGCGGCAACCTTTAGCCTGCAACTGGCAGCCCTTATTGGCGCGCCGTTTAACAGCAGAATAATACAACAACTGATCAACATGTTATCTAATGTTGATTTAAAAACCTACCCAGAGCTTTTGCCGTTGACTGAATATTTACAGCGTCAATCAGGCTTATACTTAGAAGCAGAACATTACCAATTATTAGAAGAAGTGTTTGAAATTTTACGCAGAGTCGATGAAAGGTATCTTCATCAATTTCAACATGGGCTTTTCAAAACGTTTTTAACACAACAAGCTAAATATCAGCTGCATAAGCTTTTTGACTATCAAACAAGCAAAACGGCGATAAACGAATTCTTCTCTTGTTGTGATAATTTTATATTATCCATCATTGAACAATACACCCAAGCATTATCTTTACAAGATAAATCGCATACCGAGAAGCTTCAATTTAGGGAAGCTGAAAAAAATTTACTGGCGTTTGCTGTTCAGTTAGACGCTGAAAAATGGACTGCACAATACGTGGTTAGCATGAGTCACTTAGCTTCAGACTATAAGTTAATAAATAGATTCGAGCTTGCCATTGACCTTGAAGAAAAGGCATTAGCAATTTTAGAAAATGAATATTTACGGAATCGTTCCCAATGGGCAGAAAATTATTCGACATGTCTTAGTCACCTAGCATCGAGTTACCGCTCAATCAACCGCTTAAGCGACTGCATACCGCTACAAGAAAAAGCCTTGAAAATTCGACAGAACCTGTTTCAACAAGATCAGGAGTCTGGGTCGAGAGGATACGCTACCAGTTTGGGGAATTTAGCCGTTAGTTATCGCGACTTAAATCGCTTAGATGAAGCAGTCGTTTTGCAAAAAAAAGCAATAACAATACTCGAACGCAGATTTGAAAATGATCAGAATCTTTGGGCGATACAACTAGCGAAAAGCTTAGGTAATTTGGCCATATGTCAAAGGCTATTAAACCTTCCAGAGCAAGCAATTAAATACGAAGAGAAAGCCTTAACCATTCTAGAAAGCCAAGAGTTGTATCATGATCCGTCATGGCTAGGAGTCTATCTATCGGTGTTAGGTAACCTAGGTATAGGTTATTATCGATTAAACCGAATGGGAAAGGCGATGACATTTTTTGAAAAAAGCTTGGCGATTTCAGAAACGCTATACCAACAACATCAAGCTCGCTGGGCAGATAATTACACTACTGGCTTAGGGAATTTAGCGTCGGTTTACCGAGAGATAAACCGTTTAAATGATGCCATTTCATTAGACCAAAAACGTTGTGGTATTTTGCAGGAGCTATATGAAAAAGCACCTGAAGTGTGGGCAGAAAAATGCGCTATAGGCTTTGGGAATTTGGCTGCAAGCTATTATGAGTCAAATAGCATAGGTGAAGCTGTCGCTCTTCAAGAAAAGTCCTTTGCAATTTATGAGTCGTTATTCAATACAGATGCTGTTCGTTGGATTGAGCCATACACATCTTGTTTAGATAGTTTAGCATGTTTTTGCTTTGGGGCTGAGCGCCCAACGGACGTCATTGCTCATTTGGAAAAAGCCTTAAATGTTGTAAAAGGACTTTACCAGATAAATCAAGAACGTTGGGCGGCAAGCTACGCTATTCGTTTAGAAAATCTAGCGGTAGGCTATTACGAACTTGATCGGATAGATGATGCGATTGCACTTGAGGAGAAGGCGCTGACGATCCGTGAAGGTTTATATATTAAAGATGAACTGCGATGGCTTGATGATTATACGTCAAGCTTGATCAATTTAGCGATGAGCTTCAAAACTGTGGACCGCGTTAATGATGCCATTTATCTAGAAGAAAAAAACTTAGCTATTCAAGAGAAGCATTATAAACACCCTAAATTCAACAATACTAAAAACTATTTGGAAAGCTTACGAAGTTTAATAGCGAGTTATCAAAGGGTCAATCGATTGGAGGAAGCGGCTATTCTTGACAAAAAGTACTCTGCTCATTTCCAGCATGCCATTGTGGAAAGCTAAACAAAGTCAACTCATTTTAAATGAATCAATCAACTGAATGACTCTTGTTTGATATGAGTTGAATATAATTGCAGTAACAATAAATTTAATAATTAAGATAGGTAGTAGTGATGTTTTTTAGAAAAAAAGAAAAAAAGACCGAATTAAGCGAGTATAAAAAGAAGGACCGGGAGTTTAAGTTTATAGATAAATTAACGGGTTATAGAATTGTATCTTCAACCGTTATCAATAAGCATTCAGGCAAAATAAACGATCTTCAAATTGCGTATGAGATATTCAAGATATATTGTAGCGCGGTAGGATTAGAAGCATCATATCGAAAAATTGATGGTGAGTTGTGGTTTGAATCTGTGGATCCGGACAGACCAAAAGTCTCGCAGTCTCGAGTAAATACCGTGACTGCCAATATACAAGCTTACCGGATTGAACATTCGATTCTTCAAGCGCTCTACGCAGTCTCTCAGGGCATAAAAAAACCTTTCGTTGATGGTGATAATTATATGAATTATAAGAACAACATGAACATTATCTTATCATTATGGGCAGTTGGATACGAGCTAGACGCCATAACATTCAAAAGCAGTGAACATAATTATATTTTGCAAGATGCTCGAAAAATAATCGATGATTTATGGGAAACCACTGATTAATGTTCATTATCACAAAGGAGCTTGATTGCTTTCCAAATGAGCGATTAAGTAAATCTAAATAAATTGCTTTTTGGAAAGCAACTTATTTAGGTTTGTGTTAGCATGGCTCTTAATGGTTTACTTGCTTGTATTTTAAGTCAAATAAATTCACACTCATCAACAAAAACGTGTTGGATTATTATACTAATGAGCGCCAGTGAGTCAGACCAGTTAAATCGATTATTACACATTATGCAAAAACTCAGGGATCCTGAAAACGGATGCCCTTGGGATATAAAGCAAACTTTTTCAACCATTGCACCTTATACCATAGAAGAGTCTTACGAACTGGCAGACGCAATTGCCAAACAAGATTTTAATGAAATAAAAGATGAAATTGGCGATGTTTTATTTCAGGTTGTGTTTTACGCGCAGCTCGGTAAAGAGCAATCTCTGTTTGATTTTGAATCTATAGCAGAGCATTTGTCTGACAAGCTTATTCGAAGGCATCCACATGTGTTTGCAAACGAAAAGATTAACAATGAATCAGACCTTCAAAAGCGTTGGAATGAAATTAAAAACGAAGAAAAACTCTTGAATCCAAAAGCTCATAACAGCATTTTAGATAAAATACCAAGTGGGCTACCACCGTTAATAAAAGCACATGAACTGCAAAAACTATGCGCTAAAATTGGGTTTGATTGGCCTGATCCTCAGCCAGTGTTTGACAAAATATTCGAAGAAATAGACGAAGTAAAAGACGCGGTATCTAACAAGCACAATGCGCAAGATAATGAGCATGTGGCCGAAGAAGTTGGTGATTTATTATTTGCGGTGGTTAATTTAGCTCGACACTTAAATGTGAATGCTGATCAAGCGTTAAGGCAAGCTAATACTAAGTTTGAAAAACGATTTAAGCATATAGAGCAAGAAGTAAAACAACGAGAGCTAAACTTATCTGAGTTGTCATTAGAGCAGCTTGAAGAGTATTGGCAGCGAGCCAAGCGTCAATAATCAATGCGTTCTTATAAGCAAGGTAAACGATTGTCGATAAATTATCGAGTATCCTTGTTCAAATTAACCAACAATTATCAATAATAGGAGCGAATATGGCTAGAAATGTCGTAATAATAGGGGCAAATAGGGGAATTGGGTTAGAGTTTTGTAAGCAGTACTCTCAAGCGGGCGATAACGTATTTGCAGTGTGCAGAAAAAGCAGTACCCAACTTGATTCGCTCCAGTGTATAGTCATAGAGGGCATTGAAGTGACAGATATCAGTAATCTAGAGTCACTATCTGAACAACTCCAATGCCAGGTGATTGATATTCTTATCCACAACTCCGGTATCCTGAAATCAGACAGTTTCCCGAATATTGATTTTGATAACATGAAAGAGCATTTTGATGTGAATACTTTGGGTCCTTTACGCACTGTGTTGGCGCTGAAAAGTAAATTGGCTAGTGGCAGTAAGGTTGGAATAGTCAGTTCTCGCGTGGGTTCGATAGATGACAACACAAGTTCAAACAACTATGCGTATCGTGTGTCTAAAACCGCGGTTAACATGGTCGGTAAATGTTTAAGCATCGACTTGGCCGAAGATGGGATTTCTTTAGCACTGCTCCACCCTGGATATGTGCGCACAGAAATGACAGGTGGCAATGGCTTTATCGATGCAGATGAAGCCGCACAGGGGTTAATTAAACAAATGGATGGTTTGAACCTATCGAATACTGGAATGTTTGTGCACACAAGTGGCGAACAGTTAACGTGGTAATGTAACCATTTCAAAACCAATCGATTCTACCTTACTGGTACTGATTGCAGTATGCTCAGGCTATTTAATTGCTCCAATGGGCATTGCTGCTGTTATTGTCGCCATTCCCTCAATGGCGACTGACTTATCAGCGCCCGCAATAAAAGTAAGTTGGATACCCACCATCTATATTTTAAGCAGTGTGGCCTTTATGTTGCCCGTTGGAAAACTCGCTGACATGTTTGGTCGAAAAAAGCTTTATATGTTCGGGCTTGGTTTAAACGCGCTCTCTGCGGCTTTATGCGGGTTGGCAACCGACATTGATTTGATCTTATTTTATCGATTTATTCAGGGAATTGCGGGCGCTATGATTTTTGGTACAGGAATAGCGATAGTGACTTCGGTTGTGCCCGAAAATAAAAGAGGCACTTCACTTGGGATAGTGGCGGCTTTTGTTTATGTTGGCTTAACCCTGGCGCCCGCTGTTGGTGGTTACCTTACTGAGTGGTTCAATTGGCAGATGGTGTTTTTTTTTCAAGTACCATTAATAATGGCTCTTATGCTGTTTGTGGCGATTTTCATCAAAGGTGAATGGAAACAGACTACTCCCACAAAGTTTGATTACAAAGGCACAGTCCTGTTTATGGGGTTTACCGCATTATTGGTATACGGGCTAAGCCACCTAGACACTTTTACTGGCATCTTATCGAGCATATCTTCTGTAGCTTTTTTACTTATTTTTATACTTCATCAAAGTAAAAGTCGACAGCCGTTAATTAGAGTGCAACTGTTTAAAGAGAGTAGGGTGTTTAGCCTCTCTTTAACCACTTCTTTTTTTATGTATGCCAGTAACTTTGCAATCTTATTTTTAATGAGTCTTTACCTGCAATACGTGCAAAACTACACGCCGGCCCAAGCAGGCAACCTTTTGTTATTGCAGGCTTTGGCCATGGCCATTGTTGCCCCTTTTGCAGGAAGACTATCTGACAGCTTCCAGCCCCGAATTGTTGCCAGTTCTGGATGCATATTAGTGGCAATAGGGCTGGTCTTGCTAAATCAATTACAGATGTCATCGTCGCTGCCACAAATCGGTACAGCGTTTGTGTTTATGGGGGTAGGATTTGGTTTGTTTTCCACACCAAATAATAATGCGATCATGAGTGCTGTTAATGAAAACGAAGTAGGGGTGGCCTCTGCGTCTATGAATCTTTCTCGCACAGTAGGAAACCTATTTGGTATGAGCATGGTAAATTTAATGGTTAACTACTATATCGGTGATGTTAAAATTTCCAATGCAGTGCAAGACGAACTGCTTTTAACGGTGTTGATGGCGTTAAAAATGTCGTTGGCGTTTGTTTGTATCGCCATAGTCAGTTCGTTGGCCAGAGGAAAGCAATAATAATGGCGGGTGCTTATGATATATAAATATCCATTAAACACCTAATAGCAAGACTTTGGTGTTGAATCAGGATTGATCTCTCCGGTTACTTCATCTGGATCAACTTGATTATCTAAAAGCACTGCCCGCACAAATTCAATGTGTTCTAATACGCGCTGGTAGTCATCGCCGTATTCGTATTTATTAACTTCGATCGCTTGTGGCATATAGGTGAACGCTGTTTTTAAAGCCAATAATTCATCATCATTCATACAATTACTCTAATTAGACCGCACTTTATTTACAAGTGTAGGCGAACAATTAAAAAATTTAAAATTAAATGACACAATTTAGTTTAATAAACGACTAACTAATAAAATGAAGTAGACCGGACCCGAACTACATGGAAAAACACAGGCTAGACGATTTTGAAAAAATGATTGGACAAAATCAGGGTCGAATTCGCTACATAGCATCTCGTTATTCACATAATAATGAATTTGATGATATTTATCAGGAAATATTGTTGCAGCTTTGGCGCAGTTTCGATTCTTTTGATGGGCAATCGCAGCAATCTACGTGGGTGTATAGGGTGGCGTTAAATACAGCTTGTACCTTTATTAGAAAAGCAAGTAAAGAGACAAGTTCCAAGCAGGCAACACCAAAAGAGCTTTCAGACGACGCAAACCAGCAATGTCAGGCAGATATTTTAGAAAACTTCATGGACAGTTTAAACGATGTGGATGCGAGTATTCTGATGATGTATTTAGATGGGGTTAGCTCAGACGACACAGCTTCAGTGCTGGGCATAAGCAATAATGCCGTTAGATCGCGCATTAAAAGGATAAAACAAGCATTTGAACAGAGGTATATCGAGGATTAATTATGAAACTTGACGACCTTAAAAAAGATTGGAACGAAAAAATATCAACCACCGATTCAAAAGAAGACATAAAGGAGCTGAGCACGATGTTAGCACAAAAAATAGACACCACTAACCAACAAATAAAACGCAGGGATACACTTGAAATAGGCATTGCGTTGGTGTTAATTCCGGTTTGGATAATAGGGCTGTTTTTCAGCGTCAGTACACTGCAATCGATAGGTTTTATAGTGGCCATTGCAAGTTGTATTTACATACCCTATAAAATGATCCAGGCGAAACAGGTAGATGCGCCTAAAAATAATAGTTTGCGCGAGTATTTATTAAGTGAACGTCAAAAAATACTTATGCAAAAGCAAATGCTTGAATCTGTTCATTGGTGGTATTTAACCCCGTTAGGGTTATCGATCGCACTTATTTCATTGGGCGCAAATGTGACAGAATCAGGTTTCCCAGTATTCACCACGGGTAAAGTTATTTATCTGATATTTGTGGTTGTGTTATATGTTGGGATTTATTTTATGAATTTGAGCGCTTCTAAGAAAAAGTTTACGCCTCTACTTGAAAACGTTGATAATAAATTGGAGGATTTGAACAAGCATACTCAATAGTATGGTTTGAAAAAACTCTGGGTTATGGCAAAAGTAGTTGGAACGAAGAAATTTCAAAATAAATCGAGTATTAAGGGGAAGCTATACTGTTTCCCCTATTCAAAACATTGAGCTATCAACAACGCTTCATCCTCTGTGTTAAAAATGTGAAGCGAGATGCGAATTATTTCTCCTCTGCTGTCAAACAACACGCCCATAGACTTTAATTTTTGAATTGTCTGCGTAAATGAAGCAGGTTTTATGCATAAACTTCCTCCTAAATCATTGGCTTCGTCGGGCAATGTCATAGTGGGGTGATACGCTTGTAAACTTGATAGCAGAATGCGTTTCAATGCTAAGTTATGCGTAACTATTTGATCTATTCCTATATCTAAAATAGCCGCAATGGAAGCATTTGCAGTAATATAGGGTGCAACACTTGGCGTACCTCCCCAAAATCGAAGTGCATTATCGGCATACTTGAAATGTTCGATATCAAATTCAAAAGGATTTTCGTGAGAAAACCATCCTATAGGATCAGGCTCTAATTGGTTGATGTCAGCATTATTCACATACATAAAACCGGCTCCCGGACCACCGCATAGCCATTTGACACAAGAACCAAAAGCAGCATCTACTTCCCATTCTTTTACATTGATATTAACCACACCAACTGACTGAGCAATGTCAACTAAAGCAAAAGCAGCGTAACCTTTGCATAAATTGACCAGAGTTTTTATATGTGATTTGACTGAGGTGTTTGAATGTACATGAGTAAACAAACAAGCAAGTACATTATTTTGCTGCAGTGCTTGTTCCCATGCATCTAAATTGTTTACATGCTCATCGATTAATATCAATTTTAAATTAAATGTGTTTGCTACCCCTTTTACGACGAATCCCATAGAGGCAAAAGCATCTTTATGCATTATAATGGCGTGGTTGCCAGTTTCTTTGCTAGAACGCAGTTTACAAATTGCGGTTAGGTAAGCGTAAAAGCCGCTCGCTAAGTTAGGTTGTGGGCAAATTTCTTGCTGCGACGCATTAATGAGCGTACCGACACTAAAGCAAAAATGATTGATATTATCCAGCCATAGGGGCCACGCATCTCCACCTTGCTCAATCCAAGGGGTAAAATATTGCTCTTTCAAAATATCTTGGGTCTTGGTAACGCATGGCCCCACAGAATGAGAAAGTGCGTATATTCCTCTGGGTAACTCAAATAAAGCCTTGTATGAATTCACTTCTACGATTCGCTCTTGTTACTGATTGATGGACGAATTTTTCCATATTCACCTCCCCACCTATCTGTCATTTGATTTCGAATCTCCCAAAGTTGTGGGAAAAAACGTTTTGCCGCACCTTGTTGTAACAACTCTACTGGTCGACCTTTAAGAGACTTTGAGCCAAGTCCAATGGAGCGATGAATTAAAAATAAATGACGCCATCGGAAGAGTTGCAATTGTTCGTCAAATTCAATCATAGCCTCTGCTACAGCGTACTTATGATCATGGCAGTATTGAGTATCGTAAATTTGTTCTATTGAAATAGCGCCGTCGTCCAAATAAAACTGATTAAAAGCTTCCCATAAATCGGCAGGTAGTTTTAGAAGCGTACGAAATCCAGGAGACTCTTGACCACTGCCATTGCCTAACTGCAATCGTATTTCTTGATATTCTTTGGGCGACATAGTTTCTAGAATCGCCAGTTGATCTACCATCATTGTTTGGAGTTTGTGAACTCTCGAGAATAGGGTAATGACACGATGGTGTTCGCCTTTTGCCATATATTCAAGGATATCTACTAAAGAAAAACAGATAAGCTTCATCCAGAGTTCTTCGACTTGGTGCAATATTTGAAATTGCATTTCATCTGCGGTAGACAGCTGATCTATGGGTTTTTGACAGCTTAGCAGTTTGTCACATTGTAAATAAACTCCGTAATCGAGCATTTCTGGTTGCTCAATTAGAGTATGATATTTTTCTTTTAATTGTTGTATGTTCAAAGTCATGAGGACACAGCGCAACGAGCAGACTAATACTTAATTAGATTAGTATGAATTTAGAATATTTCTAATCAAGATTATTTATAGATGTAAGAAGATGTCTATCTACTAATCTTAGCAAGCTGTTTCAATCGACATAACACCATAGACAAGGCCATTACCACAACAAAGCTATTGGCTGGAGCAGAAACCCTATTCAACTCGATTTCTGTAAAGGCAATAGGATTACTGTTGGCATCAAAAACTTGCATAGCGACGCTTAGCATCGGCGTAAAAGAAGTAAATTGAAAGCCCATTCCAAATACGGCTCCAAGAGAAAATAGCTGGGCAGGTGGTTCAGGCTGTGGGTTAAATGCTAATGTATCCAAATCAATAAGAATGTCGGCCGATGGTATAAATTCTAGATTGATACTAAACAAATTAGAATTATTCTCTAGCTCGTTTACCATAAAGGAAAAGTTTAAAAAGTCTTCATTAGGTAACTCTGCATCAACAATTGCCAGTGGTACATTATTACCTTGCGTTGAAATAGCTATGCCCAGATCGAATACTTGCATAGGGGATAAATCATTAAAATCAAAACTAGGTTGTCTGTTTGATAAAATAGCCGGAGGCTCTGGCTGTGGATTAAAACCAACTAAAACAAGTGGATTTAATTCATTTTGAACGCTCTCACCTTGCAGTAAAAATGAGTCTCCCCAATTGACTAAAGCTGCTTTGGCAGAATTACTAAGTAACATAATTACAATGCTAAACAACACCAGTACAAAAACTTTGACATTAAAGATGGTGCTTGAACGGGTTCTGCTAATCATCATTAATAAATCCTTCTAGTTAGTATATTTTGACATGGCAGCTAGTTTTTTAAAAAGCAACTAGTTTGGCAAAGTCATTGTTAATCTGTAGAGTGAATACTGCGTTTACATAAAATTATTTTATTGTTGAGTCCAATCATTTGTTTGAACCAACAAATGACTTTATATTAACTCTTCGTTCAATGATGAAAACAACATTGAATTATTACTTGGTCTCTGAGTGCGTGTATCGCAAGTTTATCCATTGGGTATTTTCTGTGAGTAATAATTACTTTTTTAGCGTAGAAATATACGAAGCAAAGTAATATCAGTGAGAACATTCACATAACTAACCGCTCGGTAATAGGTCGTAAACAGTTGAAAGTGGGATAGCCACTCCCACGAAAGCTAACGACCATCAAAAAAGGCTTTCCTTTATAGTCTGTTTTTTCTCAGTGCAACAGCAAAACAAGCCAATAAGATTACAGCTACTACATTTGGACTTGACACTTTTTTAAGTTCGATATCATCAAACCAAGCTGCGCCTAAAGAAGCACCGTCAGGTTGGGAAACTGCAGCGGCTACTCTTATAAACGCAGTGGCTTGTCCAAAAACCAGTTCAGGAATTGAAATACTAGGAGTAGAAACTTCAAAGAAAGTATCCGTAGCAAATGTCGAATCCAAAAACTCAGAGGTGACGGCATTTGAAAAATCAACAGAATTGATACTGACATCATCGAACGCAAAAGCAATTTCAATATAGGCGGTGTTTGGGCCTGACAAAGGATCAATCGCTAAATGTCCAATTAGGCCTTCTAATAAGATTTTTTCTCCAACATTAAAATTGATGCCATCTACAGCAATATATTGTGATGCAACAGTGAATGGTAAATTTGCGTTAAAATTGCCAAACATCTTCAACGCCTGCGTGCCATTTACCAAGGTATTAGGCATTGTCTCAACCGAAATATTTCCAAATGCCTCCCAGTTGTTCAAACCATCTTCAAAGTCGCCGTTGAGCAACATTGCCGAATGAGATGAAAAAGAGATTAACAGCATCCAAGTGCTTATAATCGTGAGAATAGCAATTTTATTTTTTTTATTACTTTTAGACATTGGAGCACCTTTTAATTTAAAAAGTCACACCTTAACTTCAGTGCAACTTTTTGTTTAATTATGCAAAGCAAGAAACGTGCTCTTTTTATTTACTTATAAAAAACATTGCCTTAACTATTTGTGTAAATCAAAAATTAAGAAAATGTAAAATAACCTGACAAATGGTTGGTAAGTTAATACCGATAGAACTTCAACAAAAACACCTAGGCAGTACCTTAATTAAAGAATACCAAGCTTTAGAGAATGACAAGTGCACTTTCTTTTCAGATATAGCGATTGGAGAAAAGGAGATTCGCCGTCTTTTCAAGCGCTTTTGGAATATCAATATGTCAAACTTAATTGATAAATCGTTTGTTGTCGCTTCAGAGGTATACTCTTAATTAAAATCCTTTACTAATAATAAGACCGTAGGTCATAGGCTCATAGACACCAAACGAAAACCCTCTGTCGCAGACGACAGACTTATTAGCGCTATAAATGGTCTGCTCATTTAGCCCATCGTTGAACTTCATTATTAAGGCATGGGCAAAGCTAATTTTTTAATACCGTAGTCGTCTTTACTTCAGTGTGCCCTTAACTCACTGGTGGCCCAAGCTAATGCTATGGTTGACAGCAACGCCTTACTAATTCAATAGATTTTCCGGATGAAATTTTGCGAGAAGGCAATGAAGTTATAAGTGAAAATAAAGAATTTGAAATGAGTGTTAGCCAGCATTATTTGAGCTTTTTTTACGTTTTTATAAAAATAAATTGTGAGGTTTATACCCCATACGAATATTATGAAATTATTGAAGGTAAATATGAGCTCCTATAGAGCAAAGAGTGCTTAATTTCAGGTATGCTTGAGCAATGTTAAATCCAAATTAATTTGAAAGTGTCAGTAATTTTTACATATTAAAAATAATACGCTCATTTAATTTTGCTATGTGTATGTAATCTTTATTAATTGCAACTTTGGCGTGGTTTATGCTGTTTATCCAAAATGAAGTATTAAAAGATATACCTTTTTATTGAATCGAACTGTACAAGGAAAAAAAATGAAGACTCGAAGCATTAACTCATTGCTAGTATGTATCGCACTGTTATTCAGCGTTTCAGCCAACGCAAATCCAATAGTCGTTGATCCATCATTCGACAATTCTGGGTGTTGTACTTCAACCGAAAGGGGCTATTATTTTACAACTGTCGAAGAATTAACATTTACATCATTTTGGTTAAACACTGCTAATGGTTTGTCCACTAATTACAATCTAGATGTATTGCTATTAAACACGACTCCACCGCAGTTTAATGATGGCAGTACAACTGATTTCGTAACATTAGGTCAGTGGGATGGGTTAAGTGGTATGTTCAATACTAATATAACCGTTGCTGCCAACAGTATAATAGGACTGTTGGCGTGGGATGCCAATTTTTCGACCACCCCTTACGCTAAATCTTTTGACCAAATAATCAACGGCGAAACCTACTCTTTCTTGCGCTTGGTAAGACAGTCATTAGTGAATGGAGACCCAGTTTCTGCAGAAGGCGACTTTGATATAGGAGCTATAGGTTTTGAAGCAAATGGTGATCAAGTGTCCGTATCAAGCCCTACATCAATAGCCATGCTGGCATTTGGATTAATCGTCCTAGCCACACGTCGCTTCAAAAATTAATACCTGCTCCACTAACTGTGGGATCTTATAAACCGGCATGATTTCCGGTTTTTTTTTCGTTTTTTATATTGTAATCGTGATGGTTCAATTTTTTTCATTATAAAATTCAGCCTTAGTGCATGACTGTTCTCAACATGATGGTTTACCATCTGTCAATACCAGCGCATTGGTAGCTTGGCTAATCTAATTTTGTGAAATACAAAAAAATTAAGTATTCATGATAATGCTACATTGAAGGGGGGCGACTCTATATAGTCACTGCAGTCAAGGTCACTCAAGTAAAGATGGGCATTAACTTTTACGACCTAAATTTAGCTTTACACAGTGTTGTAAGTTACGCATAAAGGTCCTTGTAACAAATTGACACACTTTTATCTAATTTCTTCCATAACCTAGACGCATTGAATATAGTCTTTGTGTTAATTTTACACGTATATCGATGTATCTAATGTTGAGAGAAAATTATATGGCTTCTGGATTGCGCAAGGTAGGCATCCCTTTTATTATTATTTTAGTGTCCATTGTCGCTTTGGTGATAATGATAAGTTTAAAACCAAAACCTGAGAAAAAAGAAGTAGAAACAAAAGACTTTCTTGTCGAAGCTCAGCCCCTTTACTCGGAAGATATAGAGTTTTTTGTCTATGCCCAAGGCGCTGTGCAACCAAAAAACAGAACTTTGCTCAGTAGTCAGGTGAGCGGCAAAGTGGTCAGAATATCGGAAAAATTTAACGAAGGCGGCTTTTTTAATCAAGGTGATATTTTAGTTGAATTAGAAAGCGATGATTACCAAACCGATTTGCTATTGGCTCAAGCTGAATTAGCAAGGGCACAAGCATCCCTAGATGAAGAAATAGCCAGAGGCAAAGTGGCGGAACAAGAATGGAATTCATTCAATACTGGTACTCCGCCAGAGCTCGGCCTACGAAAGCCCCAACTTGCGCGTGAACAAGCGAATGTAAAAGCCGCTCAAGCAAATCTCCAACGTGCCAAACGCAATCTTGAACGAACCAAAATACGAGCGCCTTACGATGGCTTAGTGCGATCAAGAAATGTAGATTTAGGACAGTTTATTCCGCTAGGAGGGCAAATTGGAGAGGTATTTGCAACCGATATTGCTGAAATAAGACTGCCTTTAACAGACAACGATGTGGCTTTTTTGGACGATTTACAGGGCAATTTAGCGGCTGTGACCTTAAGCGCGGATGTTGCTGGAGAAAAGCGATTTTGGCAGGGTAAATTGGTAAGAGATGAAGCCGTTCTTGATGAGTCCAGAAGAGTTATTTTTGCCGTAGTTGAAGTCCAAGATCCGTATAATCTCAAACAAAAAAATCATGATAGCGAGCTAAAGTTTGGGCGCTTTGTTAACGCAGCAATCAGTGGGATAAAAGCTAATGGCATTATTAAGTTACCCAGATATGTTATGCGCTTAGACGGAACTGTATTGACAGTGGATAAGGAGCAAAAACTGCGTATCAACGATGTGGACGTTATGCGAGCAGACGAAGATTACGTATATATCCGTGAAGGTCTCAATGTTGACCATAAGGTAGTAATGAGCGCGGTTTCTACTCCTTACGATGGTATGCCTGTAAGATTTGTAGAGGAACCACCAACGAAGCCAATTAGTGAAGAAGATGATGATGCTAATGAGGTTAAAATATGAGTGAACAAATTGACGTCAATAAAGGCATTATAGCTTGGTTTACTCGCAACAGTGTGGCCGCGAACCTGCTAATGATTTCCATTATATTCGGCGGTATTTTCGGAATCATAAAAGTTCAGAAACAAACGTTCCCACAGTTCGTGTTAAATATCATTACTATCCAAGTACCATACTTAGGCGCGGCCCCTCAAGAAGTGGAAGAAGGGGTAGTGCTAAGGGTCGAAGAAGCAATCAAAGATTTGGAAGGCATTGATAAAATAACATCCAACGCTAGGGAGGGGTTAGGCAGCGTTAGAGTAGAAGTAGAGGATGGCTATGATGTTCAAGATCTACTCGATGAAATAAAGGTTCAAGTAGATGCCATCAATACCTTCCCAGAAAATACAGAAAAACCTGTGGTTTACCGAGTAAAGCCGCAGCAAAGTGTGTTGTGGGTATCAGTGTTTGGTGATGTAACAGAACGAGAGTTAAAAGACGTTACTAAGCAGATGCGAGATGAGATAGCGAATTTACCTGGCATCTCAGATGTTACGGTTACTGGAGCAAGAGCGTTTGAAATATCAGTAGAAATTTCTGAGACGGAGCTTCAGGCCTACGGTTTGACTTTTGATGATATCGTGAATGCCATTAGGCGAACATCGGTGGATATTCCAGGAGGATCAATTCGCTCTGAAAATGGTGATTTCTTATTGAGAGCCAAGGGTCAGGCTTATACCGCATGGGATTTTGCTAGTATACCGCTGATAAATAGAAACGACGGTACACGATTATTAATTGGCGACATAGCGTCTATTAATGACGGGTTTGTTGAGGACAATAACTTTGCCCTATTTGACGGTAAAAATGCGGTCAGTATCAGAGTGAATGCGGTTGGTAATCAAAATGCCTTAGAAATATCCAAAACGGTGAACGACTACCTTGATAAAAAACGCGATGACTTTCCTGCAAACATCACTGCGGCAACATGGGGTGATAGCTCGTTCTATTTGGCCGACAGACTTAATATGATGTTAGAAAATATGGCAATGGGGGCCTTGCTTGTATTTTTAGTACTTTCATTATTTTTAAAAATCAAATTAGCATTTTGGGTCATGGTAGGTTTGCCAGTTTGTTTTCTTGGAACATTAATGTTCATGCCAATGGAAGGGATAGGGGTCACCATTAATTTGCTCTCGCTATTTGGTTTTATACTGGTGCTGGGGATAGTTGTGGATGACGCCATCATAATGGGGGAGTCTGCTTATACTGAGATGGATAGAAAAGGTCACAGCATTGATAACGTTATAAGGGGCGTTAAGCGTGTTGCTATGCCAGCCACTTTTGGTGTACTCACTACCATCGCGGCGTTTTCGCCGATGCTTATGGTAAGCGGTACATTTGGCATTATCTGGAAGACAATAGGACTTGTCGTTATTTTATGTTTGATTTTTTCTTTGATCGAATCAAAACTCATCCTCCCTGCGCACTTAGCGCACATGAAAGTCAAACCTTACGATAAAAGTAAAGCAAACTTCTTCCAACGCACGCGGGAAACTATTAATGCCAAGCTAAATTATTTTATCCAAACAAAGTATGCCCCATTTCTCAGTAAATGCGTTCGAAATCGATACACTACGCTGGCCAGTTTTATCGCTTTATTTATTATTACAATTGGTTTATTCGCTGGCGGCATGGTGCGTTTCGTATTTTTTCCTACGATTCCTTCTGATTTTATTACTGCCAGCGTTGAAATGGAGCCAGGCTCTTCAATAAAGCAGCGTGACCTCGCCATCACCGAATTAAAATTGTCTGCTGAGAAAATGAACCAAACCATTATTGACGATACTGGCGCCCCCGTGATCAAACACTACATAGCCTTTGATTCGGGGCCACTTGGTGGGCAGTTATTTATTGAATTGACTAAGGGAGAAACCAGAGAGTTAGATGACAGTCAAATAAAGGAAGTGTGGAGAGAGCATATTAGAGAAATTCCGGGTGTTAGGTCGTTAAGCATTGGCAGTGAAGGTGGGCCTGGCGGTGGTTCGGATATTGCCTTTCAATTCAGTTCAGAAAACATAAACGACCTAGAGCAGGTCACCGCTGAGCTAAAACAGTTCCTTGAGGCATATACCGGCGTAAGTGAAGTTAATGATTCTTTCAGTGGGGGCAGCGACGAAATTCAATTACAAGTAAAACCTCAAGCTGAAGCGTTGGGAATAAGCCTATCGCAGCTCGCTCAACAAGTGAGATACGGCTTCTATGGCGCTGAAGCTCAGCGGATCCTTCGAGATGACGAAGAAGTTAAAGTAATGGTTAGATACCCCCAAGAAGAGCGCAACTCTATTGGCAATCTTGAAACTATGAGAATTCGCGCCCCGAATGGAGATGATGTGCCATTTGATCAGGTAGCCGATATAACATTAGGGGAGGGGTATGCGAGTATTGTGAGGGTCGATGGCTCTCGCTCCATTACTGTGACCGCTGCGGTCAATACTGATATTATCGATCCCAATGAGGTGGCGCAGGACGTTATGATAAACGTGATCCCTGAATTACTGGAAAAATACCCAGCAGTTCGATCATCATTGGAGGGCAATTCCAGAGAGCAAGCCGAATCAATGGTATCATTAGTCCAAGGCTTTATTTTTGCGTTACTTGCTATTTATGCGTTAATGGCCATTCCACTTAAATCCTATTCGCAACCATTGATTATAATGTCTGTGATACCGTTTGGCTTAGTAGGTGCCATAATCGGACACATTATTTTTGGGAAAGTAGTCTCAGTATTATCGATTCTTGGAATTATTGCGCTTGCAGGTGTTGTGGTCAACGACAGCTTGATCATGGTCGATTTTGTAAATCGTGCAAGAAAAGAAGGCAAGTCCCTGCTTGAATCGGTATTAACCGCGGGTACCGAACGATTCAGAGCCATAATCCTGACGTCTTTGACTACTTTTATGGGCTTATTGCCGATTATGTTTGAAAGAAGTCTGCAAGCTCAAATTGTTATCCCAATGGCCATCTCACTTGCATTTGGCATTTTGTTTGCCACCGTCATTACATTATTGTTAGTTCCTTCACTTTATCTAGTGCTCGACGACATTAAAAGCGTATTTAAAGGCAATAGAACTCAAAATCAACACAGTGCGCCACAATATAAAAACGGGCAAGAAGTTGCCAATCAAGGCACTTTTAAATGATATAGAAGGCATCACAAACAAAAAGACCAGCTACCTTTTGGGTAGCTGGTCTGTGCTGAGTGGCTTTAATCTATTAGATGTGGTGGGAATGAGACAGCGTCCCTAAGCTCACATCGAAGCGGAAATGGATCAGTAAAAACTTATTTTACCTTCAATTCCAACAATGCGTGGTTCATTCACAAATCCTGTTAGGTTATTAAAGTCTATCGCCCCTTTTACATTATCTTCATCAGTAATATTGCGTGCGAATAAGGATATTTGATAGCTATCGGCAAAATTCTCATAACCCACTCGTAGACCCCCTTCAAATTGACTGTCTACTCTAAACTCAGTGGCTTCATATAAGAATAAGTTCGTTTCTCCTTGATATGCCCAATCTGTATAGAAAAATACTTCAGCATCATCTGATACTGGGATCGTATATTTTGCAGTAAAGGTAAATATGCTTTCAGGGGCTTGAGGGAAAGGGTTGCCATCTATGCTTGCGCGATAAACGTCAACTTTTGGATCCAATATCTCACAGTTGCCCAGTGCGCCAAATGCAGGATTGGCTGCACAAGGTAAGACGGTCAAACTGTTATCTTGGATTTCGGTGTTATTGTAACTGTACCCCAATGTTAGCATTAGGTTTTCAGACGCTAAATATTGAGTGTCTACCTCAAAACCATAACCAACACCGCTGTCTGCATTGATAAGCGCGACGTTATTCGCGTTACCGCCAATGGCGGATAGTTGAAGGTCGTCTACTTTGTAGTAAAATAACGCGGCGTTGACTCTCAGCGTGTCCTCTAGTAAATCGGCCTTAGTACCAAATTCAAAAGAATTAATGGTTTCTGCATCAGCAACGGATGGGGCACCATTAAACGCCACGTCACGCCCTTGAATACTCTGAGCTCTAAAGCCATTAGAATATCGACCATAAATTGATGTGTCTGAGTCAATTTGATAGCTTAAATTAATGTCGTAACTAAATTGACCATCGTCGACATCTATCGGGTCAACTGGAGAATCGTCGCAGTCTATAAAAGGTACGGTTAAACAAAATCCGCCAACGTGTTGTTCACCTACTACTAAACCTTTTTCGTCGTATGTGTAGCGAAGACCGCCTGTAATCGTCAGTTGATCGGTAATATCGTAGGATGTTTGTCCAAATACGGCCCATGTTTGGTTGTCATGAAAGACTGTAGTCGAACCGAACGTTCCGTCTGTACTGGTGACATTGAATGAGGCATCAAAATAGAAAAAACCTACTTGCCATGTGCTTGGACCCGATGTATCGCTCGCAAGTCGAACTTCCTGAGTGGTTTGCTCTAAATCATTTAAGCTATCTTGGGTGACTGCTGAGAAAGCAATAAATCCAGGGTTAGATGTTTCTCCAGAACCAAAACCGCCGTCTATATCGCCTAAACTGAACCCCTCCGCCGTTTGATATGACGTTATTGATGTTAGGATCATGTCGCCAAAGTCGTAATCAACTTTTAGCGTTGTGCCTCGACCTTCGTATTCCTGAGGGTTATTGTCAAAACCGTTGCCTAAAAGGTTAGCGTCGTAATTGACTTCATCTCTTACGTAATTGTCGTTTAGGTTATTTGAGCCTTGATTAAATATATTAGCTCTGAATATCGAGGCAGTACCCTCTAAATCACGGCCTTGAGTTTGAAATAGTATTGAGAGTTCGTCACTTGGCTGATAGAGCAGCTGAGCTCGGTAGGCTTGTTCTTCAAAACCGCCTAAGTCATTGTTACTGGCGCTAGATGCGATATTATCGATATAATCATCACGGTTTTGCGATAAAACCGATATCCGGCCAGACAAGTCGTCTGTTAAGGCTCCGCCCACAGCAGCTTCTAGATTAAAGGTATTGTAGGTACCGTAAGATGATTTTACGTAAGCGTCAAAATCCTCACTGGGCTTGACTGTGTCAAACTTAACAATACCGGCGGTAGTATTACGACCAAACAGGGTACCTTGAGGACCTCGAATAACTTCTACTTGTTGAATATCAAATAAAGGAAAACTTTTTAATACGACGTTTTCCATAACAACTTCGTCCATGACGATGGACACGGGCTGAGAAGCCGCTAGATCAAAATCTGTATTACCCAATCCCCTAATATAAAAGCGAGGGGCGACTCGGCCGTTAGATGATTCTGCATAAAGACCCGGCACTCTTACTGCCAGTGCAAGAATATCTTCACCCCCGCTGAATAAATTTTCAAATTCATCGCCGCTAAGGGTTGCTATGGATAGTGGTACTTCTTGGATCGACTGAGTTCTTTTTTGTGCAGTAACTGTAATGGTTTCTAAACCACTTTCTTGATTTTCTTGTTCCTGAGCAATTGAATTGGTACTTAAAGAAGACGCAACCGCTAAGGTAAGCAAAGATCGCTTGAAGTATTTCATGATTGTTTTCCATAATGTGAGGGGTTTTGTTTTATTTTTCTACAAAGATTATACTGTTTTTGTAAGTGATATAGAAAACTTTTAAGTAAAAATACTGAATTCAATACAATATCTTTACATTATCCAATGCGGCACTTATCGAGTATTGTAACTTTTTTCTTTGTATTCTCTAGGCGTAAGCTGAGTTAGCTTTTTAAATAGGCGATTAAACGAGCTTTGATCTTCATAACCTACTTCAGATGCCAATGATTTAATGTTTGTTTCTCCTTGTTCTAATAATCTTTTAGCATGTTCGATTCTTACTTGTTGTAAATATTGTATAGGTCGCACTTGCAAAGATGATTGAAATCGTCTGTTCAAGGTTCTTGGAATAATATTAAAGTGTGACGCCACCGCTGAAATAGTCAGGTTTTGAGTGTGATTTTCTTCTATATATTCCTGTATTTCTTTTATTAACGAGTCGTGATGCTTCTTATGCATTTTAACATGCGCATAGTTAGACTGTACTCGTTTTCGCATGTCGATTACTTGCGTCTTAGCAACTTCGCTTGCGATGTCTCGTCCGCAATAGCGTTCAATCAGCATCAAACTCAGATCGTAAAACGCGCTTCCACCCGCTGCACAAAACAAGTTTTCATCTTGGGTCACCAATTGATCCGCTTTTAACTCTACTTGTGGGTATAACGCTTTGAATTTATTTGCATAACCCCAGTGTGTGGTTGCAACTTTATTATTCAGTAGTCCAGTTTTTGCTAGTAGAAACGCACCGCTGCAATTACTGGCGATATCGCTGCCTTGTTGATAAAAACGAATAATATATGGGATCAGATTCTTGGTTTGCGCGAGTACTTTATCAACCGAGTCACCAATGGTAGGTATTAGAAGAATATCAGTGTTTTTTATTTCTAGTAAATCGACATGAGGTTGAATAATAAGTCGGTTACTGCAGCGAATTTCTTGTTTGTGTAAGCTGGCAATTTGCACATTAAAGCGTGGCGCGACTTCCATATGGTTAAAGCGTTGCCAACTCACTCCAGTGAAAGAAAATAAATCAAGCGCCCCTACTAACGCACTCCCAAGAGCACCGTCAAATCCGAGTATTACTACGTTGTATTTTTTAAAATAAGGCACGTTGTCTGTTGTCTACTGTGTGTCTGATAGTCGATTTCGCGAATTACATATTACACTTACTTTCGTGTTATCAGTATACATTAAAACCGTGAATGATTGTCTCTTTTAGCATTAAATATGTCATAAATGACAATGGTAGGACCAAATAATTAATCTAAGATTAACAAAGTAAAAACAAACCATTCGTTCATGACTTTTTTAATGTTTTAAAGCTTTGATTTTATGAGTTGTTTTAAACATTGTTTTAGCGTTGATTTACCAGACCAAACATCTCATGCGAGATTAATTTAATTACGAGGAAAACATGGCAGCAGATACTCTTATACACGACTTTGAATTGCCGTTTCAATTATACGATGTCCTTCAGGTGAACAAATTGTGTGAGCATGAAAAGTTTTCTGAGCATAGCCAAGAAACATTTGACGCTGTGTTAGATACAGCTAACAAAATGGCAAAAAACCTTTTTTTACCTCATAACCACATAGCCGATAAAAACGAGCCAACGTTTGACGGACACAAGGTAACCATGATTGATGAGGTAAAAGTGGCCTATGATGCATTTAGAGAGGCTGGTTTTATTGCGGGTCGCTATTCGTTTGAGGACGGTGGTATGCAATTACCTGAATCTATTATGACCGCAGTTTCTGGGTATTTCATGTCCGCTAATCCATCGACGACTGCCTATCCTTTCCTCACCGCTGCTGCGATTAACGTCATTAGTCACTTTGCGAATGACGAGCTCAAACAAGCGTTTATGCCGCGCATGCTTGCAGGTGAATTCACTGGAACCATGGCATTAACCGAGCCTCATGCCGGCTCATCTTTAGCTGATATAAACACCACTGCGACGTTAAATGCCGACGGAACCTATCGAATAAAAGGAAGCAAACTTTATATTTCAGGAGGAGAGCATGAACTGTCTAACAACATTGTGCATTTAGTGCTAGCCAAAATACCTGGGGGCCCACCTGGCGTTAAGGGAATATCGTTATTTATTGTCCCCAAATTTAGATTGAACGAAAGCGGCGAAGTGGGGGAAAAAAATGACGTTCAATTAGCTGGGCTTTTGCACAAACTTGGATACCGAGGCACCACTTCTACCGCACTGACTTTTGGCGAGAATGACGATTGTCATGGTTATTTAGTAGGAAAGCCTCATTTCGGTCTTAGGTACATGTTTATGATGATGAACGAAGCCAGAATAGGCGTTGGATTTGGCGCCGCTATGATCGGGTATCGAGGGTTTCAATACTCTCTTGATTTTGCAAAAGAACGCACTCAGGGCAGAATTGCCCCTCACAACAAACCTGAAGATCCTGCTGCACCTATTATTCAACACGGTGATGTAAAGCGAATGCTGCTCGCTCAAAAAGCGTATTCTGAAGGGGGAATGGCCTTGTGCTTATATGGATCTCACCTTATTGATCGCATCAACACATGTAAGGACGACTCAAGAAGGGCAGAGCTTCAGGAATTACTTGATTTGCTGACACCAGTATTAAAAGCGTGGCCGTCTGAATATGGACCCAAAGCTAACGATTTAGGAATACAGGTGTTAGGTGGTTCAGGTTACACTCGTGAATATTTTGCCGAGCAATTTTGGCGTGATAATCGTTTAAATCCTATTCACGAAGGTACAAACGGAGTTCAAGCGCTAGATTTGGCTTTTCGAAAACTTTGGCAGAATAACTCAAAGGGATTGCATGCATTAAAGGAAGAAATAGAGAGAGACTTACAACAAGTTGTGACCTCGCAGAGCATTCTGTTAATCGGAAAATTCACGCCCTATCTACAACATCTGCACAATGCAGTGATGCATTTAGCAGGCGTTCTTCAATCTGAAAAAGCGCTTACTCTTAGCGCAAATGCACAGGCGCTTATGAATGTATTTGCCACAATTGTGGTTAGCTGGACGTGGATAAAACAAGCAGGTAAAGCCGAACAATTGCTTGAGTCCGCTAGCAGTGAAAGCAAGACACATTTTTATTTAGGGAAAATACAAGCTGCCAAATACTTCATAGATTGGGAATTACCAACAATTCAAAGAGATTTGCAACTGTTATTAGAAGACAACGATGTATGCTCAGGCATGCAACAAGAATGGTTTTAAGGAGACAACAATGATAAACAAGCAATGGCGTTTAAAACAGCGACCTTTTGGAGAGCCTACTTCGGATACGTGGGAATATACAGAGACACAGGTGCCAGAAATCAATGAAGGCGAATTACTTATAAAAGTTGAATATATTTCATTAGATCCCGCGATGCGCGGATGGTTAAACGACGCCAAATCTTATATAGAGCCGGTTCAAGTAGGCGATGTTATGCGCGCAGGGACCGTGGGTAAAGTCATTGAATCTAAGCACGACAAATACGCCAAAGGAGACTTTGTTTGTGGCTATAACGGTGTGCAAAGCTACGCGGTAAGTGATGGCACAGGATTGCATAAAGTTGACCCTAACTTGGCTCCATTGTCTTACTACTTAGGCGTATTAGGTATGCCTGGAATGACAGGATACTTTGGATTGTTGAAAAGTGGGCAGCCTAAGTCTGGCGAGACTGTTGTCGTGTCAGGCGCTGCTGGAGCTGTTGGCGGTTTGGTTGGTCAAATTGCAAGAATAAAAGGTTGCAGAGTAGTCGGCATTGCGGGAGGAAAAGATAAGTGCGAGTTTTTGGTCAACGAATTAGGGTTCGATGCGGCAATTGACTACAAAAACGAACGCGTCAAAAAGGCATTAAAACAAACTTGTCCAGACGGCGTTGATGTATTTTTCGACAACGTAGGCGGAGACATTTTAGACGATGTACTAACCCAGATAAATTTACGGGCCAGAATAGTCATTTGCGGAGCCATAAGCCAATATAACAATACTACGCCGGTAAAAGGCCCATCTAATTATCTGTCTTTGTTGGTTAATCGCGCTCGAATGGAAGGGATCGTGGTATTTGATAATGCTAAAGAGTATCCAACAGCCATGCAAGACATCGCTAGCTGGATAAAGTCAGGAGAGATGAAAGTAAAAGATCACATTGTTCCAGACATTAAAACATTCCCAGATACGCTAATGATGCTATTTAAAGGTGAGAACTTTGGTAAGTTAGTGTTGAAAGTGGAGGCAGATTAATGAACGGTGCAGCGTTAGTTGAGAACAAACGTATATTAATTACTGGCGGCGCGTCAGGGATTGGAGCTGATAGTGCAAGGTTATTGGCGTCTAGGGGGGCCAAAGTCGTTATAGCCGATTTAAATGAGACTGAAGGCGAAAAGCTTGCTAAGCAAGCTCAAGAATTAGGACAAGACATATATTTTCACACAGTGGACGTCAGTCAAAAAGAGTCTGTTGAATCTTTATTTGCGTTTGCAATGAGTACTTTAGGCGGTCTCGATGCAGTGATAAATAATGCTGGAATAGATCATAAGCCTGCGCCATTACACGAACTTACCGATGAAGATTTCGATAGAAATATTGCGGTGAACTTAAAAGGCGTTTGGCATTGTATGCGAGCTGCAATTGCTTGCATGGCGGGTAAAGGGCCAGGTCATATTATCAACGTTGCATCGGTAGCAGGCTTAAGATCATCTCCAAGTATTTCGGCGTATAGTGCGTCCAAGCATGGCGTGATGGGACTGACTAAATCAGCGGCGGTCGAGTATGCGAAGATAGGGTTGCGGTTTAATGCAGTTTGTCCAAGCTTTATAGATACTCCAATGGTTCAAAATACTCTAGCTAAGGTAGACGATCGAACCCAAAAAGCCATCGTATACGCAAGTCCAATGCGTCGGCTAGGAAAAGTGGAGGAAGTGTCTTCAGCAATAGCATGGTTGTGCAGTGATGAGAGCAGTTTTATGAATGGTCATGCATTTACGCTAGATGGCGGTATGTTGGCTTAAATAATAGGAGTGACTATGAAAGATTTATTTGATTTATCAGGAAAAATAGCCTTGGTAACCGGTGCTAGCAGAGGCATTGGCGAGTCTATCGCTCGACTTTTAGCCGCTAAAGGCGCACATGTTATTGTCTCAAGTAGGAAGATAGAAGCCTGCCAAGCAGTTGCCAATTCAATTGTTGAAAGTGGTGGAAAGGCTTCAGCTTTTGCCTGTCATGTAGGAAGTATGGAGCAAATTGATTCTATTTTTACTTATATCAAAAGCGAATTTGGACAGTTAGACATTCTTGTAAATAATGCTGCAGCAAACCCGTACTTTGGACATATATTGGATACCGATCTGGGCGCATACAATAAAACCGTGGACGTCAATATCAGAGGGTATTTCTTTATGTCAGTTGCGGCTGGGAACATTATGAAAGAGCAGGGCGGTGGCGTTATCCTAAATACGGCGTCTGTAAATGGCGTGCGTCCAGGTGACATGCAAGGAATATATTCTATAACTAAAGCAGCCGTTATTAATATGACTCAAGCCTTTGCAAAAGAGTGCGGCAAGTTAAATATAAGAGTTAATGCTTTGTTACCTGGACTTACTGACACCAAGTTTGCATCAGCACTCACCACAAACGATCAGATACTAAAAACAGCCTTGAAAGTCATTCCTTTAGGACGAGTCGCTGACCCAGACGAAATGGCAGGCACAGTTTTGTACTTGGTGTCAGATGCGTCTAGTTATACTACAGGGGCCAGTATAATTGTAGATGGCGGAATGCTGGCTTAACGTCAATTTTTCATGCATCAAAGCGCAGTAGATGGCGCTGTCGTAGAGTACAATTACTGTCGCAGTTGCGGCAGTAATTTTCTAGAATTTAGGCGTTAAACTTATGCTTCCTTGTTGAATACTCAAGTCAAGCGGTACTTTAGCCAAAAGCGCTTGTGCGGTGTTGTTTTTATCTAGGGTAAAGACTGGGTTTTCTTTAAGGTAGTCATTGAGTAAATCAACTACTTGACGGTTTAACGCTTTGATATTACCTTTGAACCCAGCGCCATCCACGCTCGCATTTATCAAATTTACATCGGTTAAGTAAATGGCGTCTTCGTCACTGTCAAAGATAGGTTTACCCTCCATCGAGAGGTTTAATTTAATAGGGTAATTGACAACAAAAGCCGATATAGAAGCGGTAGATTCAACGTAAAGTGCAACTACTTGGCGCTGCTCAGGGCCTATTTGTACGTTGATGTTGTCTACTTTGAAATCCACCGGAATTTGCATAACTTTTAATTCTTGAGATAGATCTGGTATACCCTCTTGGATAACAGATTCTAGCTCTTCATTGTCGAGAGAGTATACAGACAATCCCGATGTTGCGCTGCACGCAGAAAATAATACGATTGAGCTCAAAATCAATAGTGTGCGTGTCATAGTAAACCCTTTATTAAAAGCAATACGAGGTATGTACAAAGCCGGTGTTAAAACAACGGTTTATTAATTATAAGCATCAGCCAAACATATAGAGCAGAGAAAGAAGCATAAGTTGGATAAAAGTTACTATCCAAAAGTACACTCCCCACACAAGAATTTTTATCCCTGTATTTTCCAGATTTTGCTTACGTTTTGTAATTACAAATGCGATAAGCGATGAAATCACGGCGATGCCAATAAGATAAAGGTGCCATTGTATTTTGTTATTTGCTGCATGTGCTATTGGACTGTAAGCAAGTAACACTATGGTAATTTTGTAAAAGTGTTCGGCCACATTCATTGTTGCTAATTATTGTTGTGTACTTTATTTAGAATAAAATACAGATATTAGTTCACATTATTTAAACTTTATTGAAATAAAGAACCTATTTTAGTAGGTACGCTCGTTTATTGTGCAATTAAAGACAGTAGACTGTTGATGATAATCAACATGACTCAAAAGGGCGTACTTGACCTAACTGGGTGCCGCGATAGGAGATTAGCGTTGAACGAGATGTTTGTCGCTAAGAAAGGCATTAATTGTGAGCAAGCGGTAAAAGCTTTAGTGCATCTGCATTAATTATGAACGACAGATAATAGCCATGTTTATGCTTTAATGTCCACAGAATTAGCGTTGTTTTCATAACGCCTATCACGCCCTGAACGGGTGTCAATCAAGGGTTTTATATTACGTTTTCTCCTATCTTCCCCTTTACGCTTTTCTTGGCCTTCAACAGGCACAATCAATGGTTTTTTACCAGCATCGGCATTAGATTCAGATTTCTCAAACTTAACTGAAGAGCGCTTACTGGGCTTCAACCGTAAGTTGTTGATAGGCAAAAAATGTGAAGGAATTGTCATTAGTTGACTCCTTATCGCTATTTTTAATGTCTTTATCTGGTCGGGTAAAAGGTTATACGTGACGGGTATTGAATTGTAACGAGCTTAAAAAAAAGCTCTACCCGCTCCTTCACCTCTAATAATACTGCAACTAAATTAAAAGAAAAAGACTTTCTCAATGTCCGTATCGACCGGAATTACAATATCTTTAATTTTTTTTATAAGTATATTTAATAACACAGCCCTTCACATTCAAGTCAAGGGCTGCATGTTGACACAGGCTCTAAAGTATTTACCCATGGAGGTTGAAGGCTTTAATTAGACTTAATCGACAACCAGCGGATAAAGATGTATCAGCAATGCTAATTGGATCTTATCTATACACTTATCTACAGAGTTTGTGCAATGGCCTTTGCTAAAGTTTCAACGTTATTTTTGTTAATCCCTGCAATGTTTACACGGCTTGAATCCACGAAATACACGCTGTGTTCATTTCTAAGTTGTTGCACTTGACTGGGAGGAATACAAAGAAATGAAAACATACCTTTTTGAGTGTTTATAAAGCTAAAATCTTTGTCTACGCCCTGTGTATTTAGATTGGTCACTAGCATGCTTCGTAACTCTGTCATTCGGTTGCGCATCGCGTCTACTTCACTTTCCCAAAGTGTTTTTAGGCTACCATCGTTCAAGATAATATCTACCAGCGCACCACCGTAAGATGGGGGCATTGAATATATTCCTCTGGCCACACTTTGTATTTGGGATTGCGCTTTTGTTTTAACTTCAGGATTTTTGCAAATAATAGCAGCCAGTCCAACGCGTTCTCTGTACAAACCAAAGTTTTTTGAGCATGATGCAGCAACGATAACTTCATCTAGGTTTTCGACTAATAACCTTAACCCATAGGTGTCTTCTTCTATTCCATCGCCAAAGCCCTGGTAAGCAGTATCAACGAAAGGAAGGAAGCCTTTATCAGATGCCAGTTTTACCAATTCTTGCCATTGCTCTTTGCTAAGGTCTGCACCAGTTGGGTTATGGCAGCATCCGTGTAGTAAAACTACATCGCCTGATTCAACATTAGACAAACAGTCCATCATTTCGTCAAATTTGATACTGGCAGATGCTTTGTCAAAATATGGATAAGTCTTAAGTTCCAGCCCAGCATTGCCGAGAAGCGGGATGTGATTAGCCCATGTAGGATCGCTCACCCACACAGTAGTATTTTTATTTACGCGCATAAGTAGCTCAGCTAAAATTCGCAATGCGCCACAACCACCCGGGGCTTGCACCGCGGCTACTCGATTGTCGCGAAGAGCGCTCGAGTCTTGACCAAGCAACAAATCAAGCATGCCGTCTATAAATCCTTGATGTCCTTGAGGCGTTATATAAACTTTGGAGGTTTCGCGACTAGATAATACTTTTTGAGCCTGTATTACTGAATCAAGAATAGGGGTGTTGCCAAACTCGTCCTTATATACTCCGACTCCTAAATCAATTTTATGTGGATTAGTATCTTGTTTAAAAGCAGTAGACAATCCAAGAATCGGATCGGGTGCTAGGGCAGACAGGGTTTCAAACACAATAAACCTTCCTCAATGTAAATATGTTAAATAAAATTTCTCGCATTATGCCAATATTTGGTCTAATTTCGAGAAAAATATAATAAAAAAATCCAAGTTGAGACTAGTGTCTGTGATGGATTAGGTAGTTTGCTCTAAATAAGTAGCATCTGAGTTAATCATAAACTCATATTGATGAGTTTCAACCAGCATGGCTTCAGCCGAATATGTGCGTTCTTCCCAATACGCTTTTTGCTTACTATCTATCAACAAGACTGTACTTGAACGTGTTCCGTAGTCAGGACTTTGAATGAAAATTGACGATAATCGTTTTTCCCACATTAATGGGACACCGGTTCTAGGCAGGCGTGCATCTTCCGCTAATTGTTTATTAGACAATAATTCAAATAAGTGTTCTTGATTGACTGTTTGAGTGTTTTGACAATAATTCGCTAATGTATTTCTGCCCATATCGAGTTTAGGCCAAGGGCTGTTCAGACTGGCGTTACTCAAGCCATAAACACCATCGTTAAGCACATATGCATTATTCTCAAAGCTATTATAAACAAAAAGTTTGTTAAGGGAGCCAAATAAAAGATTATATCCGTTATAGTCGTTTCTACTTTTCTTGAGCTTATCCAAGTAGTCTTCAGGTTTAATATCCAGTGTTAAAAAATCGGAGACTAGCTTGCCTCTGGTAACAGGGTTTGGATGTTCTTTACCAGGCGCTCTTATGTTGGTTAATGCTGAAATTCGTCCTGTTTTAGTTATGCCCATCCAAGTACCGCCCCCGACCATATCCCGTCCTGCTAATAGATTGGGTTGGGCGGCCCAAAAATGGGAAGGTTTGGTCTCTCTTGCATGAAATTCATCGCGATTAGCAGCGATAATTAATGGGTAGTCTGAATGGTGATTAACTGCAATAAATAAAATACACATGATAAGAGCAAATGCCGTTCTATAATGAATTTTTTTCACCACTATAACACAATCATAGTTGCATATTGGCAATATAGATATTTTCCTTTTTTACACCAATAAGCTAGTACAAAAGGCAGAATTAGTTTGATAACTTTGCGCCTCTACAGAAATCATATATGATCCACAATAATTGCAGACCTAGGAAGAATTTAGTGAAAGAATTAAAGCAAGACACTCGGTTAGTTCATGCAGACCGATTACTCAACACGCCAGAAGACGGCGCGGTACATCAGAGTACCAATAACTCTGTGCTATTCGCTTTTGAAGATGTGTCTGATTTAGAGTCGGTTTTCCAAGGTAAAAGTGTCGGTCACGTGTATTCTCGCAGCTCTTCTTCCTCTGCTGTTGCTTTACAAAATATGTTGGCGCATTTTGATAAGGCACTGACATCTACCGTTTTTTCGACAGGAATGGCGGCAATAAGTGCCACTATTTTTTCGTTATTAAAGGCAGGCGATCACATCATTGTGAGTCAATATCTTTTCGGAAACACCAGAAGTTTTTTTGATAATTTACAAAATTTTGCAATACAAGTGGATTACGTAGATGTGACTCATAGTCAAAACGTAAAAGACAAAGTTAAACCAAATACCAAAATTGTGTTTTGTGAAACTATTGCTAATCCAGGCACGCAAATTGCCGACTTGGAAAACATAGCGACCATATGCAGCGAAAATAACGTGTTGTTTATTGTTGATAATACTATGACGCCGAGCGTTATGTTTGATGCAAAAGAATTTGGAATAAATATCCTTACGACGTCACTTACAAAATATGTGGCCGGCCATGGAAATGTGCTAGGTGGTGCGGTGATAGACCTAGGCAATTTTGATTGGAATGAATACTCTAATATTGACGATTTTTACAAAACGGCCCCTCAAGAGATGTGGGGCTCAATTCAAATACGTAAAAAAGGACTGCGTGATATTGGAGCAACGCTCGCACCTCAGTCCGCGCATGTTATTTCTATGGGGGCCGAAACCCTCTCTATGAGAATGCAGAAAACATGCGACAATGCCCTGATATTAGCTAAGTATTTAGAATCACACGCCGCCATTAGGAAAGTGAACTATCCGGGTTTAGATACTCACCCACAACATAGCAAGGCTCGGACATTATTTAAAATGGATTCCAATCAAGGACTGAAAAACGTATTTGGTGGCATATTGAGTATTGAATTAAACGAACAATATGGCGTCAGGCAAGTATTAAATAGTCTAAATGTGATACTAAGCGCTACTCATCTAGGCGATACACGAACTCTCGCGTTACCTGTGGCCACTACGATTTTTTATGAAAATGGGATGGAAAAGCGCCAACAGATGGGCATTTCAGAATCGTTGATTCGTCTGTCTGTCGGCTTGGAACACCCTCAAGATCTTATTGATGATCTTAAACAAGCGCTCGATATATAAAGCAGTTTATTCACATTATAGACTCAAGGGTGCCTTAGGTACTCCACTGTTTTTCTGTCTAATATATTTTCAATATCTCATCACCAATACTTATATTTTGTCCTCTCACCCGGTTACGATGAATTCTTTAACGGCAGTGAGGGGGTTAAATATATGTTAATAAAACCGAACAGTTCTAAAAAATAGAAAGGTATAAGCAAAATTTAGCAATTTTATTTCGTTTTAATCATAACTATTATGAATGTTAAGATAACAACGTAATGGAGAATGTATGAACAATGTACTGGTGATTAACTCAAGTTTAAACGGTAAAGCGGGTAACAGTAACAAAGCAAGCGAGCATTATATTGATCAACTAAAAAAATCCAATGAATCAATCAAAGTGACTGAACTGGATTTGAATTCTGAGGGCTTACCTCATTTGAGTATTGAAGAAATGCAAGCTTGGTCAGTTCCTGCGGATGATCGCGATGCAGTCCAAACAGAACTGGCAAGTTTTAGCGACAGGTACATCAAACTGATTCAACAGGCTGATAAAATTGTACTTGCCGTGCCTATGTACAATTTCGATAGTCCGTCGGTATTAAAAGCTTTCTTTGACAGAATTGCTAGAGTTGGCATTACTTTCAAATATACCGAACAAGGTCCAATTGGCCTAATTAAAGATAAGCAAGTTGTGGTATTAGCGGCAAGGGGCGGTAAATATCAAGGAACCGAACTGGACACACAATCTTCATACTTATCAAACTTTCTAGCATTTTTAGGTATGACGCAGGTCAAGTTTCATTACATTGAAGGCCTAGCAATGGGCGAGGAAAGCGCTAAATCTGCCTGGGAAAACTTTTTTGAAGAAATTATTGAACCAAAAGCAATACTAGAGGACTAATAAACTATGGCAGATGGGAGGTGTCCTGTTTGTCAGTGTGTTCCTAGTTGAGTGTGTTGATAGCCCCACCTTGTGTGGGGCTTTTTTATTTCTGTTGCCCAATTTTTCTTCCTATCTTTTGAATACGTTCATATGGTTTCCATTGAATTTAAACCTATGTTTTAAATTATTTGGCCAAAAAATTATTTAAAACAAATAAATTGCTTGATGAAATAGACTTAATCGTTTAAGTTAACGAATTGTTAATTATTAATCCTTTTAACTGATACGTTAAATTAAATAGTAGTAGGAAAAAGTATGTCGACTCCAGCTGACACAAAACCACTCTCATTAAAAGAAAAAGTTGGATATGGTCTAGGTGATATGGCCTCTAATTTTTATTTAGGTTTTTTTGGGTTATATCTGCTTTATTATTACACCGATGTTTATGGAATCGCACCTGCCGCCGTAGGGCTTATGTTGCTTATTTCGAAGTTTACAGATGCAATAAGCGACCCAATTATGGGGATCATTGCCGATAGAACAGAAAGTCGGTGGGGAAAATATCGGCCATACCTATTGTGGGTTGCAATTCCCTATGGCTTGTTAGGTTTTGCAATTTTCTTCGGTCCCAACTTTTCTGATACCGGGCGCTTAATATATGCTTACGTGACTTATATAGGGGTAATGATTGCCTATACAGCGATCAATGTCCCATACTCTGCCTTGTTGGCAGTAATTTCTCCTGTTGCGGAAGAGCGCACTAAAGCAACTACTTATCGATTTATTTGTGCAGGTCTTGGTTCTTTATTTGTCGCGGCGCTTGCTACGCCTCTTGTTCGGTTGTTTGGGGATGGAGATGATGTGTTAGGCTTTAGGTATACCATTGGGTTGTTTGCGGTAATGTCCGTCGCCATATTTTGGTTTACTTATGCAACGACAAAAGAGCGTATTAAACTACCAAGACATGAAACAAAAATATCAAAAGACTTCAAAGAGTTATTGAAAAATGTCTCTTGGATTGTGCTGGCGATAAGCTGCATTGTAATCCTAATTGGTTTTGTGGCTAGGATGTCGAGCATCATTTTTTACGTGAAATACTATATGCCAGAAACAAGCAGTATTTCGTTTCTAATATTTGATAATGTCGCGTTATTTAGCTCTATCGGGATCATCGGACAAATCATAGGGTCTATATCCACACCTTACTGGTTACGAGTATTTAGTAAGCATCATTTAGTGTTATTTATGTGCTTATTTCATGCAGTGCTACTTGTTATATCATACTTCTTGTCACCAGATATGTACTGGATTGCAGTAGCGTTGAACTTTTTTGGCATTATGACATTCGGAGTAATTATTACCGTGGTGTTTGCGATGTTTACAGACTGCGCTGATTTTGGAGAGTGGAAGATTGGCTCTAGAGCGTCAGGGCTGACCGTTTCCGCTTCTATGTTTGCCTTGAAGTTTGGCTCTGCAGTGGGAGGCGCGTTGCCCGGCTTTATTCTTGCTTTTGTCGGCTTTGTTGCCAATGAAACCCTTAATGCTACTGCCTTAGAAGGCGTGCGTGTTATGTCCACGATAGTACCAGCGGTATTGTTCACAGTAGGAGGTTTAGTCATGATTTTTTATAAGTTAGATAAAACCTTATTGGATAAAATCGAGCAAGAGCTTCTTGAGCGTCGTGAGCAAGCAGGCCACAACGATTTGGCCAGTCAAGCTTAAGCAAGTAATAACCGTTTAATTAAAAATACGATAAAAGCTAAGTAATTTACTTGGCTTTTATTTTTTAAACTGATTTCAGGAATATTATGTCACAGGCTAAAAAACATCATGTTGCTTCTGATGTGTTATCAGATACTCAGAAATGGTGGAAAGAACAAATTATTTATCAAATCTATCCTCGAAGTTTTAAAGACTCTACCGGAAACGGTATAGGAGATTTAAGAGGTATAATTAATAAGCTCGATTATATTAAAAATTTAGGTGTTACTGCGGTTTGGATCAATCCGTTTTATGCCTCACCCAACGATGACAACGGCTATGATATTAGTGATTATCGAGCCATATTACCAGAGTTTGGCACCATGCAAGATTTTGACGAATTGTTGCGTGGGTTGCATGAGAGAAATATTAAATTTGTAATGGATCTTGTGGTCAACCATACCAGCGACGAGCATGAGTGGTTTAAACAAGCCAAAAGCTCAAGAGATAACCCGTATCGAGATTATTATCATTGGTGGCCCGCAGAAAAAGGGAAGCCCAATTTTCGATGGAGTTATTTTGATGAAAAAGGGGAGGCGTGGAAGTACGACAAACAAACTGACGCATACTATCTTCATTACTTTTCAGTCAAACAGCCAGATTTAAACTGGGAAAACCCAAAAGTCAGGCAAGAAGTTTATAACATCATGAAATATTGGGCTGAGAAGGGGGTCGATGGCTTTAGGTTGGACGCATTTCAATTTGTATCAAAAGACACGACTTTTCCAGACCTACCAGATAGTTATAAAAAAGATTTATCGCAAGTCATTAAGTATCACGGAATGGGACCCAATCTGCATGCATACCTCCGCGAAATGTACGACGAAGTATTATCAAAATACGATGTTTTCGCCGTGAGCGAAGGAGCAGGGTCCACTTTTCAAGACGCGCATGATTTGGTTGATGAAGAGCGAAAAGAACTGCAAATGGCCTATCATTTTGAAGGGGTTGAACTGAAAAAAGACATTAATAGCCCTCCTAGCGTTCTCGATTTCAAACAATTACATTCCAAATGGGACGCATCTTTCGCAGAAAAAGGCTGGATTTCAATATATTTAGCCAATCATGATTGTCCTAGAATGGTGTCACGTTTTGCCGACGATTCATCTAAGTTCAGAGAATTTAGCGCAAAACTATTAAATACTTTTTTAATGACCATGAGAGGCACTCCATATTGTTATTTTGGCGACGAATTAGGTATGACCAATATTGACTTTACCGACATAAGTGAATATCAGGATATTGCTGCCATTAATGGATACAAAAAAGCGATGTACGAGAATCGTGATATGGTTGAATACATGCAAGAGCTTAGAGCATTTTCAAGAGATCACAGTCGTACTCCGATGCAGTGGGATAACAGTGAGTACGCTGGTTTTTCAGACGTTAAGCCATGGCTTAAAGTCAATCCTAATAAAGATGTTGTAAACGTCAAGTCTCAAGATAATATGCCTCACTCAGTGCTGAATCATTTTAGGAGCTTGACTAAACTGCGCACTGAAAACAAAACATTGGTTTACGGAAAGTATAGGTTGTTGTTACCTGAACACGAGCATTTGTATGCATATACCAGAGAAGATAAAAACGCGTGTTTCTTAATTATATTAAACATGTCCAAACAGGAACAGGCGTTTGACGTCGAAAATCTGTCCAAATCTAAATTTAATATTTTAATAAACAGTCATAACGTTGACCATATAAACGCTAATGAAGTGACCCACCTGTTGCCTTATCAATCAATGGTGCTAAAAGCCGTTGACGGTTGTTAATTTTATTTGATTAGGGCTAAGTTGAGAGAAAGTGGGGCTTTATTGCCCCACTGAACCATTATTGGTTTAGTTTAAGTGCTTGCTTTACATCAACTAAAAAGCTCTCGTCAAGTGGATCAACTCTTGAGCCATAATGAGTAACTACGCTACCGTCGGTATTCATTAAATACTTGTTAAAATTCCATTTTGGGGATTTTCCCGTCATTTCGGCCAATTTGGCGAAAAGCGGATCAGCGTCTTTGCCTCTTACAGACAAAGGTTCAAACATTGGGAAAGTTACCCCATAAGTCAGTTCACATACCTCTGCGGTGTCGCTTTCATCTGAGAACTCTTGTTTGAAATCGTTAGAAGGAAAGCCAACCACAACAAGCCCTTGGTTTTTATAATTATCGTAGAGTGTTTCTAAACTCTCAAATTGAGGCGTGTATCCGCATTTGCTTGCCGTATTTACGAAAAGTACGGCCTTACCGCTAAACTCTTCACACATATTCACAACTTCTTGAGAATTGAGTTTGCGCTTCATGTGTTTTAAAACCTCAGGACATTGTTGTGCAGAAAACACGGGTGCACTTAACAATGAAATCATTAATAAGCTTATTATTTGAATTAATTTAGTAGATACGTTCATTATGATTCCTAACTCTATGTTTGTACCATAAATATGTATAAATAGAAGAATAGATCATATCCAGCACCTAAAGAGTGATTAAATTAAAACTAACTTAGCTAACGATTCGTAGTGTTACTAGTGGCAATAACAAACTTGATTGAATAATGAACGTCACCCATCATTGCTTTGTTGCTTTACCAGATATGTTATCGTATCTATGCTAATTACTAAGCAGGCAAAACAAAAAAACGTGAAGCAGACAAGATAAATTAACCTAGGTTTGATTTACTAATGCATTTGTCGGCAAAACGATTTTTTGCGTCTGTGGGTGCCAAATACACTTTGAGAAAAAATATGAATAAAACGATATTACGTATGCCAATATTATTCATGGCATCTACATTATTAGGCTGTCAATTAACTTCGCAAACCGATACAGATAAATACCCTAGTGATTCATCAAATGCTTCTTACAATACCGAAATAATACAAGGCTCAACTTCTTCAAATACTGAACGAACAACTGTGGAGAACGCTCAGCTTACGATGGAGCAAATAATGGCTGATCCTGATTGGCTAGGCAGGCAGCCGCAAGATGCGTTTTTTGCTCCCTTGGGGCAAGCTATGCTTTACTATCGTAAGCGCGAGGGTTCAGTAGTTAAAGACGTTTTTGCCACCAACCCCGAACAGGGGAATGGCAGCAAAGTCGAATTATCAGAGCTTCATATGTATAAATATGACAGGCTCATCGATGATGATGATCACGATTTTGTGGCCTACATTTTCGAAGGAAATCTGTTTGTCCAGTTAAGACAAACAGGAGAAATTAAACAATTAACGCGTTGGTCACAAGCAATAAAGAATATTGCTTATATGAACGATACAGCTGTTTCTTTCCAACGTGGAAATGCTTTCTACAGCATCGATGTGTATTCTGGTAAATTGATACAGCACTTTGAGTGGTCATTTGCTAACAAACCTATTGCAGTAAAACCGGCTCAAGATTACGTAGAACAAGAACAACACAAATTAATCGAGTACGTAAGGGTACAACGAAAAAACAGGCAAGACAGACATAATTACCAACAGCAGCTCGAGCAAGCTAATTCAAGTATAATGAGCTCGCATTTTTATTTTGATAAAAATCATGTTAACGCATCGGCAAGTATATCGCCGGATGGCGCTTATGCGATAGTCGTCACTAAAGAAAATATACCTACGCGTGATGAAAGCGATATTATGCCCGATTATATTGAAGAAAGTGGTCGCATTGCCGTAAAGTCAGTGCGTCAACGGGTGGCCGACGCGACTCCTTTTTCTCATAAAGTCCATTTTCTTGACTTGAGACAAAATACACAAAAGGAAATTAGTTTCGTTAATTTACCCGGGTATAACGACGACGTATTAGAAGATGTAAAACGTGAGAACGCTGAAGCCATAGGTGAAACCTACACGGCTAATAGACTCCCCCGAGATATTCGTCTGCTCTCAGATAGATACGCAACGGAAACGCCGATTAAGTGGCATGATAATGCTCGGTATGCTGCATTGATGCTAGAGGCGTGGGATAACAAAGACAGATGGATAGTGACTTTAGACGTCAACGATCCCAGGTTCGTTACTCAGCACAGGTTACACGACAATGCTTGGGTCAATTATAGATTTAATCAATTTGGTTGGTTTGATGAGTCAAACACGCTTTATCTATTGAGCGAACAGAGTGGTTATTCACATATTTATACAAAAGCACTTGATGGAGAATTACAACAAATTACCCAGGGTCGATTTGTAGTAGATGAGGTTAAGCTGACTAAAGACGATGCTTTCTTTTATTACAAAGCGAATAAAAAGCACCCTGGGATTTATGAAATTTATAGAGTAGACAACAAGGGCCAACAGACAACAGCGTTAACCGATTTAAACGGAATGACCGATTTTAAACTAAGCCCAAATGAAGACGTATTGCTCTTAACCCACAGTAAGCTGGCAATGCCGCCCGAACTGTATACAAAATCAATTGGTTCTTCAAAACCGGCTAGCAGGCTAACCAATACCGTCAGCGAAGCGTTCTTATCTATTGATTGGTCTGTTCCATCTATTGTACCCATTAAATCCAGTCACGTAGAGCAGCCCATTTACTCGCGAGTTTATACACCTAAAACTGATAGTGACACACCAAGAAGGGCGGTGGTGTTTAATCACGGAGCAGGCTATTTACAGAACGCTCATTTAGGTTGGTCTGCGTATTTTAGAGAGTTTATGTTTCACAGCTTACTGGTTTCACAAGGTTATGTAGTGCTGGATATGGATTTTCGAGCATCTCGTGGATATGGTCGAGATTGGCGCACAGCCATTTATAGACGAATGGGTACCCCTGAGGTTCAAGATTTAAAAGACGGGGTAGACTGGTTAGTTGAAAACGCCAACGTCGATAGAAATAGAATTGGTACATACGGTGGGAGCTATGGTGGGTTTTTAACTTTTATGGCGCTTTTCAATGAGCCTGACTTATTCCAAGCCGGAGCGGCAATAAGACCTGTGTCAGATTGGGCTCACTACAATACTGGCTATACGTCTAATATTCTTAATACACCTGACATAGATCCAATTGCCTATCAAAGAAGCTCACCTATTTATTTTGCTGAGGGGCTGACCAAACCTTTGTTAATAAATGCGCCCATGGTAGACAATAATGTTTTCTTTGTGGACGTAGTTAGATTGGTACAACGGTTGATAGAGCTAGAAATAGTGCATTTTGAAACAGCGATTTATCCGGTTGAGCCACACGGCTTTGTGCAACCTAGTTCATGGTTGGATGAATATAGACGGATCTATAAGCTGTTTGACACAAATTTATAGCCGGTCTGTCTGCATATTTAGGCGCTCAAAATGCGCGAGCGCCTTTCTATCGAACACCGGCCTAATGCTTGTATACTGGCCAAGTTTACCTTAATCCACTCGAAGACAGGGCCGCAAAAGAATGCTAAAAATGCCCAGAATTATCCCTATGATGGCCCCATACAAATGAGCATCTACTGCAACGTTAGCTTGAATAAGGTCCGATAGAAATGTGCTGGAAGAAAAGAGTTGTTCGTCAACGAGTTTAATCAAAAGACCTAGTAATAATAAGTAACCGCTTTTGCGCTTAAGTTTTATATCAATGATCACGCCCCAAGCAAAAATACCATGCAGTATCCCAGATAATCCTACGTACCAATTGATATCAGTTGAAAACCACAAAATACAAAGTGAAGTCATGATACATAAAACAATCGTTAACCCAAAAAATCGCGCGGGCCTTACATATTCTCCGTGCAACATATAAAGCAATGCAAGTCCGATTATATTCATAATATAGTGATAAAAATTAGTGTGAAGAAAATGACCCGTGATCAACCGCCAGTATTCACCAGCATAAATTTCTGCTCTATCAAAAGAGAAGATGGATTGATTGATTGCGCCTTCGCTATGAAGCCCATAATATAGAGCAAACACAGTAGCGATTAAAAATATTACGATATAAACGGCAGATGAATGGACGTTTGAAGACGCTTTGCTCATAGTTAGCTATTAATACTCTTTATGGTAAATGCCAGTTAAACTAGTTAAACTGAGATCAAATCAAAAACAACGACAAGTTAAACCTATGATCCATGAAGTCCTTGAAAATAATATATTAACCATTCTAATTGATAGAACAAATAAAAAGAATGCTTTAATCCCCAAGATGTATAACGATATGGCGATAGCGATTGAAAACGCGCCAAGTAGTGCAACAGTCATATTGATCAAAGGCGAGGGCGGTATCTTTACTGCCGGAAACGATGTTTCTGAGTTTATCAAAAATTCCCGTAGTGAGATGTCAGAAGTCAATGAAACTTACCGGTTTATGCAAGCCTTGCTAAAATGCCCTCTGCCAGTTGTTGCTCAAGTCGAAGGCTTGGCCATTGGCATTGGCTCAACTTTGCTTCTTCACTGCGATTTTGTTTTGTGCCACGAGAATACCAAATTTGCCATGCCATTTATTAATCTTGGACTGGTTCCAGAATATGCGTCAAGCTATATATTGCCAAGGGTAGGGGGGCATTTAAAAGCCTGCAAATTACTCATGTTAGGTGAAACATTCGGCGCTCAAACTGCAAAAGAATGCGGCTTCGTGACAGAAATTCATGGCAGTGATCTAAATGCAGCGGTTAACGATTTACTCGAATCGTTAACAAAAAAACCTTCGCTTGCGTTACAACAAACGAAAGCCTTGCTAAAGTATGACGCCAATGCGGTCGCAGCGCACATAGATGAAGAGCTTAAAGTCTTTGTCAAAGCCATGCAATCAGAGCCAGCAAAAGAAGCCTTCGAGGCCTTCATCGAAAAGCGAGCAGTCAATTACGACATTTTCAAATAAGGACATAAACAAAGTATGAATTTTTTCTCAATTTTAATTGCGCTCTTTTTTTTCACATACGGTGTTTTTGTGCCCAGTCAAGCGTGGTCTCAAGTGGTGCTCGAAGATAGAGAGCCCGAAGCCGCTACCGGGGTTACCAAAAAAAAATTAGCAATCGCAGACAACTACATGGTTGCAGCGGCAAATCCTTATGCTGCATGGGCTGGGAAAAATATTATTGAGAAAGGTGGCAGCGCATTGGATGCAGCGATAGCGGTACAAGCTATGTTGACGTTAGTAGAGCCACAATCATCAGGGATAGGCGGCGGGGCTTTTATTATGTATTGGGACAACAATAAAAAGCAGTTGTACACCTTTGATGGCAGAGAAACAGCGCCAGCGAGCATATCTAGTAAAGTATTTCTTAAAAATGGCCAACCTATGGAATGGCGAGACGCAGTTGTAGGTGGCAAGTCAGTTGGCGTACCCGGTGTGCTAAGAGCAATGGAAAAAGCGCATCAAAAATTTGGTAAATTACCTTGGAAAACATTATTTAAAGACACAATAGAGCAATCAAGAAAAGGCTTTATAGTGTCTGAGCGATTGGCAAGATTACTCGAGTTAGATTTGCATCCCGGCGTGGATGAGTTTTATGACACGCAACAGTATTTTAAACCTAAAGGTAAACCTCTTAAAGAAGGTGAAATAAAACGCAACCCTGCGTTAGCAGATACACTTGCTACAATTGCTAATAAAGGTGCTGACGCGTTTTACACGGGGGAAATTGCTGAAAAGATATCAACTGCGGTACGCACAGCACCAATTAATCCTGGGTCTTTGAGTGTCAACGATTTAGCTCGTTATACGGCAATCGAAAGAAAGCCGATGTGTAATGACTATCGACAGCTTAAAGTGTGTGGTATGGCGCCGCCTAGTTCTGGAGGGGTTACGGTATATCAAATCCTCAAATTGCTTGAAAAATTTGATCTGTCAAAGTTAGGTGCCCAAAGTGTCGAATTCGTTCATTTATTTAGCCAAGCCAGTGCATTAGCATACGCGGACAGGAATAAGTACATTGCCGATTTATCTTACCTAGATATGTCTCCCATTCCATTAATCACGCCGAACTATATCGCGCATCGTGCACAACAAGTTTCTCTTGAGGAAGATTGGAAAAAAGCCAAGGCGGGCATGCCGTTTTATGCGAATAATCTGGCACTAGACAACGCTCTCGAATTAGATAGTACATCTCACATTGCGATTGTGGATAAACAAGGCAATGCGTTGTCTATGACCGCGAGCATCGAATACATGTTTGGTTCAGGGTTAATGGTAGAAGGTTTTTTGTTGAATAATCAGCTGACGGATTTTTCGTTAAATCCAATAAAAGACAACAAGCTAGTATTAAACCGAGCTCAACCAAACAAACGTCCAAGAAGCGCTATGAGTCCTACAATGTTGTTCGATAAAGATAACAAACTAAAACTCGTGGTGGGCTCCCCTGGTGGAAGCCGAATTATTAATTATGTCGCGCAGACTATTATCAATGTTGTTGATTTTGACATGGATATTCAGTCCGCAATAGACGCTCCGAGAATTACTAACCGCAACGACGTTACGTCGCTGGAAAAGGGTACTAATATTGTAAATTTAAAAAGTGCGCTTGAAGCGAAAGGACATGAAGTCCAAGTCGTTGATTTAAATTCTGGACTACACGGAGTTCAATTTAAAGAGGGTAAATTGCTAGGCGGTGCCGACCCTAGAAGAGAAGGCGTTGCGGTTGGTCAATAATATAATTACGGTACGGTGTCATTTACGGCGAACACTTTCCAATCACCGCTGATTTTTATCATTGAAAGTGTTTTCAATTCGGTAATTTTTTTACCATTATAATGGCCAATTATTTTCATTTCTATCTGGGCTTCTTTTTGTCGCTCAGCGAATATAAGGCTGCCGCCAGACACTGGCTCTGTTTCCATAGTATCAAGTCGAAGATTGAATATTTGACGTTGGACATTTTTATTTGTGTGGTATCGTTTGAGTATTCTGGCAAAGCGTTCAGTGCTCATGTTTAAGGCTTTATCGAGAGTCTTTTCATTGTATATTGCGCGCATAAACAATACGGCGGTGTATTGAGGTGTTCCGTCACTCATCATTCCGTATCTACCGGCATTTATCTCCTCTTTATCCGAAGAACAACCACTCAAAATGCAAGCAAACACGAACAGCCATAACTTTTTCAAAATGTATTCCCTAAGTTCACTCAATCTTAATTGAGTTATCGGTCACAAATTATAATGCTTTACTATCATATGATACTTAGTGTGCTTGCTTTATGCACACAGCAATGAGGTGGTAAAGATAGGCGTTGATTATGCTTATATTGAAAAGTTGCGCAGAGCTGTATCTTTCTTACAACTTAGGTATCCGTGAACGTTGAAAAGTCTTGAGTTGAATATTAGCGATTACTTATACCAACCAATTAGTGATTTTTCATTATTTTAGCGTTACTAAAATCTTTTTGAGATTGGCACAGTTGCATGAAGTCTTCAGTCCCAACTGCTTTGGAATAATAATATCCTTGTCCGAGGTGACAGCCCATTTTGTTTAATTGTTCTTCGTGAAATGAAGTTTCAACGCCTTCGGCTATTATTGATAAGTTGAAGTTGTCCGCTAAATTCACAATTGAGCGAATGATACAACTCTCCTCATTTTTATGGATATTTTGAACAAACACTTTATCAATTTTCAACGTGTTTATAGGTAGTTTGCTTAAGTAGGCTAGTGATGAGTATCCCGTACCAAAATCGTCTAATGCAAGATTAAATCCTAAATCTCTCAATTTCTGCAATTCAATGTGCGATGTGTCGATATTTTGAATAAGGCCGGTTTCTACAATCTCTATTGTAATGAATTTTGAAATGCCAGGGCTAGCGTCATTTAGCTTGGCGAGAGTTGAGTAAAATAATGGGTTGTTCAAATCAAGAGGGCTGATATTAAATGATAGTTTTATCTGAATGCCGCTCTTTTCCAATTGCGTGTACAGAGCGTAAATCTGGTTCATCACCCACAATGTTATTGTAAATATAGAACCAGTTTGTTCTGCTGTAGGTACAAATTCGTCTGGCAATAAAAAACCTTTCGTAGGATGTTGCCAGCGCAGTAATCCTTCGGCAGCAACAATTTTGTTTGTGGTCAGGTCTACTATTGGTTGCAACATTAACTCAAAGTCATGCTGTTTTATGCTTTGGTTAATTTCACGTTTAATATTGAGTTTGTTTTCTGCCTCAGCTGAAATTGTATTGGTATAAAACACAAACTTGTCGGCATTACTTCTTTTGGCTTGATACATAGACGCATCTGAGTACTTAAGCAAATCCTTTGCGGTAACAGCATCTTTTGGAAACTGAGCTATTCCTATCGATACGTCAATATTCGCTTCAATGTTGTCTTTAAACCTAAATGGCCTTTGCAATAGCGTTGAAATCTTAGATGCTAAACACGCGATATCTTCATCTGTATTGTAATCAGTAATTAGCACTACATATTCGTCACCGCCTAACCTCGCGAGTAAGTCCGTATCGCGCAATGCGTTGTTTAATCGTTGAGCCACCATAACCAGTAATTTGTCGCCATAATCGTGACCAAGACTGTCGTTTATAACTTTAAATCGATCTAAATCTAGGAACAATAAGGCACATGACTGCTTTGTTCTGTTGGCTCTTTTAATCTCTCTTTCTAAGTGCAATGTGAACATTAGTCGATTTGGCAAGCCAGTCAGAGCATCATTATGAGCTAATTTTTCCAGCTTTTGCTCTGTTTTCTTTTGTTCGCTTATATCCGTAAAAACGGCGACATAATTTATCAAATTATTATCCCTATCTTTTACTTCTGAGATAGACAGTAATTGAGGGTAAACCTTTCCCATTTTCGTTTTATTCCATATTTCTCCGCGCCACTCGCCGTTTTTTTGGATAGCTTTAAACACATTCTCATAAAAACTCTTGGCGTGATTACCAGAACTTAATATGGAGGGTTGACTGCCCAAAACTTCGTACGATTCGTAGCCGGTAATGTTTTCAAACGCTGGGTTAACAGAGAGTATATTTTTATTTTTATCGGTAACCATTATCCCTTCTTGGGCATGCATATACACCTGCTCAAATAACATTCGTTTATTGTCTAATTCTTTTTTATGGGTAATATCAAAAAATAATATCAAACACTCTTCATACCCATTGTGGTCAATAGGCGTTAAATGGATCTCAACGTCTTTGACTTCACCCGTGGACACTCTAAATTGTGTCTCTATCACATTAGTTGTATTGGATGACAGCATTTGCGCTAAAAAGGTGGCGCTAGACGCTTCTTCTGGCTTGAATTTAGGCTCGCTATTGTTTGTCCACACCGATTGAGTCATAACATCGTGTTTTTCAAAATTTAGAAAGTTTCTTTTTTTGATGTCCCTCAGTGTGTAACCAAAAAATGAAAGCGCCGATGAATTAGCGTCAATGACACAATTAAATTCATCCAGCACCATCATGCAAACTTTGTGCTGTTCAAAGAAGTTTTTAAATCTTTTCTCGTTGGCCAGTTTATCAATTTTTGATTGGGCTCTTAACAATGAATTGTTTTTCTTCAACATAACGCTGTAAATAAGCAAAAGAATAAACAACAAACCCAAGAACCATACTTGTACGTGTAACTTAAACGGTACCCAGCCTCCTCTTGGAGAGGCCTCCAATGTCCAATTAAGGTTACCTACTCTAATATTGCGTGTTCCGGCCAGCTCTAACTGTTGTTGCCCATAAAAATAATTATTGGTGTTGTTATCGACAATCGTTAATCGAGTGTCTGTTGTATTAATCGCGCTTATTTGGTCGACTAAATCAGAAAAATTAACATAAGCGAAAACTTTCATACGTTTCTGCGATAAGTCAGTAATCAAAGACTGTATTAGAAGCACCGTTTTATTTTGAAACTCACCAGGTCCATAAACTTGCGTACCTAATGTCTGCAGCCCAGAATAATTATTGTAAAATGGAAAGCTTTGATATAGTTTTTCTGTGTATAGCGATTTTTTTGACGGGTCAGGGTATACCAATGCGATGTCACTATCTTTAACCATAAACAGAAAGTCTAAATGGGGCAATTGTTTGAGTATCGCATCTCCAAATACGTTGAGTTCGCTTTGTGAAATGTTGGGATTAAGCGATAGTTGAGTGGCCAATGTGTTCATAGCAGTCACGTAAGTTAATACGGACTCCTCTAGATTTTCGTGTGCCTCATTGAGGTCATGTTCTATGGCGTTTAACTGAGCATTCTTCTTTGCATTGTAGGTCGCATAATCGGTATATAAAATGGACACTAATACAAGTAAAGATAGCATACTCCAAACCGCAATAATAATTTGCTTGTTGGTCATAACACCACTCCTCTGCTAGAGCTTTTTGTTACGATTTGATGCTTTCGATATAACGTAAAACGGCAAGTCGAACTATAAAGACGAAAAATTTACACGAATATCCAAACTAACAAAATGAAAACTGGCAAAAATAAATCAATCAGTATATTAATCGTACGTTAACTCAGATTACGAAAGCAAGAAAAATCCGTTATTATTAGACTAATAAGATATCATTAGTGTAGAAAAAAACTTCCGGTTATAAGTTAACTAACTGAATATTTTGAGGTTTTGTTTTTTTAGTGGATCTTCATTATTTGTAATACTTTGGTCTGATTTTGTGGCAAATTCTAATATTTAGTAACTATGATTCATTGTCTTTCTACTTAGTAGACTAAAGAGCTGTGGTTTTGAGAGAAAATAGAGTAAAAGCTTAGACTTATAACCGTTTAGTTCAGCTCAAATAATGATGGGATGAATATTTTATATTATGTGGGCTTGATTGCTTTAACACTGCTCGCGATCATATTACTATTAATATGCCACTCTGCCCGTTATGACTTTTAGCATATCAATGAACTGCGACTCCATGCTTAATCCGTTAGCCTAAAAAACTAAGCTTAAACAAATCAAAAAGCCACTTTTATTACGTTTCAAGTGGCTTTTTGCAAAAGAAATTATTTATTATTGCACTTCTTCTAGTTCAGAAAATTCGCCTGCAAAAAGAGGGCTGCTCAAGTAACGTTCTGTGCCTGAAGCCAATAATACAACAACCGTTTTGTCTTTATTTTCAGGTCTTTCTGCAAACCGCTTGGCTGCTACAGCAGCAGCGCCAGAAGAAATCCCCGCAAGAATACCTTCTTCCCTCATTAAACGTCGTGCCATTTCCATGCATTCTTCGTTAGAGACGCATTCGACTTCGTCAATAATAGATAAATCCAGGTTTCCTGGTATAAAGCCTGCGCCAATGCCTTGAATTTTATGAGGTGCGGGCTGAATTTCTTCGCCAGCTAAAGCTTGGGTAATGACTGGAGAATCTGTAGGCTCCACAGCAACAGTTGTAATGGCTTTGCCTTTTTGGTTTTTAATATAACGAGATACACCTGTGATGGTTCCGCCTGTGCCTACGCCCGCAATGAATGCGTCCACTTTACCATCGGTTTTATCCCATATTTCAGGGCCAGTCGTCTGTTCGTGAATTTCTGGGTTTGCAGGGTTGTCGAATTGATTCATTGGGACGTACTTTCCTGGGTTGGCTGCCATGAGTTCTTCAACTTTACCCACAGCGCCTTTCATACCTTTTGGTGGCTCGGTTAATACCAGTGTTGCGCCAAGCGCCTTCAATAATTTTCTTCGTTCTAGGCTCATGCTGCTTGGCATGGTTAACGTTATTTTATAGCCCCGTGATGCCGCGACGAATGCCAAGGCAATGCCAGTATTCCCGCTAGTCGCTTCTATTATTTCCTTGTCTTTGGTAAGTAGACCCTTTTTTTATGCGTCCCAGATCATGTTAGCGCCAATACGACATTTAACGCTGAAGCTTGGGTTTCTAGACTCTATTTTCGCATATACATTACCACCGGTAATGCGGTTTAATTTTACAAGAGGAGTGTTGCCAATAGAAAGTGAGCTATCGTCAAAAACGTTCATGCAAGTGGTTCCTTTTTATCAATTAAGATTTATTTTATTGGACACAGAAAACTGTCAATACATCACTATTTTTAAATGATGATAATCAATAATCTTAAGTGCCGTATTATTAATAATTCGATACAGTTATAAGAATATGCATAATTTTGAAAATTCAAAGTGTTTTTTTGCTATATGTTATTAGCTTATAACTTAAAGCTTGGATTTTTTTTCGAGTTGACAATAAAATTAGTCATTAAACGACGGGGCTCTGCAGTTTTAGTGAGTTGACTTACATTCGTGTAATAATGATATGTACTTAGCTCAATGAAGCAATTAGAAATTAATTTAAATCGTTAAGCTAAATTCGTACAATTGCCTCATTAATGCGTATAAGCGAACTGTAATACCAATGCAATCATTTCTTAAAATAATAAATACTAATAGGGTCAATCCACAATGAGCTTTACTGGGACTGAAAATTACATAGCAAGCAAAGAACTACAATTGGCGGTAAACGCTGCGATCAAGCTAGAAAAGCCTTTATTAATAAAAGGTGAGCCGGGCACAGGAAAAACCATGCTTGCGGAACAACTGGCCATCGCTTTAGATACCGATCTATTGCAGTGGCATGTCAAGTCAACTACAAAAGCCCAACAGGGATTATACGAGTACGATGCGGTTTCTCGATTAAGAGACTCTCAGTTAGGCGATGAGAAAGTAAAAGATATCAGTAATTACATCGTCAAGGGTAAATTATGGCAGGCATTTGAAGCTGAAAAACGGCCTATATTGCTGATTGATGAAATTGATAAAGCTGACATAGAGTTCCCGAACGATTTGTTGCTCGAACTCGATAAAATGGAGTTTTTTGTCTATGAAACTCAGCAACATATTACCGCTAAACAAAGGCCAATTGTCATTATCACATCAAATAACGAAAAAGAGCTACCAGACGCATTTTTAAGAAGATGTTTTTTTCATTACATCGAATTTCCAGATAGAGAGCAAATGCTTGATATCGTGAAAGTCCATTATCCAAAGATAAAACAGACATTATTGGATCAAGCATTAACCTCATTTTTCCAAATACGCGAAATAGGAGGATTGAAAAAGCGACCATCTACCTCTGAGTTGATTGACTGGTTAAAACTGCTTGTCGCTGACGATATACCTGCTTCAGTTTTGCAGGATAACGATTCGAAAAATGCACTTCCGCCTCTATATGGCGCGTTATTAAAGAATGAACAGGATATCCATTTGTTTGAGAAACTGATGTTTATGGCGCGTCGTTAATGTTAATCGAATTTTTTTATACGCTGAGAAAACACAAGGTCAAAACCAGTATTACTGAATTTCTGGACTTGCTTGCGATCATGAAATCGGGCTTAATTAATCAAAGTGTCGACGACTTTTATTTGCTCAGTAGAACGGTGCTCATCAAAGATGAAAGTCAATACGATAAATATGACAAGGCGTTCGCTTCTTATTTCAAAGGCATTGAAAGCATCAATTTGTTCGAGCAAGATATCCCTGAGGATTGGCTTCGAAGCACTCTTCAAAAAATGTTGTCAGAAGAAGAAAAGCAAAAGATCGAAGCACTCGGCGGGCTCGAAAAGTTAATGGAGACGCTTAAAGAGCGACTGGAGGAACAAAAAGGGCGTCATCAAGGAGGAAATAAATGGATAGGAACGGGCGGCACTTCACCTTATGGTGCAGATGGCTATAACCCTGAAGGGGTGCGTATTGGACAAAAAAAGAATAGAAACAACCGTGCAGTTAAAGTATGGGATAAACGAAACTTTAAGAATCTGTCTAATGACGTAGAAATAGGCACACGCAATATTAAGGTCGCGTTAAGGCGGTTGAGAAAGTTTGCAAGAACGGGTCAAAGCGAAGAGTTAGATGTGAATGATACGATCCGTTCAACTGCAAAAAATGCTGGTTACCTTGATATCAAAATGGCCCCAGAAAGGCATAATGCCATTAAACTTTTGCTGTTTTTTGATGTGGGTGGTTCTATGGATCCACATATTAAGCAGTGTGAAGAATTATTCAGTGCAGCTCATTCTGAGTTTAAACACATTGAATTTTTCTATTTCCATAACTGTATTTACGAAGCTGTTTGGAAAAATAATCATCGTCGATATGATCAAACAACCGATTTATATAGCGTCTTACATAAATTTGGATCGGATTATAAAGTGGTGATTGTGGGTGATGCCACGATGGGGCCATACGAAATCACCTACCCAGGCGGTAGTGTCGAACATTGGAATGAAGAGCCAGGAAGTGTCTGGATGCAACGTATGCTCAATCATTTTGAATACGCTATCTGGTTAAACCCCCAGCCCAAAGAGTATTGGCACTACCACTCATCAATCCATATAATGAAAGAACTCATGCATAACAAAATGTATCCGCTCACTCTTGAAGGATTGACTGAGGGTATCAAAGCGCTACTAAAAAAATAATATAAGACTTGGGTCATGCTTAAAAGATTAAACAAATACATCAGTGATACAGGGTACTGTTCTAGACGGGAAGCAGACGCTTTGATAGAGCAAGGTAAAGTTCAAGTAAATGGCAAATTACCAGAGCTTGGAACTAAAATTGGTCCTAACGATAAAGTGACTGTGAATAAAAAATTGATCAAACCTGTCGCAGAGAATAAAAGTGACAGAGTCTATATTGCATATCACAAACCGGTAGGAATTATCTGCACTACAGAACGCAATGTAAAAAACAACATTATTGATGCGATTGGTTATAAACAGCGCATATTTCCTATAGGCAGATTAGATAAACCTTCAGAAGGCCTAATTTTACTTACAAACGATGGCGACATTGTGAATAAAATTCTCCGCGCTGAAAACGCTCACGATAAGCTGTATAGGGTGACGGTCAATAAGCCAATTAGTAAAGACTTTATTCACAACATGAGCCATGGTGTGCCTATCCTTAATACCGTTACACTGCCGTGTGAAGTGCAACAATTTGGTAAATTTAGTTTTGAAATCGTGTTGCAACAAGGCTTGAATCGTCAAATTCGGCGGATGTGTGAGCATTTGGGGTATGAGGTTAAAAAACTTATTCGCAAACGGATCATGCACATAGATTTAACGGGCTTAAAACCGGGCCAGTATCGTCATTTGAGTAAAGTTGAAATGCAACAAATGGAGTATGCTTTACGTGATTCGATCAAGGTAAAGCCTGAATAAACAGCAATTCACAAACGGTTAAATTACTATATGTTCGTAAATTATTTAGGTAATTAAGAATTTTTGCATAGAGTGTTCGAAAAAAACTTTCAATTAATCATTTTCATTCGACTTTCATTTTTTAGAATCTTGTGCAATATTTAAACAGTGCATGTGTGTGCACGCCACAGATAATGAGAGAGCGAAAATGGTCGGATTTTATCAGTATTACTTTACCCGCTACATAATATTGTCGTCAGCAATGTATTCAAGTGCATCTATGTTGGCGAACAAAAAGAGCGAAAAGCTGAAAAAACAAGCGAAATAAACGCAGTAAGATTAATATTTCCGCTAAAATAGAATATGTGCATAGAGTTATTGCTAGGGCTGTTTTAATAACGATAACTCTATGCTTCTAGAATTAAAACCATCGTGAAACCCGCGTACAATAAACTGAAAATTCAACCGAATATCGTTGTGACAATTCGTGTTCTTCTGGAACGACATAAAACCGTTGAATAAGATAAACCGATATAAAAACATAAACAATAAACCAAGAATGTTGCCAATATAAGCCAAATGCGCCTACCAACAAGACTAACCCCAAGTATAATGGATTTCTGGTTACCGAATATACCCCATCGATAATTAATACTGGCCGTTTTGTTGCCCACAATATATTTTGCCAACTTCTCATTCTTAATTGTTTGGTAAAGCCAAGCGCAATAAATATTGAGGCGCTTAAAAACACAAAACCACTTGCTACATTTATTAAGCTTTGTGAAAAATTAAATGTTGAAATAAAAGGCAGAGTTAACTTCATTATTGTGATGAGCGTTAAAATTACGATGAATGGCGGAATTTTTTTAAACATAAAGCGTTAACCTTCCATGATAAATTTCATGAGCGAGATTTCCCTACTATTACATATCGTAACGGTGTGTTAAGTACTAGCACGAAATAAGTGATTGCGATGATGGGGATCGAGCATGAAATCGTAAGACCATATTTAAAGGCAGCATGAATTTCTAAGGTGGACACTATGCCCCCAACTGCAACGACAATAGGAAAATGCACTAGGTAGACCCAATAAGAAGCTTTTCCAAACTCTTGCGCTAGTCGAGACGTCTTATCAAACCGAATATAAAACCATCCTATTAAAGTAATGGTCATGCAAGCGCCTAGAATACCATTAGAGATGCCAGCTACTAAACCCGTTACTAGGTCCACATTATGCTCATTAAAAAGACGTTCTCTTGTTGCCCAAATACAAATTGGCACGATAATGACTGCTCCAAGTAGCGCTTTTTGTCGCACTTTCACAAACAGGGTAATAACCTGCTTATTATGATAAATGAACCAACCTAGAACAAAATACATCCAAAGCGTAATTTGCATAGACCAGTGCGTTCCTCGACCAGTGTCTAAGACGTAAGACGGCACAGTCGAGATAGAAATAAACATAATTAACCCAAGTAAACCATACTTCGCCCTCAACCACCTTGCTAATGTGCTACTTATTTTGTTATCTAGGTTAGTGGCGCTTAGACACCACAAACCAATGCATGACAAAGCGGTAAATATCAGTAAGGACAACAAAAACCATAAATGGTAAACCTTACCCCACCTAAGCCATTCAGCTTCGAGGAAAATAGACCAACCTGAGCGTATTGAGTTGTATTCAACGACGCCTGCAGCAAACTGATATGCCCCCCTCATTAATGGAGAAATGCATATGTAGGCAACCAATAAAGGAAGAAAAATTCGGATAAATCGATTTTTCCAAAGCTCGATAGCTCCTTTACGTTGTAACACCAAAGCGGCCGAAAACCCAGCGGTAACAAAAAAAGTTTGCATAGCAAATGCATATAAAAAAACAGCAAAGTAATCAAAACCAATATGATTATATGGATCGTTAAAAACGCGAGGTACGGTAACGTAAGGTAGTAGAGGATGACCTAACATGACAACAAACATCATACACGTGCGAAGATGATCTATCGCGTAATGGCGATGACTACTCATTTGTAACCTTGAGCATATTGGTGATTAATATGCATTGATACCCTTAATCTTTGTATTTTGGGTCAAATGACAACAAAAGTTTCTTACTTAAAGGTATTATTTTATCTCCAATCGATGTTTAAGAAGATTAGAGTATTCAGTGACAACTGGCATACTAAATGATTTGTTCAGGGTATCGATTA
>CBFIBG010000029.1:0-43744 GCA_965660815.1 Glaciecola sp.
ACTCCATCCAAACGACTCTGACCGTTTTTTCAAAGATTGGACAGCAATTATTCAAGGTTCAATATCCGATTTAAATGGCAACTATCGCTTTTTCTTTGAAAATGACTATAAATGGTTCCAGATTAAAGGAAAAATTAGTGAGTTTGACGATAAGGGGGTTGGAACTATTGTTGGCATATTCTCAGATGTCACGGATCAATTGGAACACCAAACCAACTATAAACTAATGTCTGAAGCTTTTGAGAAAGTAAAGCAGCCGATGCTTGTACTATCACAAAATATGGTCATTGCCGAGTATAACGAGGCGTGGATAGAGCAACTTGATCGAGCAGAAGAATCGCTGGTTAATCCAAATTTCATTGAAATGGTGCCTCTTACCAAGTTTGACATGGAAAAAATAAAAAGCCTGGGTTTTTGCGAAAAAACAACAGAATTGACCATAGCGAACAATCCTCCAATTCCAGTTGATATCATTATTAGCCAATTTGAAACTCCAGATACTGGTGCAAGCTATTATATAGTCATTCTAAAAGATCTCACTGAATCCATTCGCACTAAAAATAAATTGCATAACTTAGCGACTCGGCATCAGGTAACCAATTTAATTAATCGTTCAGAACTCACTAATCAACTCGATATTTTACTGTTAAAAGACAATGTATCTTTTGATTTGTTATACATTGATATGGTTGGTATGAACGAAGTAAAAGATGCAGTTGGTCATGAAAATAGCGAAAAAATATTAGCAAAGATCGCTAGAGGCTTTGAAAAAACGCTTACCGACGCTAGCATAATCGCGCATAGAGATGGTCATGAATTTGTCTTAGTGTTTGAACACGAAACACAACAAGAGCATTTGTCAGATAATGACTACAAGAATATGCTTAATTTAACGCTCGCGGGCCAGATTGAAAGAGTTAATTTAGTAATATCAAGCCAAGGCTTAATGACTTTAGAACAAGAGTTTGCAATCAATTCATACATAGGCATTTCTTCTTTCCCAATACACGGTAAAACTAGCTCACAATTACTGCGTCGAGCCGATTCTGCTTTGCATTATGCCAAAGCAGCTACCAATCAAAATTATGCTATTTACACAAAGGGCATGACTCAAGAGATTGCCAATAGAATACAGTTGGTCAACGATTTGCGTGAAGCAATACAAAAAGAAGAATTGACGTTTGTAATTCAAGGTAAGTATGACAGTAATCGCACTTTGATTGGTGGGGAATTGTTATGTAGATGGACCAGTGAAAAGCATGGATTTGTGTCACCAGGCAAATTTATTCCTTTGGTAGAGCAGTATGGTATGGAATACCAGCTCGGCATTCTGGCACTGAAACAGGCCATTTCACATATACAAGAACTCGGCAAACATAATGTTTATGTTCCTGTGTCGGTTAATATATCTGCAAGCCAAGCGCTAGATTTAGATTTTCTAACCACTCTTACTTCCATAATATCGCAAACTAAAGTGGATGCCAGTTTACTGGAAATAGAAGTAACAGAATCTGTATTTATAAATAGCAGTGCAGATGCCACTGAAAGATTAAATGCCATTAGAGCGCTTGGTGTTTCTATATCTCTAGATGATTTTGGTACAGGGTATTCGTCTTTATCTTACCTAGGTCAATATCAATTTGATATTGTTAAAATAGACCGTGCCTTCATAATAGAAATTGAACGTGATAACAAAGCAAAAAAACTCTTCTATGCAATTATGAATATCTGTGAGGCGCTTGACTTAGACGTTGTCGTTGAGGGCATTGAAACCGAAAATCAATTTAAAATATTACATACTGCAGGCGTTAACAAATTTCAAGGGTTTCTGCTGGGCAAACCCACTGAGCTTGCTGGATTCATTGTAGATAACCAATTACACTAAACTTAGCGAGTGGGTATTTTGGGCAATTGTGTTACCAACAATTGGGTTAGACATTTTTAATTAATAACCCAATTAATAGGGCAAAGGTAAAACTCAATAGAGTACCAAGCATAATATATTCTGTAAGCTTTCTGTCTTGCTGTCTGCGCATATCGCCAAAACGGAAGACACTTTTTGCCGCCAGCAAAAAACCGATCCCTGCATATTGATTAATTAAAACGAAAGTAATGATTAATACTCTCTCAAGGCCGCCAATGTATTCCCCCGCTGTTTTTAATCCTTGTTCGTTTTCATGGTTTGATTCAAACTGCTCGGTGTAAGGTCGAAGAAGCAGTTGAATAACAAGTGAGATAGGCTTATACGCAAGCAAATAGCCTAACGCTATGAACAGTACTTTATCACTCAACATGGATTCTATCTTGGTTACAGCGAATTGTAAGCTTATATCACTTAACCAAACGCACACGCCCAAAATTACTAACACATGGGATAGTTGATCAATAATAAAATATTTGAAATTAAAGCCCATATGAGTTTTCCAAATATCAATTAAATAATGACTTGCAATAATAACTGCTAATGCAATTAACGCGTGTATTTTTAGGCCAACTAACACTATTAAAACTAATGAAGTCAATATCACGTGGACACAAATGTGCTTAAACAGGCCAAAAGACTTATGCTTATGCTGCACCTTATCCATTATCCAACTGTAGGGCTGTAGGTAAAAATCAGCGATGAAATGAGCCAGCAAAAGCGTTACAAACAGGACCATTAGCTTTTTTCCAAAAGTTGTTTTTCAAGAAGTAATATGTAGCGCTTGACCAAATTAGCATTTATCCGTTTCAGCTGTGCATTAACGTTTTGGCGAGTCATATTGAGCTTGTCTGCAATTTTCTTCTGTTCGGGGAAGCCCTCTAAAACATACCAATATAAGATCTCTGCTTGCTTAGCAGAAATACTTTTTAAATTTTGATTGAACCAATCAAGCAGTAAAACCTGAGAGCCACTGGACAGCGACAAGTTAGTGTTGATGTAACCCTTAGCGGTTTTTTCAAGCAACCTTCCGGATGTAATAAATACTTTGTCCATACAATTATGCAAATGTCTTATCGGCAATTGAGCTTCATCAAATGCGATAGATTGAGTGATGTATATCTTCTTGGAAAAGTGAAATAGCAACAATAACTTTAGCGACAGACTTAACCGAAATGCGCTCTTAATATCTGGATACAATATTTGAAAGCCGTCTCCACGATAGAATTCAAATTGAATATTATATTCGGATTTAAACAGCTCTAACTGAGTAGTAATAGTTTTCATGACACTTTCAAGCATTTTGGGATCTAATTTTGTTGACCCTACAATGTCACTTGTTTCTACTGCAACTGTATTCATATATTGCGTAATAATTTAAATATAATCGTGTTAGTATACATATAATCAAAGGTCATGCAACTCAATATAGTTGCTTTAAAGTTAGCAATTGATTTAAATTGCGATTATCAGTAAGCGTAAGAAATGAAAATATTAGTCGATGCAGATGCCTGTCCTGTAGTTTTAAAAGATATGTTGTTTAGAGCGGCCAAACGAACGGGAATAGAATTGTTGCTCATAGCCAATCATGCGTTAAGAGTAGATAACGCACCGAATATCAGCTTTTTGCAAGTATCTTCTGGCTTTGATATTGCAGATAACGAAATAGTCAAACGAGCCGAAAAGGGAGATTTGGTCATTTCAGGCGATATACCCTTAGCGGCAGAGTGTGTAGACAAACACGCCACCGTGCTTTCTCCACGAGGTGAACTGCTTGATAAAAGCAATGTAAAGTCTCGATTAAACACTCGAGACTTTATGGAAACCATGAGAGCAAGCGGCGTGCAAACTGGCGGACCGCCACCGCTAGGCGAGAGGGAAAAACGGTCTTTTGCTGGGCACTTAGATAGATACTTAGCGCAATATAAGCGGTAATCCGACTTGAATTATTTTTTGGGCCGGTTAAGCAATGTTATCAAGCCTGAAGTATCATACCTGTTACCACCTTGTGCTTGCACTCTCGCATAAAATTGGTCAACGATGGCAGTTAAGGGCAGGGTAGAGCCGTTTCGCTTTGCTTCGCTTAATACAATATCCAAATCTTTCCGCATCCAATCGATTGCAAAACCAAAATTAAATTCATTTTTGGTCATGGTTTTATAGCGATTTTCCATTTGCCAGCTTTGTGCCGCGCCCTTGCTGATTACATCAATGACTTTATCAACGTCTAAATGGGCATTTTCAGCAAAACTAATGGCCTCCGACAAGCCTTGCAAAATACCGGCTATGCAAATTTGATTCACCATTTTAGTCAGTTGTCCGCATCCAACTTCTCCCATGAGTTCGTGCTTTTGGCTGTAGCAATTCAAAATTGGGGTAGAACGTGTATAGATGTCTGGATCGCCTCCAAGCATAACGGTGAGTTTGCCATTTTCTGCACCTGCTTGACCACCAGAAACAGGAGCATCTAAAAAGTGAACCCCTTTTTGCTTTGCAGACGCGCTTAATTCGCGCGATAACTCGGCCGAAGTAGTGGTATGGTCAATTAATATTGAATCCTTTGACATGGCATTTAATACGCCGTTTTCGCCGTAAACAACCTGCCTAACATCATCGTCATTGCCAACACATAACAAAACGATAGCTTTATCTTCAGCTGCTCGGGAAGGGGTTGGCGCCGAACTCCCACAAAACTGCTTAACCCAATCTTGCGCTTTGCTTGTTGTTCGATTGAAAACCGTTACCTCATGCCCAGCTCTTTGAACATGTCCAGCCATTGGAAACCCCATAGCGCCAAGCCCTATAAATGCAACTTTCATTGTTTATGCCTTATGAATTTAAATAATTAGTGACTATAAGTGTGACACAAGACATCGCACATTCGAAGGATTGTTGTCGTGAAACATTTAGATGTGGAGGGAGCTATATCCTTTCAACATGCGCAGTCAGCGGCAGTGTAATAGACGCTAATGCACCAACTTTGTTAAGCCTTATTGGCTAAGGGTTACTAGCAAAAGGCAATAGAAAGATAAAATTATAATATTGCTAGGCAGCCTTGTTAAACAAACCATTACTGATGGCTTTTTTAGAAATTCAATAACCACATATGAATGAGCCTAAATATATAATATTGTTCAATCTTTGTGCTTTTTATAAATAGATATTCAATTTTCAAACGCTTTCACATATACTTAAACCATGAGTATTCGTGTGACGTTGCAACTTATCAGTTTGATCAGTATTTTGTTTATCTCTCAGATGAGCAACGCGTTCACGTATTCCTCTTTCAACTTTGTTTCATCTTCTGGTCACCCATGCTCTAATGAAGTTGACACCCACAGTCATAGTACGGGTTCTGAAACTTTATCTCAATATGATACGACTCATAGCGCGACACTCGACATGGATTGTTGCGATATGTCAGTAACGTCTTGTTGCGGGGCCGATTGTCAGTGCGTCACTGTGAGCGCGACAGCGGTCTATTTGCCAGTCGATACCAGCGAATGTGCTTTCAACCAAGGTGGTTTGAATCTGCTGACAAACACCCCCGACATTATCCACCCTTTGCCCAGTCTTCTTATACGACCCCCTATATCATTTCAAAGTTAGCATTTGTTTCAAAGAGTTAGTACGCAGGCACTGATTATAGTTGTTCTTTTGTAGCGATCGGTAATGATTTGAAAAGAGCATACTTTTAGCTCTTGCTGGTTAACTCTATTGTTTTATAGTTAATTGATAATGTGGGTAAGAAATGAATACATCATTTTCCATTCGGGTTTTTAGCTCGATTAGCAGGCTTACAAGCGGGTCATACAGACATCAAAATATCGTGGTTCTTAGCATTTTACTGATGTCTGTAGCTTTCAATTTAAATAATGCGTGGTCACAGCAGTATTTACCGTCAGAAGAGACTCAACTCTCAAAACAAGAAAGTGAGAATAAACTTCGACTAAGTCTAAATAATGCTATTTTGACTGCAATAGAAAACGACGACTATCTCACTAAGAGCGAATACGAACAAGAGCGCTTAATCAAACTAAGTGAAGGCTCGCGGGCTTTACCTGATCCTACTTTTAATATCGGACTTTTAAATCTTCCTACCGATGGGTTTGAATTTGACGAAGAGCCGATGACTCAATTTAAGATCGCGGCAACGCAATTATTTCCGCGTGGAAATACACTGACCCTGACTGAAACTCAATTTGAGCAAGCCGCTTCAATACAGCCCTATAGGCGCTTAGATCGCACTGCGAAGCTTGCATGGCAAACAAAGTTGTTATGGCTAGATGCATTTAAAAATCAAAGCAATTATGCCATCGTGCAAAACACCAAGCCTCTGTTTGAAAAATTAGGGGATATCGTTAGTGCAAATTACGCTTCTTCGGTAGGAAACGCAAAGCAGCAAGACATTATTCGCGCTGATTTAGCCTTAATTCGTCTGAAAGATCGTCTTTTAAATTTAGCCACTGAGAAACAAATCGCGCTTTCTAAGTTAGAACAGTTTTTATTTTCTTCTATTCAACAAAATTCGCTGATTAACGAGTTTTCATCAGTAGAAACCAGTGTCGTTGCCAATGACATTGCCGATGAGCGCACTTTGTTAAGATTATCAAGACTAGAAAATCTAAATGAACAGTCGCTTTTTACTCTGCTTAATACTCATCCTAGAGTAGTGGCGTTCGAGCAAAAAATTCTAATGCAGAGCACTGGCATCGATATCGCTAAACAGTCATCAAAACCGCAATTTGGCGTAAACGCGAGTTATGCATTACGAGACGATGCTCCTATTGGAGAAGGCGGAACCAGTCGAGCGGACTTTTTTTCAATAGGAATGAGCGTGTCTGTCCCTATATTTTCAAAACCAAGACAAGACGCTGAAGTAAGCAGCCATATTTTGCAAGTGGAAGTGTTAAAAACTGAAAAGCGACTGTTGTTGCGCGAATTGATGTCTGGTTTGAAAAGCAGCATTGCACAATACAAAGGTAGCGCTCAAAGGCTTGCGATTTACATTGACCAAATTATTCCCCAAATGACTCAACAAACTAATGCGGCTCTAAATGCTTATACCAATGATACTGGCGAATTTTCACAGGTAATTAATGCCAAAATAGATGAGTTAGACGCCCAAGTTACGGCAATAAATATTGAAGTTTCCAAACTGAAAGCCCTTGCGGCCATACACTATTACTTGGCATCAACTGATACAAAAGACACTACCGTCTCTTTTCCTATTTCTTCACAGGATTAACATTATGACTGACAAGACAAATCAAAATTCTCTGCAGCCGTCAGCTAACAATAGGACTTGGTTGGGCAAGCATGGATTGGGTATTTCAATAGGAACGGTAACCGGCTTTTTGCTAGGCGCGCTGGTATTTTCTCAAATTGAATTTTCATCATCAACGGCACCGTCAAGTGAGAGTGATGTTGATGAGCCGCTATATTGGGTAGCCCCCATGGATCCAAACTTCAAAAGAGATCAACCAGGGAAATCTCCTATGGGTATGGATTTAATACCAATCTATGCTGATGATGTTACAAAAGATGCACCTGGAACTGTTTCAATCGATCCTGTTTTAGTTCAAAACTTAGGGGTTAAAACGACCGCCGTAGAATCAATCGTACCTAACACTGAGTTCCAGGCGATAGGCACGATCAAATATGCTGAGGATGCAATAGAACATGTACACCCAAGAGTCGAAGGATGGATTGAAACGCTCAATGTCCGTGCCATAGGAGAGTTTGTTGACAACGGACAACCCCTTTACAGCTTGTACTCTCCTGAATTAGTCAATGCACAAGAAGAATTCATTATCGCATTAAATCAAAACAATACTGGACTCATCAATGCAGCAAAAATGCGACTGCAAGCGCTTGGAATGTCTGAAACCATGTTGAAACGCCTACGGTCTAGTCAACAAGTATCTCATACCGTAACTTTTCTTGCGCCTCAAAGCGGATTTATCAACGAGTTAAATGTTCAGAAGGGCTTTTATGTTAAGCCTTCAATGACTTTACTATCAATAGCTTCGCTAGATAAGGTTTGGTTTATTGCCGATGTATTTCCAATTGATGCGAATAAACTCACACTAGGGCAAAAAGCGACTATTGTCAGTTCAGATAAGGCAGGGCAAGAATACGAGGTAACACTTGATCATATCTACCCAAGCTTAAGTCCTGAAACGCGAACGGTACAAGTTCGGTTTGTTATTGATAACGAGAAACAAAATATTGTTGAACGTCTTAAACCCGGCATGTATGGCGTTGTAAATATTCATCATGATAAAGATAACGCATCGAAAGTGATAACCGTACCTAAACAGGCCGTGATTCGAAGCGGAAATACCAATCGAGTAGTTTTGGCGTTGGGCGATGGTAAGTTTAAATCTATCAACGTGCAATTAGGTCGAGCCTTTAATGATGTATTTGAGGTAATAGAAGGTTTAGCTGAAGGCGATAGAATTGTTACGTCTGCGCAATTTCTTCTAGATTCCGAGAGCAGTATTACCTCTGATTTTAATCGCATTAATTTCGAAGAAGAAAGTGCACAAAAAGAAAGTCCAAAAGAAGGTGCAGAAGAGGTATTGAGCACTTGGACACATGCAACTGTTAACGAAGTAGATATTGAACGAAGAATGGTCAATTTAACACATGGCTATTTAGACGCTTTCGATATGATGGGCATGACCATGAATTTTACCCTATCTGATGAATTAGATATCAATAAATTTGAAGAGGGTGCGTCTGTTCACGTTGAAATAATCAAAGAACCTTCTGGTATGTATCAGGTAAAAACTCTTCACATAACTGAATCGCATGATGAGACAAATAAGCAAACACATAAAAGCGAGCATGGGGATCACAAAGGAGTACATGAATGATTAATGCCATTATTCATTGGTCCATCCACAATCGATTTTTGGTACTGATTGCCACAATAATGGTGATAGTCGGTGGCTTATATTCAATTAAACAGACACCGGTAGACGCAATCCCTGATTTAAGCGATGTACAGGTTATTGTCAAAACCTCCTATCCCGGTCAGGCGCCGCAAGTCGTCGAAGACCAAGTCACCTATCCGCTTACCACCGCACTTTTATCCGTACCTGGTGCAAAAACCGTTAGAGGCTTTTCTTTTTTTGGTGACTCTTACATATACGTTATATTTGACGATGACACCGACCTGTACTGGGCAAGAAGCCGAGTGTTAGAGTATTTATCTCAGGTTGCGCCAACCTTACCCGCTACTGCAAAGCCTCAACTTGGACCTGATGCTACTGGAGTTGGCTGGGTGTATATGTATGCTTTGATAGACCAAACGGGGCAACACGATTTAAGCGAACTGCGCAGTCTTCAAGATTGGTTTTTAAAATATGAACTACAAACCGTACATGGCGTGTCTGAGGTGGCGACCGTAGGGGGAATGGTAAAGCAATACCAAATCATGGTCGATCCACTGAAACTGCAAGCCTTTGATATTCCTCTATCGCACGTACAAACAGCAATAAAGCATGGCAATCAAGAAGCTGGTGCTTCGGTTGTTGAGATGGCTGAAGCTGAATATATGATCCGTACTACCGGCTATATTACCAAGATAGAAGATATAGAGACGATTCCAATTGGATTACGCACAAGCGCACAAAATCAATCAGTCCCAATTTTAATTCAAGACATTGCTGACGTAAAAATTGGCCCACAGATGCGTCGTGGCTTGGCAGATTTTAACGGAGAAGGAGAGGCTGTTGGAGGCATAGTCGTTATGCGCTTTGGTGAAAATGCGCAAGATACGATTGACGGTGTAAAAGCAAAACTCAAAGATCTCAAAGCGAGTTTGCCTAATGGCGTCGAGGTTATTCCTGTGTATGACCGTTCTGCGCTGATTGAGCGTTCAGTAGACAATCTAACCAAAAAATTGCTCATTGAGTTTGCCGTAGTGGCTTTAATTTGTTTGATATTTCTGTTTCACTTGCGGTCTTCGTTAGTAGCAATCATTAGTTTACCCATTGGTATTTTAGGTGCATTTGTGGTCATGCACATACAGGGTATAAATGCGAACATTATGTCTTTAGGTGGCATCGCGATTGCAGTAGGAGCAATGATAGATGGTGCAATTGTACTTGTAGAAAACATGCACAAGCACATGGAAAAAGTACAACTAACGAAAGCCAATCGATGGACGATTGTGGCGAAATCTGCCGGCGAGGTAGGCCCAGCGTTATTCTTTAGCCTTTTAATTATTACCGTCAGTTTCTTACCCGTGTTTACACTCGAAGCTCAAGAAGGAAAAATGTTTAGTCCGTTAGCATACACCAAAACCTATGCAATGGCGGCAGCGGCCGTTTTGGCGGTTACATTGATACCGGTATTGATGGGCTATTTAGTCTCAGGAAAAATTACTCCAGAACGAAAAAACCCAGTAAACAAAGCGTTGCTTAAGATTTATCGTCCTATTTTGAGCACTGCATTGAGCTTTCCTAAAACCACTATTTTGCTGTCTGTTATCATTCTTTTGATTGGTTTTTGGCCTATCAATAAAATTGGAAGCGAGTTCATACCACCTTTAAATGAGGGTGATTTAATGTACATGCCCACCACCTATGCGGCGGTATCAATAGGGGAGGCGCGCGATATTTTGCAACAAACTAACAAGCTCATCAAAACCGTACCTGAAGTTGAGACCGTCTTTGGAAAAGTGGGACGAGCCGAAACTGCAACTGACCCAGCCCCCTTAACTATGATCGAAACTTTCATTCAATTGAAACCTAAAGACCAATGGAGAGAAGGATTGTCCACCCAAGAATTAATTACTGAGTTTGATAGATTGGTCAACTTTCCTGGCTTAACCAATGCTTGGGTGATGCCCATCAAAACACGAATAGACATGTTAGCAACCGGCATAAAAACACCTGTTGGAATAAAGATAGGCGGTCCTGATTTAGACGTTATCCAAACAATAGGACAACAATTAGAACAAGTTTTGGCAAATGTACAAGGGACTTCGTCAGTCTATGCAGAAAGAGTCGCTGGAGGTAGATATATTACCATTGATATTGACCGCCTTAAGGCTGCTCGCTATGGATTGAACATATCAGACGTTCAGTCATTCATTGCCAGTAGCGTTGGCGGTTTAAATTTGACCAATAGTGTTGAAGGCTTAGAGAGATACCCAGTCAATATTAGGTTCCCACAAGATTTTCGTAATTCACCTGAACAACTAAGACGTTTGCCCTTTGTGACACCTAATGGTCCACACATTATGCTGGGTGACATTACCACTATTAGTATTGAAGATGGTCCACCAGGCATTAAAACTGAAAATGCTCGACCAAGTGGTTGGGTATATATCGACATTGAAAATATTGACTTAGGCCGTTACGTTTCTGAGGCGCAGCGGATAGTCTCTGAACGAATCGATTTACCCGCGGGGTATTCGTTAAATTGGAGTGGCCAATTTGAGTATTTGGAGCGTGCCAAAGCGAAGTTAATGTATATTGTTCCATTAACCATGGCCATTATTATCATCTTGTTGTATGCCAGTTTTAAAAGTTTTGCGCAAGTCGCTATGATAATTGGCACTTTACCATTCGCACTCATTGGTGGTATCTGGTTAATGTACTTGGAAAATTTTAACTTTTCAGTAGCTGTAGGAGTCGGCTTTATCGCGCTAGCTGGCGTGGCCGTAGAAATAGGGATCATAATGTTGACTTACCTTGATAGCAAATTTAACGATTTAACCGAAAGTTTTAATCAAAATAAAATCAAGTCAGCGGTAATTGAGGCATCTCAGATGCGCATACGGCCTGTAATGATGACCTCAACCACCATCATTTTTGGCTTATTGCCTGTAATGTACGGTACTGGTTCTGGCTCTGAAGTAATGAGCCGAATCGCTGCCCCCATGATCGGAGGCATGATAAGTGCTCTTGTGTTAACACTTATTGTGTTACCTGTGATCTATTATCTTTGGAGAACTTCGAATTTGTCGAAGTAGTAGTGATGTAACCAAGATGCGTTTAACAGATGATAATGAAACATTAATGCGCGCACTCATTACAGACAGTAAACACAAATATTTTAGGTCAATTAAATCGCCATCAGCATGCAAAGCGTTATGAATATACTTGGACATAGCGCAAAAAAGATGGTCGCATATTGAGTAATAAAATTTCACAGGATAGGGCGCTTATGACAGCGCTCTCTATCCATTGTAACATTGCCATTTTTGATTAGCGGTGAATACAAACTAGCTTTATGTTAACTTATCCTAAGCCAACTTATTAACGTATGTACTTTAAATTGCACTACTCAACATCCAAGCGCCTGCTGCAATCATAAATATGTTTTCAGTCAAAGATACAAAGCCTAAAGGTACATTGGTATCGCCACCCACACAGGCACATTTAAGCTCTCGCTTATCAATATAAACAGCCTTGAAGACTGAAACAGCGCCAATGGTCCCAATAAATAGTGAAATCGGGCCGATTAATATACCCGTAACTCCAGCCAACATGCCTATGCCTACAAATGCTTCTGCGAATGGATAAAAATAAGCGTAACGAATGTATCGCATTGCAAGTAGGTCATAAGTAATAAAAGAATTTGTAAAACTAAAAAGGTCTTTTAACTTCTGAATGGATAATACCGTCATTGATATGGCAACAAACATTACAATTAGATCAATTGTTAAAAGAGCCGTTAGTGAGCCGGTCTTTCCAATTTGCAGCGCAACAGCCATAAGCAGTGAAATAGTAAAAATGGCAATGACAGGCGTATAAGTAGTACCTGACTGACCAGGACTCTCCATATCGAAATATTCTCTTAAATCCTCATATCCACCTACACGATGATCATCTATAAAGACTTGAGGCGTTGTTTCAACATCGTGCTGTTTTTTAAAAGCATCTATTTTTTTCCTTGAGGTGAGCTTATGATCTTCTACATCATAGCCTTTACGTTTGAGCAACTCTTTAGTCTTTAAACCAAAAGGACAAATGTGGTTCTCAGTCTTCATTCTGTAAAGTATTGCTGTATCAGACATCTCAACTTCCTCCATATCTATGAGCAAAGAACTAAAGCTAAGCGACTATGCGGGTAAGTATTTTGCTTATTTCTATTTGTAAGATTTACCCACAGTTAACTAATTTATTCTTAAAATACGCTCGTTTTTCACGTTCATGACTTAATCAATGTAAGCTCAGCAAAATACTTACCAAAGCCACTAAAGAATAATTTGATGGACTTTGCTTAATCGTTTGGATGAATCGTAGTGGATATTCGTTTTGGCGACTGGATAAAGTTTGGACGTTGCGAGAATTGCCAATGACGCCTGCAACGTTTTACATTTCAGGATAAACGAACGCATTAAATATGATTTTATCAAAACGTAACGCTACGTGAATCTTCTTGGTAAACACTCACAAAAAAACTTTTTATTCACGTACGAACGCGAAATATTTTTTTGCTAACTGCCTATAAAACGCCAATTCAAATTTTATCTGACACTTTGTTAAACCAGAAAAGAAATAGTTAACTTACTGAATCTATTGGATTAGCTGGATGTACACAAGATATACATGCTTTACTCACAATATATTTAATAGCGTATAATGTATATTATGTTAAATTAAATATTGTACCCAAACAATCCACAAGCCTGTTGATAATAACCTCGTTCCGTAATTTATGATATTTGACATAACTTCCGAGATTGTCTGACTACTGCCCTCTTATGCGCCATTTAGTTTTAGATGCAGTAAGAGACTGTTGATTTAAGATCTAAGGAAGTTTCTATGAATGTTAGAAACTTTTGAGGTTGATGACTGGTAACTTGAAAGATCATTTGATTCCCTTAGGTCTCGACTTGCTTTAAACATTTACTCTAGGTCAATGAACAACACCGATTTGTATCGCTAATAAAATAAATTAGAATAGCGGTTCGATTTAATCTTATATATGTATGCTTATGAGGAAGTATGTTTATGATCAACTTTGAGGAATTAGAATTTGCTGAAGTGGTAAAGCTCCCTTCTAGCTATTATGTGTTTGATTTGTCACAGGGTCCTATGGTCATGCCTCAAGGCCAAAAATACGCAATTGGTAAATATAATGAGTTGCGACCAGATATCTACAACGCTGAACAATACCAAAATACACAGGATCCTAGTTCAACGCGCAACATACATATGGGTGTGGATATTTTTGCTCCATCAAGCACGGCAATTCACACTTTTTATGATGGTGTTATTTATATGCGACAATATAACCAGCTAAAACTCGATTATGGATACACACTCATTGTCGAATACGACCTTCAGGGTACAAAACTTTATGCTTTATTCGGTCACTTAAATAAAGCATCTTTTGACAACAATCCGCCCGGCAAACAAATATTCAAAGGCGATGTATTTGCTTGGATGGGAAATTATTACGAAAATGGTGGGTGGCCTGCGCACCTTCATCTACAACTAAGTTATGAACAACCTAAAGTTTGCGACATGCCTGGCGTAGTCAGTAAAACTAATCTCGAAAAAATGTTATTACGTTATCCCGATCCAAGATTAGTGCTAGGACAAATATACTAAGCGCAAATCATTTTCAAGCTGAATAATATGAAATATGCCCTCTTTGTGTGTAACTTACTCTTTTGCTGTAGTTATGCCTAATAAGTTTCCTCTTAAGCCATCATAGCAAGCAATTCTTTGTTAAATCACTAAACACTTCGTTGGATTAGGTGCTTTTTCCTAACGCTGACTTAATAAACGCCCATATGTGCTAAGTGAACTGACAATATTACAAATAATTGGCTCCTTTGTATTTTTTATAACCTGCTTCGGTTAGTTCTTTTAGCTCTTGGAACAATTTAGTATCGGTTGCTTTGAAGTTGAAACACGATTTGCCTTGCCTTCGTTTATTAAGCGTTGGCGATATAATTTCAAGAAGATCGGGAAACACATAGACAGGCATTAAATGAAAACTGACATAATTCTTATTGATTTTAGTTGAGCCGAAGTACATTGGTTTTTTGTTTTTCATCGTATGATAAGTATTTAGGTAAAAATTATCTGGCTTATCGATAGCGACTACCATTCTCTGCGAATATGGAACCAAGATTTCTTTGAGATGAGCAAAAATTTCTTCTGGGTTATCCATATTTTTAACCATAAATTTGAATATTGTAAATTCACATAATACTTTAATAATCTAGATCGCACATAATGGTCCAAACGATGAGAATTAATATAGTGTGTTTGTTCCTAATACTATAAAGCTTTTTAGTCGCTGCAGTGATAAAAAGTGACAATGTAATTTCGTAACAATTATACAATACCGACTTATCCATTATCTTACAAAATGCATGGCTTATGTACCTATTGTTTTTATTCTACTTCCATCTTTGTCTGCACGTATATCGATTCTAGTTCCCATTTGAGACTTTAGCTCAGTTACATGCGAAATTATTCCTATGGTTCTGCCTGAGGATTGAAGGTCAATAAGTGTGTTTATAGCTAACTCTAAAGATTCTTGGTCTAATGAACCAAACCCTTCATCAATAAATAATGTGTCTAGTTTTACGCCCCCAGAATAAGATTGAACCACGTCTGATAAACCAAGTGCTAAGGATAATGCGGCCATAAAGCTTTCACCACCTGATAGTGTGGATACTGGCCTTGCCTTACCTGTGTACGTGTCGTCTACAAGTAACTCTAAACCAGACGCTTTATTGCCTCTAGCGCGGTCAAGGTTTCTTACTAATTGATATCGTCCTTTGCTCATTTTGAGTAGGCGGTGAGAGGCTTGTATTAGCACATCATCAAGCAAAACACTTAATATAAAACGCTGCAAACTTATTTTTTCACCACTCCTACCAGTCGCAACCTCTGCCAAAGTCCCTATAACCTCGTATTCTTTATCTTGTTTTTCATTTTCCTTTTTAGCCTTATCAAAAAGGTTTTTTGAACTCTTTAAATTAAAGTATGTGTTTTCGATTGTTTGTAATAGGCGTTGGGTTAACTCTAGTGAACTCGTTGCGTCTTTTAGTAGTGTTTCTAAAGTAATTAAGTCAATCCTAGTTTTGTTCTTTAAATAAAGTTCGAGTTGGTTCAGTGCCCCGACTAATTGTTGGGCTTTAACTTGATAATCCTCTATTTCCTGAGTAATTGCCTGTTTTTGCTTTTCATCCAATTGCGCCTTTTTAAAAGCCTCTTCGGTTAAAAACATGCTGGAGTCCAGTGTTTCTGACCATTTTTGGGTCGCTAAATCATATTCATGTAGGGCTTGCGAAAGCTGTTTTTGACTAAGGGCTAATTGTTCATTAGCTTTAATCGAGACGTTGTTAGCATGTTTCAAATTACTTGATGCGTTTTCATAATTATTAGTAAGAGTGGTAATGTTGTTCGCATTTTCTTGAATTAACTTTCTGATTTCACTAATTTTCAGAGGTTCATTATTAAACTGTTTACGTAAGTTATCCAACGTGGTTTGTGCTTTTATTTTATCACTTCTTAGATCATTTAATGTTGCGGTCTGCTGTTCTATGGCTAAATCTTGTTCTGCCAGCCCGTTTTTCAATTTTTTTATTTCTTCTTTTAGCGACTTTTCTTGGTTTAATTTGGACGTAAGAGCTTCAACTTTAGCGCTTTGAGTGTCGAACATGTTCTGAACACTCTCAAGCGATAGATCGGCGTACTTGTTTAGGTTATCTGACAGTTCTTTACATTCGGATTGCTTCTGTTTTAGCTCGTTGGTCACTGACATCACATCGTTATGGTCGGATTGTTCAATTTTTCGGTTCTCAGCTATTACGGCTCGGGCGTTATCTAGGTCCGCCTTGGTGACTACTTCAGATGTGTTTGCATGCCTAGCTTTTTTCGGATGTTCTATGCTTCCGCAAACTGGACAAGGCTCTCCATCGCCTAATGCATTGGCAAGCTGTGCAGCTTGACTTAAATGCCAAGTCATTTCTTTATGTTTGGCAACACTTTCTGATTGCTTAAGGACGTGAAGTGATTTTGAATATTGGTCTTCAAGTGCGCTAACGTGTTGTTGCAAATTTATAACGGACTTTGAAATGGTGTCCAACTTAATTCGCTTTTCTAACACATCCTTGAGTTGATTCAGTGTGGTTTTTTCATCTACTAAGTGAGAAGTTTGCTCCGTTAATTGTTCAATCATGCTTTCGTTTGTTTGAATTAAGGTGGCTACCCCACTCCTTTGTTCTTTTGCGTTATCAACATATTGCTTGCATTCGTTATATTTGGCTTTTGATTGTTTTAGGGCATTGTTGGCGACTTCTATATTTTGCGCCACGAGTAATTTCTGTTCTAACAACGTCTGATTTTTTTGCAACTGCTCTACAGTTTTATGTGCCTGTTTAGCTTTATCGTACTCGATTTGCGACGACGTATATTGCTTATCGGCTTTTTGCTTTTCTTGCTGAGCGGCACTAACTAACGTTTCCGCTTTTTTATGTAAATATTGCTTATCTATATAACGCTCATAAACATTCATTATATTATGCGCATGGATAGCCTTTGATAGCCGTTCTTTTTTTAAGCTTATTTCATGTTCGTTGTCGAGATGATGTTCATATTCTTTTCTTTTAAACTCATACTCATCAAATTTTTTATTCAAAGCGCTGCCATCATCATATGCTTTTTGAATTCTTTGCTTAGCACATTCAGATTGCCGTTTCTCTTGTCTTAGATGCTCTAGTTCAGATGACAATGTGGTCAGAGATTGATTTAATTCTTGTTCCGATGTGGCCCCAGCAGATTCTAAATAACCTTTTATGGTGTTTTCACGTTCTTTGATTTGTTTTTGGATGTCAGCCGCTTTGGCTTTTAGCCCCTCTTCAATTCTTTTATAAATGGATGTTTGAAATAACTGACTGAATATTTCTTCTCGCTTTTTTGAATCCGCAAGGAGAAAGTCTCTAAATTTGCCTTGAGGTAACACCATGACTTGGCGAAACTGCTCAACGTCTAACCCTAGCAGGTTTTTAATGAAACTGTCTGCTTCGGTTACCTTTGAGCTAACGATGAGTTGTCCGTTTTTACTGCCATCTAAAACCCATATGTTTGCCTCCGAATTTTGAGTGGTGGAGCCCTCCCCTTTGCTTTTAGCTCGCTGCTGCATTGGCACTCGTCTAATTCTATATACCTGGCCTGTTATCGAAAATTCAAAGCTTACTTCTGTTAGTAATGATATATCAGCAAAGTCACAACGCATTTGATCAGGCGTTCTCTCGTCTCCAGTAGTTTTACCATAAAGCGCAAAACAAATGGCATCGAGTATGGAGCTTTTGCCAGCCCCCGTTGGGCCATTAATCAAAAATAACGGATTCGTGCCAAGTTCTTCAAAATTAATCTTCTCTATATGAGCAAATGGTCCAAATGCCTGTATCGTCAACAAAATTGGTTTCACTTTTATGTCCTTAGTTACTTCGAAAGTTCGTCAATTAATTGAGATACAATGACTTGTTGTTTCTTGCTCATTTCTTCGCCTTGAACTTGAGCATAAAAATCTTTAAACATTTCAAACTCACTTCGTCTGAGGGCATCTTGCTTCTTCGTCGCGTCAAGATGATTGGTTAACTTTGGACGTTCCAAATGCAAAACATTGGGATACACCTCTCTTAATTTCCCCATAGGATCTAATATGGCATGCTTGTCTAGCAATCTGATCAGCACGTAGTCTTGACATTTAGGATCTACTTTTCCTAGAGCTAATATTTCGGACATTTCACCTTCTATCACTCTCATATCTCGAATTGGGCTTAAGGGTAAATGTTGATGACTAAGCGCACCCTCATCATTGACTTCAACTAAGGTTACTCCCTTTTTCTGGTGTTGCTCTGAAAACGAATATTTCATTATGGAGCCTGAATATCGGATATGCTCAGCTCCTTTGTATTGCGGACTATGCAGATGACCTAAAGCGACATAATCAAAATCCACACAGGGTTGAAAACTCACTCTATCCGCCCCGCCAATTTGTAGAGGCCTTTCTGACTCACTTTCTTGCGCACCATCAATAAAGCAATGACTGATTAAGACATTAACATGATCTTGTTTCATGTTTTGTTTGATCGTATTTACCAGATAACTGTGGGCGTCGTCATAGGTGGAAACCTCAGCATCAAAAACATTTTTTACTTGCAACGGCTCGCAATAAGGGATGCCATAAAAATCAACTTTGACGTTATTTGCAGAAAAAGTGAACGGTACGGTAATATGTTCTAACTGACTGATAATATGTAGGCCCGAGTTTTTCATAAGGCCTGAACCAAACCCCAAGCGAACATCACTGTCGTGATTACCAGGAATTAAAATAATGGGCACTTTTAAATCCTGACATATATGGGAAAACGCATCGTTGAGCAATTTTATTGCGCTTGCAGGAGGCACTGTCCTATCGTAAATGTCACCAGAAATAACTAAGGCATCTGCACGATGTTCTGTTATGTATTGGATGATTTGTTGTAATACATATGCTTGATCTTCAAGCAAAGAAACGTTGTGAAATTGACGGCCAATGTGCCAGTCTGAGGTGTGTATAAACTTCATTTTGTTCCTTCAAATCTTTTTTCTTATTCTTTGTTTCATATTATGCACTACCCACAAATTTTGTTCTGCAAAGATTTTACATATTAGTAGGCATTTTAATTTTAATTAAACCAAAATAAAAAGCTATTGCCCACATTCAAGATCATTAAAAACGAGTTTGTAACAAAGTGAAGCCCTTACTCTATATAAGCTAGCTGGCGATATCACAAATGTTCACACTATAAAAATGAATTGATCAGAAAAATTAGCGCAGATTGTCGATACAAATTATTAACTATAAACATAGATAATTTGATTTACATATCAAAGTAAAATTATGCTTTGACGTTGAGTAAAAGATGATGGTATTCATTCATACAAAAGTGAAAACAGTATGTCATCAAAGACAATTAACTAACTTCAAAATAGCAACGTTATTTTAGGAGACATCTATATTTAATCTTAACGCACTATTTTATCTTACACGCCATATAAAGCATATATAACCTGTAGATAACGGGAACATAATAATAATGCATAGTACAGTAATTGTAGGAACCGGTTTTGGCGGCATAAGCGCAGCCATCGCTCTGAAAAAGCAAAGCATAGACGACTTTATAATGCTTGAACGTCGCAGTTTTGCTGGTGGAACGTGGCTTCAAAATAGATATCCAGGGGCAGCAGTGGATGTACAATCCCCTCTGTATAGCCTATCTGGCAACCCCTTTCCTTGGACTCATCTATTTGCAAAGCAACCGGAAATAGCCAAATACACCACTGAGATTATCGAGAAATACGAGCTAAATTCTCATATAGAGCTGAACTCAACGGTTAAAAACGCAAGATGGCAATCCGATCACTGGGAGATTGAACTATCGAGCGGACGGTACATTCAGTCAAAAATACTGATTAACGCAACTGGACCGCTTAGCACGCCTCTAATACCAGAATTTAAAGACGCAGATAAGTTTACAGGCAGAGCTTTTCACTGCAATGATTGGCCATCTGATTTATCGTCCGAACAATTACTGGGCAAAAAAGTCGGAATAATTGGCAGTGGTGCAAGTGCCATACAAATCATTCCAGCGATAATAGACAAGGTTAAAACGCTGCATGTTTTTCAAAGAACACCCCACTGGATCCTTCCAAGACCAGATTGGAAAATCCCTAAGCGACTAAGACGTTTGTTTGCATTAAAGCCAATTTATTACGTCATAAGGTTCATTATTTATTGGCTTTTAGAGTTACGCGTAATCGCGTTTAAGTATAGTCCTCGTTTGCTGAAATTGGTCGGAGAGCGCCCAGCTAAAAGGCATTTGAAGCAACAAGTGCAAGATGATGAGTTACGCAACAAACTCACACCAAATTTTGTAATAGGGTGTAAGCGCATTTTAATATCAGATAATTACTATCCCGCTTTACAAAAAGAAAATTGCACCTTACATGATAAGAATAACAATATAATGGCATTTACTGAGTCAGGACTTTTATTGAAAAACGCCGGCAATATTGACCTTGATATCATTGTCTTTGCGACGGGATATAACGCACTGGAATCTATGGTATCTTATCCAGTAACGGGCAGAGACAACGTTAAGTTGCATGCTCAGTGGAAGGATTATCCAAGGGCCTATCTTGGCACGGCAGTACCCAATTTTCCCAATTTCTTTGTTGTGACGGGCCCCAATACAGGTATAGGGCACACCAGCGCGATTTATGTCATAGAATCTCAAATAAAGTACATCAGTCATTGCATTAATCTGCTGAGAGATAAAAGAATAACATCAGTAGAGCCAACCGCAAGTGCGGAGAATGCTTACACAGAGATGGTACACCGAGAAATGAAGAAGACGGTTTGGTCTTATGGTGGTTGCAAGAGTTGGTATCAAAACAAACAAGGCAAAGTCATCGCTATGTTCCCTGGATTTAGCTTCGTATTTAGGCGGCTATGTAGCGTATTTAAAGAATCAGATCACATTATTGAACATCATAAAGATTAACTGAGGTGCCATGATCATTACTTTTATATTGCTGTGTGCAGTTGTCTGGTTATTGTTTTTTTCCACCTCTCCTTTTGTAGGTAAGCAGCTGTTATTTATCAATAACATGATTGAGGCCAAACTCGCAGGATTAAAATACCAAATAGTAAATGTCGATAAGAAACGATTTGTTTTCTACTCGAACTCTCATAAATCAAGTACACCCACTATGCTTTTATTGCATGGATTCAGTGCAGATAAATCCATTTGGTTAAAGTTTGCAAAATACGTACATAAAGATTTCAATTTGATTATTCCAGACTTGCTAGGACATGGTGACAATGCGTTCGATAGCTCAGTGAATTACAGTGCTTATACGCAAGCTCGCTACGTAGCACAGTTAATAGAGTCGCTAAACGTAACGGATGATATTGTTGTTGTAGGTAATTCAATGGGGGGGATGATTGGCGCCATACTGGCTCAAACAAACTCAGACAATACACTAGTTGTGACCTGCAAATCGTTAAAATCACTTATTCTATTGGACCCGGCAGGCGCGCGCACTGAGTTTGCAGAAAAGCTTGCACAAGAAAAAATGGTGCCATTTGAACATTCTACCATGGACAGTTTTTATGAGTTCTTCAATCTGACCATGAATAAGCCCCCTTTTGTTCCACCTTCAGTGTTAGCACACGTAGCTAAGCACCAGTACTTGGATAAAAGACAGCAATTAAGAAAAATGTTTTTAGATTTCTTCAATCCTGATGAATTCTTTTCAAAGCCTTTAAACATAGGTGACGTAAAAGCATTACTCATATGGGGCGCCGAGGATAAGTTACTTCCCGCAAACGAAGCCAATGCCTGGGAGCAACTGGTTCAATGCACACCGGTTTATCTGAATAATATAGGCCATATGCCAATGGTAGAATGCCCAAAAATTGTGGCAGATCATATAAAAGAGCGAATATAAAGTATTTAGCTATATAAAAATGGCGTCACAATTTCTATAATCATAGGCAATAGCTATTTACATCAAGTTGACTGACGAACACTGATACATGGATTTTATATTACTTCTCATCGCTTTTATTTTCGGGTTTGTTTGTAAGCTTCTTAATATGCCAAGCTTAATAGGCTTTTTAGTTGCAGGCTTTGCTTTGAATTTAATGGGGTTCACCGCTGATGAATCCCTTGTCACCATTGCTGACTTAGGGATCACAATCATGTTGTTTGTGATTGGTCTCAAACTCAATATAAAAGACCTTACAAAATCTGAAATCTGGTTATCCAGTATCAGCCACACGATTATATGGATAACGTTAGTATCCTGCGTAGTGATGCTTTTGGTTGCGTTATCTGTACCCTATTTTACGTCTCTTACTTGGTTACAAGCCGCGTTAATTGGGTTTGCTTTAAGTTTCAGTTCTACTGTATGTGTCGTGAAGATACTAGAGGAGTCTGGAGAGACAAAAACCAGACATGGAAAAATCGCGATTGGCATATTGATTATGCAAGATATATTTGCGGTTCTGTTTCTTGTTTTCGCAACGGGCAAAATCCCGAGTCTGTATGCATTAGCGTTATTTTTGCTCATTCCACTCACACCAATACTTCGTAGACTATTAGAAGAAGCTGGCCATGGTGAGTTACTTCCCCTTAGTGGTTTAGTATTTGCCCTAGGCGGTTATTATGTATTTGAATTAGTAGGAGTAAAAGGCGACCTAGGAGCACTTATCATAGGCATTTTACTCGCGCCAAGCACTAAGTCTACAGAGTTAGCTAAGTCATTATTGGGGTTTAAAGATTTATTTTTAATTGGTTTTTTCTTAACAATTGGTTTATCAGCCTTGCCAACATTAGAAATGGCTGCCATTGCGATTGGGCTATCTCTTGTACTTCTCCCTTTTAAATATGCCCTATTTTTTGGCCTTTTCGCTTATTTTAAATTAAGAGTCCGAACGTCTTATTTAGCGAGTTTAGTATTATCGAACTACAGCGAGTTTGGACTAATAGTGATGGCCGTAGCCGTAAGTGCAGGTATGCTTGGTGCTGACTGGCTAGTAATTATCGCAATCAGCGTGTCTGTATCATTCGTATTGTCTAGCCTTCTATACAAACAATCTCATCGATACTATGCAAACGTCAAAGGCAAATTGAAAAAGTTTCAATCCAGCACTGTATTGGAAGAAGACCAATACCCTTGCATGCGCAATGCTGAAATATTAGTGATTGGTATGGGTCGTGTAGGTAAAGGCGCATTTAAAGCACTGGCCAGAGATTTAGGTGACAAGGTCTGGGGAATGGATGCCGATTCTGAAAAAGTGAAACAGCTGTCTAAAATAAATAGCAACGTCATTGCTGGTGATGGCGAAAACATTGATATGTGGGAAAATTTAGATTTAACCAACGCCAAGTTAGTGCTACTAGCCTTACCCTCAATCGATGATTCAAAAAACATTACTACTATTCTTCGGCAAATTAACTACTCAGGTCAAATCGCTGCCATCGCTCGTTATCAAGATGAAGTTGAACCATTATTGAAAAACGGAGTGGACAATGTCTTTAATTTCTTTACCGATGCCGGCCTTGGATTCGCAGACGAGAGCCTGCGATTGCTTGACGATATTAAAAAAAGTGAAAAGTCCCCCCAATGACTGACATATACATATCGTTCAGGCATTGAGCAAAAAATGATCGATTGGCTTTGAAATCAGTTTTGTTTCTTGTTAAGCACTTCAACTGATTTAAGCGTGTTTGTAGGTCTTGTACTGCTATAGGCAGTATTTTTTATTTTCCGCCGCTAACTTTTCTTTTGCACAAAAACGTCAATATTATCAACGGTCAAAGACACAAATTATCCGAGTTATTTAGTATTCTAAATGAGAATGATTAGCTTTTTTATGTGTATGATTTATATAGAGATTTTATTCAAAAACTTGAAGTGTTAGGCCTTTGTGCTATCATTTCGTGGTGAATAAATATAAGGGCGAAGACATGAAAGGGTCCAATGCAGTAGTAAAGAACTTAAATGAAATACTTACCATCGAACTTACTTCGATTAATCAATATTTTTTGCATGCTAGAATGCACAAAAATTGGGGGCTAATGGGCTTAGATAAAGCAGCTTACAAAAAGTCAATATTAGACATGAAACAAGCAGATAAACTCATAGAACGTATATTATTTTTAGAGGGCTTACCAAACCTTCAAATGCTAGGGAAGTTGTATATAGGTGAAGATACTTTAGAATCGTTACAATGTGATTCTAAATTTGAACAAGAGCAAATTCCCAAGCTTAAAGCAACAATTGCGCTTTGTGAGCAAGAAAAAGACTATGTGAGTCGTGATATTTTGTCAGAAATATTAGATGACGAAGAAGAATATCTTGATTGGTTAGAAACTCAACTTTATCAGATTGATACACTAGGTATAGAAAACTATTTGCAATCTAAAGTTAGCGAAGAATAGTTCGAAAAATCAATTACTCTTGTGTGTTAAAAACAAAATTTAAAAGGCAAATGTTATGCAAGGCAAAGAAAATGTTATCAATGGATTAAATGAACTATTAGGCTATGAGCTTGCGGCTATGGACCAATATTTCATACATTCTCAAATGTACCTAGATTGGGGCTATAATAAATTATATGAACGCATCGATCACGAATTTGACGATGAGCGCGGGCACGCTACCAAGCTTATTGAACGCATGCTGTTTCTAGGAGGTACTCCTGATATGCAAACAAGAACCGGCTTAAAAATCGGTTCTGAAGTACCGGACATGTTGGAAAGCGATCTCAGAGTCGAGTACGAAGTGGCTGCGAAACTGAAAGAAGTCATCTCGATTTGTGAACAGGAACATGATTATGTATCCAGAGATATGTTGGTAATATTACTTGACGATACTGAAACAGACCACGCGCATTGGTTAGAACAGCAATTAGGACTGATCAAGCGTTTAGGTCTTCAAAATTACTTACAATCTCAATTGTAATTATTATATTAGACTAAAGTATACGGCACTTGATAGTAGCTTCATGAGGCTCACATCAGGTGCTTTTTCATTTTCATCGCTTTGCAAAATAATAATTAATAATCAATAGTTTAAGGACGAAATGCCAAAACAGACACCTTTATTGATTGTTTGGATTAGATATTTTACAAAGCGTAAAGCTTTATTGACGATATTTTTTATATCTAAATATTAGTACGTTTTTTGACATTTAAAGTGTCCAAACGTTGCGTTGTCGTAAAAATATGAAGATTGTAAATTATTTGTTAAATAAAATATGCTAATTTACATTGTAGCGATTTTTACGAGTCATAGACCGATCAATTCCAGCATCAATTAGCATTAGTTGTAAAATACACCTTGTAGCTCTTCGTTTGGTCTGTAACAGTATTTTGAACCTCTATTATCATCACCCATAGCATAGTTGGCTCTGTGCAACTTCCAAGAAAAAAAATTCCTTTAAACGAATCTTTTGCCCTTAAATCGCGGTTTCCCGCATCAAAGTTACCATCAAAATCAGAAATGACGGGGATCCGTCCCATATACATATTCACCCCTTCCACCCATGCATCGTTAAGAATTAAATCGTTGCTTAATTTTATTTCTACACTGAGTTCTTCTTCAATAATGGGGGGTTGTTTAAAAACTGTGCTAATAGAGCCTAAATCATCTACGAACTGACAAGCGTTCTGTTGTAAATTACACTCCGCACCAGGTGTTAACGTTTTGTTAACATTACCCGCAAATTTGTTCGCAACTAGTACGATTAGCAGACAAACTACCACTAAAGTTAAAGAAAATATTGTTTGCTTTTTCACAATTTATTAACTGTACAGTTTCCTTTATTGACTAAGATCAAACGTTCGTCGTGTTGTATATCTTTTTGTATTTAAAAACATTAATATCACGCCTCAACAAGTGCCGAGTTTACTGATCTTCTTCGCCCCACTCAACTAGGACGATATAAAAATTAGTAAATCAACACGAGTTAGGGTTTAAATTATTTCTCGAAGCGGAAGTTTTATAAAATGAGTCAAACAAGCCAAGTTCAACCTGATTACAACTATAAAGTAATTAGGCAATTTACAATCATGACGGTTGTATGGGGCATCGTTGGAATGACAGTTGGAGTGTTAATCGCAGCACAATTATTTGCGCCTGCACTTAACTTCGACCTTCCATGGTTAACCTACTCTCGTCTACGTCCTTTACACACCAATGCGGTAATTTTTGCCTTTGGTGGTTGTGCACTGTTCGCTACAAGTTATTACATTGTTCAGCGAACATGCCAAGTCCGTCTATTCAGCGACAAACTTGCGGCCTTTACGTTTTGGGGATGGCAAGCGGTAATCCTTTCTGCGGCAATTACGTTACCGTTAGGGATTACTTCTAGTAAGGAATACGCTGAATTAGAATGGCCCATTGATATCTTAATTACATTAGTGTGGGTTGCCTATATTATTAATTTCTTCGGCACTTTAGTTGTCAGAAAAACCTCGCACATTTATGTTGCTAACTGGTTTTTAGGCGCCTTCATGCTTACAGTAGCCGTTCTTCATATCGGCAATAGCATGGCAATTCCAGTCAGTTTCACTAAATCTTATTCGATATACGCTGGTGCAGTAGATGCAATGATGCAGTGGTGGTATGGCCATAATGCTGTAGGATTCTTCTTAACTGCTGGGTTCTTAGGGATGATGTATTACTTCGTTCCCAAGCAAGCAGGTCGTCCTGTATACTCATATCGTCTATCGATTATTCACTTCTGGGCATTGGTCTCTTTATATATCTGGGCTGGTCCTCACCACTTACATTATACCGCTCTGCCCGACTGGACTCAGTCACTTGGCATGGTTATGTCTGTAATCTTGTTCGTACCCTCATGGGGCGGCATGATAAACGGCATCATGACTCTATCTGGTGCATGGCATAAATTAAGAACTGACCCAATTTTACGTTTCCTTATCGTTTCACTGTCTTTCTATGGTATGTCTACCTTCGAAGGTCCAATGATGGCAATAAAAACAGTAAACGCATTGTCGCACTATACTGACTGGACTGTTGGTCATGTTCACTCAGGTGCCCTAGGCTGGGTTGCAATGGTTTCAATTGGTTCTATCTATCACCTTGTTCCTATCCTGTTTGGACAGCCAAAAATGTATAGCATTAAGTTAATTAACGTGCATTTCTGGTTAGCGACTATTGGCGTTGTTCTTTATATCGTTGCTATGTGGATGTCTGGAGTATTACAAGGAATGATGTGGCGTGCAGTTAACCCTGACGGCACTTTGACGTACTCATTCGTTGAGTCACTAGAAGCATCTTATCCGTTTTACGTTGTTCGCTTCATTGGCGGATTATTCGTAGTCGCAGGTATGCTCATAATGGCTTACAACTGCTATAAAACGATTGCCGCGCCTAAAACTCAAGAAGATTCTGCTAGCACAAACGCTGCATTAGGAGCTGCGCAATGAAAAATCCACATGAGTTAATTGAAAAAAATGTAGGTTTGCTGACCATATTGATATTGATTGCAATTAGTTTTGGGGCCATGGCTCAGATCTTGCCACTTATGTTTCAACAGCAAGTACTCGAGCCAGTAAAAGGTCTTAAACCCTACACTGCATTGCAAATGGAAGGTCGTGACATTTACATACGCGAAGGTTGTGTTGGATGTCATAGCCAAATGATACGTCCTTTTAGATCTGAGACAGAACGTTACGGACACTACTCTGTAGCAGGCGAGTCTGTTTGGGAACGCCCATTCCTATGGGGTTCAAAAAGAACAGGGCCTGACTTAGCGAGAGTCGGTGGTAGATACTCTGACGAGTGGCATAGAGTCCATTTGATCAATCCTCGCAACGTGGTTCCTGAGTCAAATATGCCTGGCTACCCTTGGTTAGAAGAAAATGTATTAACTGGCGATACTATCGCTAAAAGAATGCAGGCTCACAAAACCCTTGGAGTGCCGTATACCGATGAAGACATTGCTGGTGCGAAAGATGCAGTTAAAGGTAAAACAGAAATGGACGCCTTGATTGCTTATCTACAAACACTTGGCACATACCTGCAGTAGCGGTCATAGGTATGGATCAAGGTATTATAGGTAGTATTTTCACGGTTATTGTTTTCGTTGCCTTTTTTGGCGCAGTTTGGTGGGCTTTTCACAGCAAAAACAAAGATAAGTTCGACGAAGCTGCCAACGTTATCTTCGAAGATGAAAAAGACGAAGACAATGACAAAAAGTTAAGTAAAAAAGATCAGGAGTCATAATCTCATGACTATGTTTTGGACAATATGGATTAGTGTAATTACTCTTGGCACTATCGCGGGTTGTTGGTGGCTACTAAGGTGGACACTTTCTAATAAAACTGGCGTGCCTGAGGGTGAAAAGTTGGACCACGAATTTGATGGTATCGTGGAAGTAAACAATCAGTTGCCTCAATGGTGGACAAATATGTTCTATATCACCATGGTTTGGGGCGTATTATATCTTATCGCCTATCCCGGGCTCGGTTTTACCTTTAAAGGTCTACTGGGTTGGGAAAGCTCGAACCAAGATGTACAGTCGATAGCCGAATATGAGGCAGAGCTTGCAAAAGATATAGAGGAAGGTAACTTGAATGAGTTTGCTAGCTCAATTAGAGTTGCTCAAGAAAAGTTCGATCCCATTTTTGAAGAGTATGCAAAAGTGCCTGTTGAGGAGTTAGTTAATAACGAAGAAGCAGTGAACGTTGGTAAACGCCTATTTTTGCAAAATTGTGCGCAGTGCCATGGTTCTGATGCACGAGGCCAAAGAGGTGGGTTCCCTAACCTAACCGATAACGATTGGTTGTATGGCGGTAGCGGCGACAAAATTAAAGAAACTTTAGTTAACGGTCGTCGAGGGGCTATGCCTGGTTGGCTGGCACCATTTGGTGAACAAGGCATTAAAGAAATTGTTGCTTACACCTTAAGCCTTAGTGGTAGAGAAGTTGACTCGGCACTTGCTACCGCTGGAAAAGCACGCTATTTGGCTTGTGCTGCTTGTCATGGCATGGACGGTAAAGGCAATCAAATGATTGGGGCTCCAAACCTTACTGATAATATTTGGTTATATGGTGGCAGCGAACGCGCAGTCACACAAACACTGAATTATGGTCGTAATGGTGTAATGCCTGCATTTGACAAAACGCTAGGTGAAAATAAAATTCACGTTGTAGCTACCTATGTTTATAGTTTGTCGCAAGATTAACGTTATCTAGTTTATCTGTGAAAATGCAAAAGCCTCGTTGATACGAGGCTTTTTTATTAATTACTCAGTCTATTTTGAATGGCATTTGCTTTTGCAATTTATACACTTAATATGTAAACACTACTTTTGTAAGCAACTTTAAAAATCTAGCTGTGTAAAAGTCTTGTCCGCTTTTATAATTTATTACCCTTATTAATAACATGTAAATTATCGTGTTTTGATATTTAGATTTACCCTTCCCCAAATTTTCTAATTTACTTCACAAGTGTATATAACGTGTGAGATTATTACAGGCAGTTGGAAGATATGTCCACGCGAATGAATATTATGCGGGCGCGATATATAGTGGATTTATGTTCTAAATCAAAAACATAATATTGATTATGATTATACTGGTACTTTATTAATTCATTCTAGATAACCTTGAATAAGAGGATATATGCAAGAACCTAAGTTACAGCCTTGGTACAAACAGTTTTGGCCTTGGTTTTTGATTGCAATACCATTGTCATCAGTCATTGTTGGTTCTCAAGTTTTACGACTAGCCACTGATGGAACCAATAGTTTGGTCGTTGACGATTATTACAAAGAGGGAAAGAGTATTAATGCTCGGCTAGACAAAATAGTGGCTGCTCAGGCCCTTGGCATTGAAACCATGCTTGATATTCAGCAGGGCAAAATTGAACTAACGTTTTTAAGTGGCGCCCCGGCAAGTGGTGAGGCACTAAAATTAGATTTCTTCCACGTTACGTTGGAAGAAAAGGACTTTACTGTACTACTAACACGCGATGCGAGCGGCATATATAGAAGCAACGAGGATTACCCAATTTCTGGTAAATGGCGATTGAGGTTAACTCCAATGGACGACAGTTGGAAAGTACAAAAACGTGTTGCCCTACCCCAGCGTCAAGCATTTAAATTTGCACCTTGATAACCAACGCACTTTTCAGGCTAATAAATAAATGAGCTTAAATATTCCCGACGGCCATTGCTTTCACTGCGGATTGCCTAATACTGAAGGCGAAAAGTATCCAGTGGTTATCAAATCAGTTACACATTACATGTGTTGTCCAGGATGCGAGGCTGTATCAACCGCAATCGTTGACAATGGCCTTGACAGTTATTACGAGTTTAGAACAGAGCCTGCGGAAAGAGGCGACGCAGCTTTGAATAACACGATGGCCAAACTCGCCGTCTATGATGAACCAGAATTACAAGAAGAATTTGTATTTGATGAAGGAAAACATAAGTCAATACAGTTGACGGTTGAAGGCATCACTTGTGCTGCATGTGGTTGGTTGATAGAAAAGCAACTCGCTAAGGTCAAAGGACTAAAACAAATTTCGGTTAATGTATCTGCAAGACGAGCTATGGTTGTATGGGACAATTCAGACATTAAACTTTCCCAAATATTGTCAAAGCTAAAATCCATAGGCTATGAATCTTTGCCCTTCCAAAGTGACGCGCATGAAGCTTCTTATAAAAAAGAGCAAAAGAGCTATTTAAAAAAATTGGGGCTAGCGGGAATTATGACCATGCAGGTCATGATGCTGGCGATGGGTCAGTATTTTGATATCTTAGGTAATATCGACGATGACGCAATCGCTTATTTCAACGCGGTTAGCTTATTACTGACTACGCCAGTCGTATTATATTCAGGCAGTATCTTCTACTTGAGCGCATTCAAAGCATTTTTAGCGCGAACCGTGAATATGGATGTGCCTATTACCATTGCAATATTCGCAACATATATAGCGGGAGTAATGGCCGTCAATAAAAGCACTGGCGAAGTATATTTTGAATCCATCTGCATGTTCATTTTCTTTTTACTTATTAGCCGATTTTTAGAGCATAGGTCAAGACATAAAGCCACGCTTATCTCCTCCAATATGCTCAAGTTGATTCCTGTCACCGCGAATAAGCAAACCTCAGAAGGCATTACATCAGTACTTGCAAAACAGTTAGTTAAAGACGATGTCGTCATTGTTAAAGCTGGCGAGACTGTGCCTGTTGATGGGGTAATAATAGAAGGTGCTAGTACGTTTGATGAATCTATGTTAACGGGTGAATTTGAGCCCGTGCTTAAATCAGATGGTCAGAGGATTTACGCTGGTTCACTAAATCAGCAAGGTTCAATTGTAATGCAGGTTACCGCTTCTGTGAAGCATGCGATGATGAACCAGATTCTGCGGTTACAAGAAACTGCAATGGCAAATAAGCCAAAGATTGCAACAACCGCCGATAAACTATCTCGTTATTTTGTAGTGGCAGTATTAGCCATATCTGCTGCTACATTTACCTATTGGAACTCACAAGATGACCCTCATGCATTTTGGATAACCATTTCGGTGTTAGTAGCCACTTGTCCGTGCGCGTTGGGTCTTGCTACACCATCTGCACTGACCTGTGCGATGGCCAAGCTAAATCAGCTGGGAATCCTTCTTAAACGAGCCGACGCTTTAGAACAGCTAACTCAAAGTACTGACATCGTATTTGACAAAACAGGCACACTTACTAAGGGACAGTTTTCGATAGAAAAACAAGTTATCAATTACGATGCCTTTGCGATACACAATATGTCTAAGGAAGAAATTGAGTATTTTGTTATCAATCTAGCAAACTGTATCGAGTCTCGTTCTGAACATCCCCTTGCTAAAGCGTTCGAGAGATCTGCCGACGATTTAATGTATCAACAAGTTCCCATGCAACTTGAACTTAATGAATTTAAAGTAGATATAGGACAAGGTGTAAGTGCTGTCGTCAACTATAGAAACTTCAAAATGGGGTCACAAAATTATATTCTGCCTTGTGTTAGCGATAGCAGCCGAGCGCTGGCGACAAACTCTATGCAAGGCGCAAATGTACTGTTATGTGAAGACGATAAAGTGCTTGCTGCGTTTTGGTTAACGGACACTGTGCATAGCGACGCAAAAAACATCATAGGTGAATTATCCTCCCATGAATTAACTATTTTAAGTGGCGATGCCCAACACAATGTAGACATGATAGGCAATGCTTTAAATATTACGAATCGCGTAGGCGACAGTAGCCCAGAAGTCAAATTAAACTATATAAAGTCACTTCAAGCACAGTCAAGGCAGGTAGTAATGCTTGGTGATGGTATAAACGATGCTCCAGTGCTTGCTGCGGCTGACGTTTCAATAGCGGTAGGCAATGCTTCTGATTTGGCTAAGAATGCAGCAGATGTTGTGCTGCTAAATCCCAAGCTTACTTCAGTAGTTGAATTGTTGAGCATGGCCGGAAAAACAAAGCAGAAGATAAAGCAAAATATTGGGTGGGCGTTGGGATATAATTGTTTAGTTCTGCCTTTTGCCGTAACTGGCCTATTAACGCCTTGGCAAGCGGCTTTGGGTATGTCTTTAAGCTCAATTGTGGTAGTCTATAATTCTACTCGTTTAATGAGACAGCAAGACGAAATTAAATTGGTAGACACGTTAGACAACCCAGTCAGTACAATAGGTAAATAATCAATGAGTGTAATTTTCGTTCTAATACCACTGGCCGTGATCATAGTGTCTATCGCAATTGGTGTATTTTTCTGGGCGGTAAAGTCTAACCAATTTGACGATTTAGAGCGCCAAGGCTACAACATATTGTTTGATGACGACTTGAAAAAAGATAGTTCAAAAGATCAGCAAGATTCTAGCGATAACACATTAAACAACGATAATGACAAGTCCTAGTTAGTAGGTCTAGGTAAATGACCGAACTAAACTACCTAACTGCGTTTTTAATAGGCTTAGCAGGCGGAGTTCATTGTATTGGGATGTGTGGAAGTATAGCTGGTGCATTTACATTTGCTGTTCCAAAAAATGATTCCCTAACTCCTTATATTGCCTGTTATAACATGGGGCGTATCGTCTCTTACACGATGGCAGGTCTTTTAACTGGATATCTAGGAGCGATTTTTTCAAGTTCATTGGTCATTGGTCTTACTATTCTGCAAGCCTTTAGCATAGTGTTTCTTATTTTGCTCGCGCTTTACATTAGTGATATATACAAAGGACTTGTTGTTCTAGAAAAAGCAGGTAGCCATTTGTGGAAGAGACTTGCGCCAATATCCAAAAGGCTTATTCCATTTAAAAGTCCAGCTCATACCATTTTGTACGGTATTATATGGGGCTGGTTACCTTGTGGTTTGGTTTATTCAGCGCTGACATGGTCACTGGCAAGCGGCTCTGCGATAGATGGCGCATTATTTATGTTATTTTTTGGTTTAGGCACCTTACCTGCCTTGATAGCCAGTAGCATCGGAGCAAGTTTTCTATTACCCATTTTACAGAACCGAAGAACCAGGCAAGTCATAGCCATTATCATTTTAATTTATGCAATATTTTTGACCTTTACATTAATACAAGGTATAACGTGATCTACTTTTGAAAAGTTAGCGTAAAGACCATGTCCAAAAATTCAGAACTCTCCATCCATTGTCAAAGCTGTAGCTTTAGTCATCTTTGTTTGCCCGTCAGTTTAAGTAAATCCGAATTAGAATCTCTAGACGATATAATTGAACGTAAACGTCCTCTTCATAAAAATGACAAACTCGTAAATGCAGGCGATAAATTTCATTCGCTTTATGCTGTACGGTCAGGCTCCTTCAAGTCTTACATAAGCGACACCGATGGTGTAGAACAAGTCACAAGTTTTCATTTCCCTGGCGATATCATAGGCTTTGATGCTCTTAAAGATGAGCGCCATCAAAGTTTCACCCAAGCACTTGAAACAGCCATGGTATGCGAATTACCATACGATATTTTAGAGCAAGTATCGAATAAATATCCAAAACTCAGAAAACAAATAATGAAATTTATGAGTTCTGAAATTAAACATGATCACGATTTGATGATGTTACTTAGCAAACGCAGTGCTGAAGAGCGATTACTTCATTTTATCAGCCACCTTTCTGATCGGTTTGATGAACGTGGATATTCTGCAAAACAATTCAACTTATCTATGACGCGAAATGAAATAGGCAACTATTTAGGGTTAACTGTAGAAACGATTTCTCGTTTATTAACCCGTTTCCAAAAAGAAAATTTAATTTCGGTTGAAGGTAAGCTCATCACAATATTGGATATGGATGGTGTGAAACAGCGAATACCTGAAAACGACATTTCGGTGACAGCGCTTAACAGCTAAACATACATTTGTTAATTTTTGAGTTAAAGGTGGTTGGATTTACATCCAACCACCTTTTTTAATGGGTGTATCTTATCTATTTAACGGCGTTAAAAGTGTTTCTTCTAATTAAATAACTTTTTTAAATTAGTAGACTTGTTTTTAATTAATACAACATATAACGTATTGGTCGTGTTAAGTTTTATTTGGAACAGTCATGTTAGCGTACAGCTCAATCCTCGTTGTTATTGATCCAGTCCATGAAGAGCAGCCAGCTTTATCAAGGGCATTATTTTTAGCAAAAAAGTATCATTCAAAGCTCATTCTTTGTAGCTGCATTTACGATGGCACTTATGAAGTTTCTACAGCATTAGACGACGAACAAAAGCAAAACATTAGAAATGCATTGATGAAACAGCAAGGTACTAAGCTCTCTTCTTTAATTGATGAGTCAATAGGCGGTGTAGATACAGACTACAAAGTCGTTTGGCATAAAAAAACATTCATGGGGATCATAAATACTGCTAATGAAAATGGATGTGACTTGATTGTAAAGTCAACAAAAAAACATGAGAAATTGGGACATAAGTTGTTTACCCCAACAGACTGGCATTTAATCCGAAACAGTTCAGTAAATGTCTTATTAGTGAAAGAGCATCACTGGGTAGAAGGTGGCAATGTAGTTTGTGCAGTAGGTGTCAAAGAGCCTGATAAAACACACCAATGTTTAAGCCAAGCGGTGACTGAATGCGCCTACTACCTTAATAAAACAGTAGAGGGCAATTTGCATTTTATCAATACATACAACGGTGCTCCTGTGCACATAAGTATTGAAGTGCCGCAATTTTCAGCAGAGCTTTATAATGAAGATGTAAAGAAAGCACGCTTTAAAGGCATTGAGCCTTTAGTTATCAAGTACAATATTCCTGAACCTAATTTACATATTGAGGAAGGGTTGCCAGAAGATGCGATACCAGCACTTTGCAATGATTTAGATGCTCAACTGCTGGTGCTTGGATCAGTTGGAAGAAAAGGCTTAACTGCAGCCTTACTTGGCAATACCGCTGAACATATAATCGATCAAGTGCATTGCGATACATTGGTGGTAAAACCTCAGTAGGTTCTAAACCATAGTCGGTCAAATAAACACAACTTAGTGCAAAAGATACAACTTGTGAGCCACTCTTAAATAATGAGCGTTGATATGATCGCGTTTGCTATTATAGACCTATCCTTGGTTTGACATGTTCTAGGTGCTTACACAAATGTATTGTTCCCAATAATCTATTTGATATTGACAAATAGACGACGAATCTAAAGTCGAACTATTTGGTATCGGGATGGCAACATTAAGAATGTCACTGCAACAAAAAGGGTTTACAACTTGCATTGTAAACCCTAATAACACTGCTTAAATTAGCATATCGTTTTATAGATATAACTCAAAATATCACTGCGCAGTAATAACGACGTTATCAAAATAAGCCGTTACTTCACATCCCTGCACTGCTCCACAGGCCGGTTGAAGAAGTATCGCTACCCCCCATTCCGTATCACCACCAGCGGTTACATCAAAGCTATAGTTAGTCCAATCAGCTGTTGGAACGGTCGATAACAAGTTGTCAGTTTTACTAACACCAGCAGAGGCTTCAGTAAAGAGTAATGCATTAACTACCCCACCATCTGAAGCTTCGCCTTTCATGTCAAAGGACACTGTTAACGCTTGCCCTGGTGCTATAGCGCCTTCGCCAATTCGAGACTGTCTTATGAATGGACTTTGTGCTTCAGGGGCAACTAGCTTCACTAAATAAGTACCTAGATCATCTAGCTCCACTGCAATATTAGCTCCCTCAGCAAGCCATCCGTCTAAATTACCAAGCTCAAAACCACCGTTAGTAACAAGACCGGTGTCGCCAACATCTTCAACACCTCCAGTAGGACCAGGAGGTTCGCCACTTTCACCAAAACCAGCACCGTCTCTAAAGATTTTTACGTTATCCATTCTAAATACAATTCCGTTAGCATCAGGCGTGAACGCAGGGAATACCATGACCAAATCGATGCCAGTTTGCTGCAGAGAACCGCCTAGATCGGATAAGTTAAAGGTATAGGTTTGCCAAACACCCACCTCAGGCGCAGCATGTGCTTCATTGGCCTCACTTAACGGAAGCTCTATAAATTGACCGCCATCTGCATTGCTTTCAATTTTAAGTAACCAAGGTTGAGCACCGGCTGGCCCATTTTGAACCAGTTTAAGATCAAACTGTAAAACGCCAGTATTGGTGAAACCTGATGCATCAAATGGCATGCCACCCACTGCACCATCGACTTCGCGTGCAGTAAAGCCTGCAACCGTTCCACCAGCGGTATCAATAGTAAATTCCATTACTTCTGCTTGGTCTACGTTATCATCCACTACAACTTGACCGGTGCTGGTCGCATTGCAACATAACCATGAAGCCCAGTTAGCAAGCTCAGTAGTATCGAACAGGCTTAATGCAAGGTCTGTAGGTGCTGGCACTTCCTCAGGAGGAGGAGGCTCTGAAGCACCATCTTCTAAAATTTTGACATTATCTAATTTAAATACAATACCATTTGCATCCGGAGTGAATGCAGGGAAAACCATTACTAGATCAATCGCTGATTGATCTAACGAACCTGTCAAATCTGATAAATTAAAGGTATAGGTTTGCCACACACCTATTTCAGGAGCTGAATGCCCTTCATTCGCTGCTGTCAGTGGAAGCTCTATAAACTCGCCACCATTAGCATTACTTTCAATTTTTAGTAACCATGGCTGAGCGCCAGCTGGGCCATTTTGAACGAGTTTAAGATCAAACTGCACAACGCCAGTCGCAGTAAATGCAGAGGCGTCAAATGGCATACCACCTACAGCGCCATCTACCTCTCGAGTAGTAAAGCCAGCCACTGTGCCGCCACCAGTATCTATGGTGAACTGCATAACCTGATCTTTTGTCATATCTTCGTCGGTAACCACTTGACCCGTCGAGGTAGCATTACAACACAACCATGACGCCCAATCAGCTCGTTCAGTTGTCTCGAAAATACTTAATGCTACGTTTTCTGAGGGGACTGTAACGGCAATAGTGAAGTTTTGAGCTGTCGAGTCAATGCCGTCACTTACCGTTAATTCAACCGGGTAATCACCTTCCACATCCGGTGTTCCTGTCAATATTGCAGTAGCTGGATCAAAGGTTGCCCAAGGGGGTAAAGTAACAGATGAAAACGTTAGCGTATCCCCCATATCCACGTCAGTTGCGGTAGCCGTATAAGAATAAACATTACCGACCGTTCCCATTAAGAGACCTGCACTAGTAAATGTAGGCGCCGTATTTACTACCGGTGCGGCAGTTACATCAATAATGAACTCTTGAGTAACCGTTTCTGTTCCATCGGTGACACTTAGAGAGACAGAATTATTACCTACGTCGGTAGCGTTTGGAGTACCACTAAGAACGCCAGAGGCCGGATTAAACGTTAGCCAGCCTGGAAGTGTTCCAGAAGCTATTACCAACGTATCGTCATCAGCATCACTTGCGACAGCAGTATAGGTATAAACATCGCCTTCAGTGGCTGTAGTAATTGCAGTACTTGTGAAAGTAGGTGCTGTATTTACAACGGGCGCAGCGGTAACATCAATTGTGAAGTCTTGAGTTACCGTGTCTGTGCCATCGGTGACGGTTAAAGACACGTCGTTATTGCCCACGTCCGACGCGGTAGGTGTGCCACTAAGAACTCCTGTAGCAACATCAAAAGTTAACCATCCAGGCAGTGTCACGGAGGCTAACACTAATGTATCGCCTGCATCCGTATCTGTGGCTGTAAAAGTGTATGTATACGCCACTCCCTCTTGTGCAGTAGTGACTGCAGTACTTGACACTTCTGGTGCTACATTAGCAGGTGGAGGTGGCGGAGGTGGTGGTGTGGGAGTTACATCTACGGGGTCATCATCGCTATCAAAACAAGCAGTAAGACCAAACACTACGCTAACAGCAATCGCTAAGTGTTTAAATTTACCATTGGGTTTATTATTTAACATTTTTTATTTATATCCTGATCAAAGAAAACTGGTCTGTGTAAGCAAAAATGACATCGTGAAAATGTACTAATTTTGGACGCAGCGCTACCAACTAAACGACAATAAATAATGCAGCGTCGACTAGCTGTAAACCAGTTTACTGACACCTCATATTACATCTCGTTTACACAGTGTTAACAGCAATGGGTGATTTAACAACTTAAATATGGTGAATGGTAGAAAATTAGAGGCGAAAAGGATAATTAGGGCTAAAGAGACAACCATTGGAACTACTTTATTGTTCTAAACAATATCTGTCAAACAACCATATTTTTATAACGCTTATTACAAAATAGGCCGGTCTATCGCAATAAACGCTCGATTCAACCTGTTAAATTTGCGTAAGTGGCCCTCTCGTGTACTTTGTAAATAAAATGAAAACAACTTGTGACATTTAAAAGAGAAAAGAAATGAATTTAAATAATAAATATATCTTGGTGATTCTACTGAGCGTTTTGATGTTCGGTTGTGGAGGCAGCAGTGACGATGATAATACCGATACTGCGCCTGCAGATACCTCGCCGCCGACTATCACATTAGTTGGTTCAAGCACAATAATATTAACTGTTGGCGATGCTTATCAAGAGCCAGGTACAAAAGTGGTTGACAACGTCGATACTGGCTTAACCGCTAATATGTCTGGGACTGTTGACACCTCTACCGTAGGTAACTATGTAATAACCTATACGGCCACCGACCAAGCCGGCAACAGCAGTAATATCAGCCGAACGGTAATCGTTGAAGCCGCGCCTGATACGGAAGCACCTGTTATCACTTTGATAGGCCCTGAAACCATCACATTAACTGTAGGCGATGCTTATAATGAACAAGGCGCAAACGTCGAAGATAACGTTGATACAAATTTAACAGCGACTATAAGCGGTAATGTGGATACCAGTTCGGTAGGATCTTATACGTTAACCTATACAGCGGTTGATGCAGCTAATAATCAATCTTCAGTCACTAGGACAGTCAATGTTGAAGAGCCTGCTGTTGTCAGCACGAATGCGTACATTTTTCATTCTCAAAATGACGACACTTTTTTCATGGAATTTTGGGGAGATACTTGGTCAACTGGCACACAATATACCGATCAAACTTCGGATAATACTTATGATAAGGCATTAGAAATCACTAAGAGCTCTGGTTGGGGCACTGTAATTGCTTGGGGAAATGAACCGCAAAACGCTGTAGATGTGTCAACCTATACACATGCTAGATTTAAAGTAAAAAGTAGTACATTCACTGGTGTTGATGTAGTTGTGCAAAGTGCAACACAACAGCAATCTCAAGTTGTGTATAACTTTACATCGGGTACCGATTTAGGCAATGGTTGGATAGAAATGGAAGTAACCCTGCCTAGTTTCAATGATATGACATGGTTCTCATTAAACTTTTTAGGTGATGCCGGAACCACTGTACTGTTAGCCGATGTGTATTTTACCACACTTGCACCTGAGCCAATTACTGGCCCACCTGAAGGTGCGCCAGCACCACCAAGTTTTGCCAATGAAGAAGTAGTTGTGCTATATAGCGATACTCTAACTCAAGATAGTTTTATTGGGGTTTGGAATGCAAACTATTTTAACGCACCGGTGTATTCTACAGGCGATGTAAATGGCAACAATTTTGCAAAATATACTATAACAGCGGGCGGCACAAACGGAGGGGTAACGGGCCTTGAGTTTGGATTTGAAAATGGTGAACTGGATGCATCTGCGCATACTACTTGGAACATCGATATGTACATTGAACCAGGCATCACTCAAGTTGAAGTTCAATTAGTGTCAAGAGACGGAGGTGCAAAACGTACTTTCATTAATCCTACCACTGGGTCTTGGCTCAATTTAGAGATGCCTTACAGTGATCTTGTAGATAATGATGGTGAAGGCTTCGATACTCTTAACAGCAGCATACTACAATTAATTGTTATACAACTCTGGGGGCCTGAAGGTGCATCGGTTTATGTAGATAACATTTACTTTTCAGGCGAGTCTGTTTCTCACCATTTGACAGTAAATGTTGTTGATAATAACAACGCGCCTTTACCAAATGCTGCAGTAAAAGTGGGTGATGCAACGGTTAATACCGATGTAAATGGTGACGCAGTTCTAACGTTACCTGAGGCCCAATATAAAGTGCTGGCAGACGCTGATGGTTTTGGAGCAGCGCAGGCTAATCAAACGGTATCTGGTGGCGATACCAGTTTATCCATAAGCCTTGTTCCACTTAATGACGGCCCATCGGTTGCTGCCCCGACTCCAACTGTTACCAATGATGAAGCTTTTGTTCTTTATAGCGATTCGTTAGATGTCGACCAACCTATTTCATTCTGGAATGACAATTTCTTTAGAGCTCCCACTTTCTCACAAATAACCATTGATGGGGACAATATCGGTAAGTTCCAAATTATTCCTGGAGGTGAAAATGGCGGCATTTCTGGCATTCAGTTTGGAATACAGGATGGTCCAGTGGATTTATCGGGTGCGACTGGTTTACGTTTTGACTTTTATGCCACATCAGGAATTACACAGACACAATTTCAAGTGATACCCTCTTATGGTAATTCGGGCGTTTCGGATAATTTGACTTTACCAACAGGCCAATGGGTAACTGTTATATTGCCATTCGATGAACTTAATGGAGAATTTGATACGTCTAGCTTAATCATGTTTAGCGTTCAACTTTGGGGAACCACTAGCGACTCCGTATATATCGATAATGTATTTTTCTACTGAGTACACAATAAATCAGTAGCTTATTATGTTGATAATTTCAAAAGGCCCCGTCAATTGGCGGGGCCTTTTTATTATTAATAAAGCAATTAGGATAGAATTTCTGCACAACCTCATATAGAAATGGCGATTAATCTAGCTTTTAGTATAATGTCGATATTATAAATTCACGTGTATTAACTCGAATATTGACTTAATTATTCGCATTACCTTACAGATTTACAATTAGGTTTACTTGTTAGTATTACATCCACATGAAAATTTGAGATATGTCATTAAAAAGCAAAGCAAATTATAGTTTTAATAAACTGCAAAAACGTCTTAGAAGAGAAGCAGGAAAAGCAATTATTGATTTCAACATGATTGAAAACAACGACCGTATTATGGTTTGTTTATCCGGTGGCAAAGACAGTTACACTCTTTTGGATATCCTAATGTATTTTCAGAAGATAGCTCCCATTTCATTTGAAATCATTGCGGTTAATCTTGACCAAAAACAACCGAACTTCCCGGAACATATACTTCCTAATTATTTAGCTGATTTAAATGTAGAGTATAAAATAATAGAAGAAGATACATACTCCATTGTTAAAGAGAAAATTCCTGAAGGCAAAACCACTTGCTCTTTGTGCTCGAGATTGCGCCGCGGCATTTTATATACAACAGCCAAGGACCTCGAGGCCACTAAAATAGCGTTAGGTCATCACAGAGATGACATGATTGAGACAATGTTTTTGAATATGTTTTACGGCGGTAAGTTAAAATCCATGCCTCCAAAGTTAATAAGTGATAATAAGGAACACATAGTTATTCGCCCATTGGCGTATTGCACTGAAAAAGATATTTCAAAGTATGCCGAGTCGATGAAATTCCCAATTATCCCATGCAATTTATGCGGCTCTCAAGAGAATTTACAACGTAAAAACATAAAACTCATGCTTCAAGATTGGCAGTCTCGTTTTCCTGGTCGAATCGAATCAATGTTCAAAGCGATGCAAAATATCACGCCATCACATATGTTGGATTCTAATTTATTTGATTTTCAGAATATTTCTAAAAATACAGATTATGAAGGGAGTGGCGATATTGCGTTTGATAGCGAATCATTTGAACCTAATCACCCTACAATTGATGCGAAGATTGAAATAGTGGAGGTAAAGTAATACATATATGAAAATTGGATTAGCGTTAGGAGCAGGCGCCGCCAGAGGATGGGCGCACATCGGTATCATTCGAGCACTTGAAGAGCTAGGCATCAAAATCGACGTTGTTGCAGGCTGTTCAATAGGTGCATATGTGGGTGCTGCATATGCTAGTGGAAAACTAGATGAACTTGAACAATGGGCATGTACGCTAACAGAGTGGCAGGTGTTTAGTTTGTTAGGCATTGGGTTTAGACGCGGTGGCCTTGCCAGTGGGCAAAAAGTATTTGAAAAACATAAAAATGAATTTTGTGCTCAGACGTTTGAAGAAATGAATATTCCCTTTACTGCTGTAGCTACCGATTTATACTCTGGAAAAGAAGTAGTGTTTAATAAAGGTGCTATAGTAGATGCGATACAGGCGTCCTGCGCTATCCCTGCCCTATTTGCTCCTATTGAACATGAAGGTCGATGGCTAGTAGATGGTGCGGTTGTGAATCCTGTTCCAGTGAATCAGTGCCGTCAATTAGGAGCTGATTTTGTTATTGCCGTTAATTTAAGTGCTGATTTTCGGCCTCAACTCATTGAGCATTTTGAAAAAGAACACGAGAATAACCAGAAAAAAACCGATGAATTTCTAAGTAATGCAAGTGGCGGATTTATGAAACAGTGGTTTTCACCAGACCCGAAGCCAAATAAGAAGCAAGCTCCTGGGATTATGAGCGTTATGAGCAGTTCACTTGAAATATTACAAGCAAGGGTAACGCGTTCAAGATTGGCTGGCGACCCCCCAGACATTTTGATTGAACCTCAATTAAGGGATGTCGGCTTGTTAGAGTTTCACAGAGCCAAGGAGCTATCTGATAATGGGCGGCAAGCTGTTGAGCGTTTATCAAAACAACTTACATACCAGCTAAATATCGAGAAGCAAGAGGAATCAAGG
>CBFIBG010000030.1:0-16575 GCA_965660815.1 Glaciecola sp.
CGCTTCAACCTCACCGCAGTCCCTGCTAGCCATGACATACTGCGTGCATGGTAGGGTTTATCTGAATCTTTCAGATGTTCTGTTAAACGAGGGCTGTTGTGACTCCGGGCTTCCTGCCCTTCGCCCTGCGGGCCAGCCTACAGCTGTTCAAAATCTTTCCAGAAGATTTTGTACCACGCTGAGAAGCCGTGACCTCTGCACGGACATTGGCATTAGGGGCAAATACCCAATAAAACCGAGTAAGGTTGAGTCTAGGCGTTGGCACCAAAGCGGCGAGCTTACTAATGAAATCAATCGGCGAAAAAAATACATGTGTAGTTCCGTCTGTATATAGCGTTTTTAATTCATACCTGACGTTGCCAGTGGAAGTTAAGCTCAAGCGTTTTTCACTCACCGCTGGTCTTGCGATGCAGCGACAAAGCCTTTTCAGTTTGTCTGGTTGTGTTGCGTCTGCGAATACCCCGGCATGTAGGCTTAATCCAGCTATTTTTGCTAGTTGTCCATAATTTTCCAAATCTTTGGCTGGCAATTTACTGACACAGTTTAAAAAAATGCCAACAGGACCTAACTTATCTTGGTGCTGCTCCATCTAAGTTCCCGCTATAAGGCAAAGGTTGTTCGACAGCCGACGCATAGATTATAAATGTTGTTTATCAGCCTTTTCTTGATTCGATCACAGCATCTAGAATGTTGCTTTCTGTTACTTTTGAATCAATACCATCCACATCAAATGGTGAAGTTGAATTATTAGGTTTAAAATTAACAGTATAAGATTTTCCATCACGTCGTTGTATGACTATTTCTTCTCGCTCAGCTAAAGATAAGAGTTCTGATAAGTTTTGACGTGCTTCTGTATAGGTATAGACTCTCATAACTTACTCCTTAATGGAAATATTTAACTGTTTTGCGACATCTTGCATTTTCTTATCAAGTGTCATTAGAGGGCAGTCTAATGATAATGCTACTTGTAAGTAGTATGAATCATAGGCATAAATATTGAACTGCAAAGCAATTTCTAAAGCTCGTTTTATGTCTGGTTTAACTAACCTAACTTTAATTGCATCAGTCAATTCAAAAGCTTTAACAGCTTCTTTAGATGTTAACTGCTTTCTCTTAACTATGGCACTCAAAGCGTTTCCAAGCTCATATGGTAAGATTTCAGGCGCAAATAAAGTGCAGTTACTCGTGTGTTGAATAATTTGTGCTTTATGTGGCTCGTTAAGAACTACTGCTAGGAAGATGTTTGTGTCTGCTATTATATTCATAAGTACAATTGTACATGTTGTTATCCTTATTGCAATCTATAATAATAAGACACCCTACCACAATGGCACCACTCACGTCTTTTTTGATCCCGTGGACTTTATTGGAAAACTTGCGGCATTGGTGCCACCCTCAAGGCTCAATCTCACGCGTTTTTACGGCGTCTTCGCTCCTAATGAATCAGTGAGAGCAGAGGTTATTGCATTAAAACGTGGCAAGAATAGTCCTCGACTAGCCAAAGCGGTAAAGGATTCAAATAAGCCTTACTATGCTCGTAGCATGAGTTGGGCGCAGAGATTTAAACGGGTGTTCAATATTGATGTAACAATATGTGAGGTGTGTCAGAGCAACAATGCCAAGATAATCGCTTGTATTACACCCGGTGACCGCTCAGGCCTTCTATCATCAACAAGATATTGATGCACTTAGACTAAAACGGCTCTCCTATTACTGCTAATACTTGTCGAGCCCCGCCGCTTTTCGAATCTGCTCAAACCACAGTGGTTGATGACTACACCATCCAACGAGATTTTGACTTTGAGGTATAATTGTTAAACTAAAAGAGAGCTTGAACATGCAATGTGTTGGAGCAAAAGCCTCTATAAATCTCATTTCAAATTTTAGTACTAAAGATCAGGTAACATGCTTATCTTAACGACTACTCATTTCGCGCTATTTTCAGAACACCCATTCGAAATATGTAAAAGCCCGACTCAAATACAGCTGTCACTACGTCCTGCCTATAGCATTTATACTTCTTATACTCCCCAATGCCCCAGGCAAAGTGTGTGGCCTTAAGCCGACCACTTTGCTTGAAAAGGATTGTCGGTTACAATTTCCGTAATGCTAATAATATCTATGTTCGATTCAAACGACATACTTACTCAATAGTTATTGCATTACCATTGATTCATCAAAATTGAAGCTAAAGCCTTTTATGTCGGCTTCGCTTACCAAACGATGTAAGTATTGAGACACAGCCTTTCTTTGTACCTTGTCATTAAGGTACTTCAAAATTTTGTCTTCAACCATGTCATACTCAAGTGGTTGTCCTTCTACTTTTCGAACAACCTCAACAATATGATATCCATACCGAGTTTCTACCAAAGAGTTAAGCAGGCCCTCGTTGGCAGCAAAGACTTGTCGTTCGAACTCAGATACAGTTTGTCCATAAGACAGCTGACCTAAATTCCCGCCCGCTTTTTTTGAGGGGCACATAGAATACTGCTTAGCCGCTTCGCCGAACTTTATATCCTTATTTTGTATCATATTGAGAAGGTTTTCGGCTAATGTGCGCATTTGCTCACGTTGCTCTAAATCTTCAGGATCGGCGCCTAACAATATATGATTCGCTTCAACTAACGGAGAAGTGCAAAACTTTTCCTTGTTTTGCTCAAAATACCGTAAGCACTCAGTTTTTGTGGCACTTGGAATATCCACTTCTTGCTCTAATAGCTGATCTACCACATCTGGTTGCGCTTTTAATAAGTCTCGATTAGGCTTCTCTAGCATGCCAAAATCATTGGCTTTTTGTGACAGCACCTCCGCTATAATGATCGCTTCAGCCGCTTTTACCATAGCTTCTCGACGTGAAGAGGCAGGATGATACTGCACCTCCTCATCAATTACTGCTGAAGGTATTACTTTGCCATTCACTAAAATTTCTGGTGTATTGGTTAACGCCATGGTCTTCCCCCTTATCCGCGTTGACGAACAACTTGATAGTTGCGTCTAACATATTTAATTGGCACGCTCCAAATATGCACAAGACGACTAAATGGAAACAGTACAAATAACGAAATACCTAACACCACGTGAAACTTGTAAACAGGGTGGACAGTTGAGATGAATTCCACTGCTTCTACTGGGCGGAAGGTCAATAAATAGCGTGACCAGCTCATTAAGTTGTACATAACAGCGCCATCCATATGACCTGAAGAAATAAAGATAGTGGCTATACCCACAATTAGTTGCAAATAAATAAGCAACAATATTCCTGTATCCATTAGGCTGCTGTTGGCTTTTATACGAGGGTCAAACAGTCGCCTGTAAACCAACATGGTTAGCCCAATAAAACACAGCACCCCAAAAAATCCACCTACACCCATCGCAATGACTTGTTTGGCGGCCAGTGATATGCCCAGTGCGTGCCAAATTTCCCAGGGTAAAACCAAGCCTGCAAAATGCCCCAGTAATATCATAATGATACCCACGTGAAACAGAATGCTGGCAATTCTAAAGTTTTTACTGCTTAACATTTGACTTGAATTCGTTTTCCAACTGTATTGCTCTCGGTCATATCTAATTAAGCTGCCTAAAATAAATATCCCTGATGCAACATAAGGGTATATGCCAAAAAATAATGTATCTAAAAAGTTCATGACTCACTCCTTACACTATCAACAGTGTAATTTTCTGCTGCATTGATAAATGAAATGGGCACATCGTTGTCTTTACTTTGACTTTCGCTAGGCTTTGATGTTTGTGATGGACATCCACCATTGATTGCATCGCCACCAAAGGTAACAGCTTCTTCTTCCCATACTTTGTCTAGCGCTTTTTGGGTATCGTCTCGCTTCTCATCTTTAACTTGCTCACGCAGTGAGTCTAATTCAATGTCAGCTTGAGACAGGTTTACAAGGGTATGGAATAATACGCTGTAGTTGCTTCCACGCTTTTCTAACCTGACCGCTAGTAAGGCTAAAACTGGGGCGATATCCTGTAACCATCCCACCGCGTTCTCACTTCCTTGGGTGCTTACAAATTCTAAAAACAACGGAATATAGTCGGGTAATTCTCGTACACCAATATTTAATCCGGCGGCTTTATATTGTTTCAGTAAATCCACCATAGCTTGGCCACGGTCTCTTGATTCTCCATGAATATGTTCATAAATTAGCAGTGATACAGAGCGGCCACGGTCAAACAAACCATCGTAATCCTCTTGCCAGTCTAGCAGGCTACTGCCGAAGCGTTGAGATACGAAGTTGCCCAAAGAGTCTTTGTCTTTGGCGCTTAGAAACTCGTCACTGGCAATCAAGGCCTTAACCGCTTCTGAATGCTCATAAAGTTGTCCACTTGGGTAATCGATTAATTTTGCTATTAAACTTAAGATCTTCATTAGTCTTGTACCTCCACCGGAATAACCTGACGAACCGTTTGCTTTTTGCCTCCAAATAAATTGGTTGAGCTATCACCACCAGCGCAACCATTGCCAAAGCTAAAGCCGCAGCCAGATTTCATATCGTATGCATCTTCAGCATACGCTTTATGACTGGTTGGAATGACAAACCTATCTTCATAATTCGCAAGGGCCATATACCGATACATCTCCTCTACTTGTTCGACACTTAAGCCAGCTTGATCTAGTGCGGCTAAGTTTTCCTCACCATCTACTTGTTGCGAGCGCTTGAAAATACGCATTGCCATCAGTCGGTTTAGTGCGTTTTCAACAGGCGCTTCATCTCCAGCTGTTAGCATGTTCGCTAGATATTTCATGGGAATACGAAGCTGTTTTAAGTCATGAAATACGCCTTTTGTAGGTATTTGATTGGCTTCAACTGCTTTTTGAATTGGACTTAATGGCGGCACATACCACACCATCGGCAGGGTTCTGTATTCTGGATGAAGTGGAAGAGCCACTTTCCAGTCCATCGCCATTTTATATACAGGGGATGCTTGTGCTGATTTTAGCCACGCTTCAGGAATGCCTTCTTTGCGCGCAGCTTCTTGCACTTCTTCATCAAACGGGTCTAGGAATATATCGCACTGAGCTTGATATAAGTCCTTGTCGTTAGGCACTGATGCCGCTTCCTGTATGCGGTCAGCATCGTAAAGCATAACGCCAAGGTAACGAATACGGCCAACGCAAGTTTCAGAGCAGACGGTAGGTTGACCTGCTTCAATACGAGGGTAACAGAAGATACATTTTTCAGATTTACCGGTTTTCCAGTTATAATAAATCTTCTTATAAGGACAACCGCTTACGCACATTCTCCAACCACGACATTTATCTTGGTCAATTAACACGATGCCATCTTCTTCGCGCTTATAAATCGCGCCAGACGGACATGAGGCAACGCAAGCAGGGTTGATGCAGTGTTCACATAAACGTGGTAAATACATCATAAACGTTTTTTCAAATTCACCATAAATATCAGCTTGAATTTGATTGAAGTTAGGATCTTTTTTGCGTTTTGAAAACTCTGTCCCTAACAACTCTTCCCAATTAGGACCCCAGTCAATCTTCTCCATCCGCTGACCGGTTATGAGTGAGCGTGGTCTTGCGATGGGTTGATGCTTACTTTCAGCTGCTTTATGCAAATGCTGATAATCAAAATCAAACGGTTCGTAGTAATCATCAATACCAGGTAGGTCTGGGTTAGCAAATATATTGGCTAAAATGCGCAGTTTGCCACCTTGTTTTGGGCTAAGCTTTCCGTTTTCATGTCGCTTCCACCCGCCACGATACTTTTCTTGGTTCTCCCACTCTTTAGGGTAACCAATACCGGGTTTGGTTTCGACATTGTTGAACCAAGCATATTCCACGCCTTCGCGTGATGTCCATACATTCTTGCAGGTAACAGAGCAGGTGTGACAACCGATACATTTGTCTAGATTTAACACCATTCCTATTTGAGCTCTTACTTTCATGATTAGCCCTCCGCCTTATTACTGCTTGTAGCAGTGTTATTGAATTCTTCAGCACTTTGGTCAACACTGTCATCGTCAAGCCAATCTACTTTTGCCATTTTGCGCACAATTACAAACTCATCACGGTTACAACCTACAGTACCGTAGTAATTAAATCCGTAAGATTGTTGAGCATAGCCGCCAATCATGTGGGTAGGTTTCATCACCGCTCGAGTCACTGAGTTATGAATTCCTCCACGGGTTTTAGTCATTTCAGAGCCTGGTATATTCACTAGTCGCTCTTGCGCGTGATACATCATACTCATACCTTCAGGAACGCGTTGTGACACTACGGCGCGTGCTGCTATAGCACCATTGACGTTAAAGACTTCTATCCAATCGTTATCAGAAATACCGGCTCGCTGAGCATCGACTTCCGACATCCAGACAATTGGTCCACCTCTTGATAACGTCAACATGAGTAAGTTTTCAGAGTAAGTTGAATGTATTCCCCATTTTTGGTGAGGAGTTATCCAGTTAAGCGCTATTTCAGTATTACCATTAGGCTCTTTATTCATAATAGGCTTAACGGTTTTTAAGTTGATAGGCGGCTTGTATAAGCACATCGTTTCGCCAAAGTCTCGCATCCATTCGTGGTCTTGATAAAATTGCTGTCGACCAGTAATGGTGCGCCACGGAATATACTCATGAACGTTGGTGTACCCGGCATTATATGAAACATGCTCATCTTCTAAGCCCGACCAAGTAGGCGAACTTATTATTTTGCGAGGCTGTGCTTGCACATCTCTAAAGCGAATTTTTTCCTCTTGCTTAGGTTTTGCTAGGTGAGTATGGTCTCTGCCCGTAAACTCACTCAATGCTTGCCATGCTTTTACTGCAACTGTGCCGTTTGTTTCCGGTGCCAAGGATAAAATCATCTCGGCAGCGTCAATAGCACTTTCAATTTTAGGACGGCCTTGGTTTGCACCTTCTTTAACATGAGTGCGATTAAGCTTACCTAAAAACTCTACTTCTTCATCGGTATTCCAGCTTATGCCTTTGCCGCCGTTGCCAAGTTTTTCAAGCAATGGGCCAATTGATGTAAATCGTTCGTAAGTGTTTGGATAGTCGCGCTCAACTACAACCATACTAGGCGCAGTTTTACCTGGTACTAAGTCACATTCGCCTTTCCACCACGCTTTCACACCAAATGGTTGAGCAATCTCGGCAGGCGTATCATGCAAGATAGGCACAGTGACTAAGTCTTTTTCAAGACCAAGGTGACCATCGGTTAATTCGGAGAATTTTTTGGCGATGCCTTTAAAGATCTCCCAATCAGAACGTGATTCCCACACAGGATCAACGGCTGCACTTAAAGGATGTATAAAGGGGTGCATATCAGACGTATTTAAGTCGTCTTTTTCATACCACGTAGCTGTTGGCAGAACGATATCAGAATATAAACATGTGGTAGACATTCTAAAATCTAAGGTAACTAATAGGTCGACTTTGCCTTCTGCCGCTTCATCTACCCATGTCACATCTTGTGGTTTTTTACCGCCATCTTCTCCTAAATCTTTGCCCATTATGCCATGCTTTGTGCCCAGCAAATGACGAAGCATATATTCGTGACCTTTACCAGAAGAACCTAATAGATTAGATCGCCAAATAAACATATTGCGTGGATAGTTTTGGGGGTTTTCTGGCTCCATACAGGCAAATTTCACATCGCCTGATTTAAGCTGCTCTACCGCATAGTCTTGGGGCGATTTTCCTGCAGCTTCGGCATCTTTGCACAATTGTAATGGATTGATGCCTAATTGCGGTGCAGACGGTAACCAACCCATGCGTTCAGCCCGTGAGTTAAAATCAATAATTGAGCCAGACCATTTTTCTTTATCTGCCATAGGTGAAACAACTTCTGTCATTTCAAGCTTTTCGTAACGCCATTGACTAGAGTGGTTGTAAAAGAAAGAGGTACCATTCATATGACGAGGTGGACGTTGCCAATCTAAACCAAATGCAAGTGGTTGCCAGCCAGTTTGTGGTCGTAATTTCTCTTGCCCAACGTAATGCGCCCAACCGCCACCACTTTGACCAATACAACCGCACATCATAAGCATGTTAATTAGGCCACGATAGTTCATATCCATGTGATACCAGTGGTTCATTCCTGCGCCTACAATGATCATTGAGCGACCACGGGTTTTATCTGCATTCTCAGCAAATTCGCGAGCAATTTTCACTACATCATTAGCTGAAACACCGGTTATTTGTTCCTGCCATTTAGGTGTATATGGAATATCATCGTTAAAATCTTTAGCGACATTTGGATCGTCATAGCCATTGTCTACGCCATAATTGGCCAGCGTTAAATCAAAAACAGTCGCAACAAGAGCTTGTTCTCCCGACGCTAAAGTGATCTTTTTGGCAGGTACTTTTCTTACCAATACATCATCGTGCTCGGTATTCTGAAAGTAGCCAAATTCGTGTTCAGCGCCACCAAAATATGGAAACGCTACTTCAACCAATTCGTCGTGAGAGCCTTTTTGACTAACACGCAAATCTAACTTTTCACCCGATTTGCCGTTAGTTTGAGTAATGTTCCATTTCCCTTTTTCACCCCAGCGGTAGCCAACTGAGCCTGTAGGAGACACTAACTCGCCATTAGTGTTATCAATAGAAATGGTCTTCCATTCTGGGTTATTGTCTTGTCCAAGATTCTCGGCTAAATCAGATGCCCGTAAAAAGCGACCTTGATGTAAGCTACCATCAGCGTCTTTATCTAGCATGACCAATACTGGAAAATCAGTATAGGTTTTGCAATATTCAGTAAAATATTGAGATGGTTTATCCACATGAAATTCTTTTAAAATAACATGGCCGAAAGTCATAGCAAGAGCAGCATCAGTGCCTTGTTTCGGTGCGAGCCATTGGTCGGTTAGCCTCGCTACTTCAGAATAATCAGGTGTAATACCAATTACTTTTGTGCCTTTGTATCTGGCTTCAGTTAAAAAGTGGGCGTCTGGCGTTCTGGTTTGAGGGACATTAGATCCCCAACAGATTATATAATTTGAGTTATACCAGTCTGCTGATTCAGGCACGTCTGTTTGCTCTCCCCACACCTGTGGAGAGGCTGGAGGTAAGTCGCAATACCAGTCATAAAAACTTAAGCAGTTGCCGCCTATTAATGACAAATAGCGCGCACCAGCAGCGTATGACACCATGGACATAGCAGGAATAGGCGAAAATCCAGTGATTCTATCTGGACCATAGGTTTTAGCCGTATACACATTAGACGCCGCAATAATTTCATTGGCTTCTCGCCAATCGGCTCGAACAAAACCGCCAAGGCCACGCTGCTGTTTGTATTCTTTAGCTTTTGCTGGGTCTTCCACAATTGAGGCCCATGCATCAACAGGATCTTTATGTTGTAATTTAGCTTGTCGCCATAGCTTAACTAAACGTTTTCTAATTTTGGGATGTTTTAAGCGATTTGCGCTGTAAATGTACCAAGAATAGCTTGCACCGCGAGGACAGCCTCTTGGCTCATGGTTAGGTAAATCAGGTCGCGTTCTTGGATAATCTGTTTGTTGAGTTTCCCACGTAACTAAACCGTCTTTTACATATATTTTCCAACTGCACGAACCTGTGCAGTTAACCCCATGGGTAGACCGTACAATTTTGTCATGTTGCCAGCGACGACGATAACTGTCCTCCCAAGCTCTGTTTTCATCTGTTTTGACACCGTGGCCATCTGCAAATGGTTCTTCGTTGCGTTTGAAAAACTGCAATCTATCTAAAAAGTGACTCACGCCAAGCTCCTTAATGTATGTTTATTACCGACTGTTTATCAGTCGTAAAATTAAGCTTTGTAGAGATTAAAAACCAAACCAATCGAACGCACAAGAGGGTGAAAGTTGAGGATTTTTAGCGAGTTACCACTTAGTGGGTATATACAAAAAAAGGGGTTTTCCTTTGTTCTAAAGGGGTATAGACTAATTTTGAAAATAAGAGATTGAATTAGTGATACACATTGGTCTTTGTAGGTATCACCACTGATTCACGAAACGAGCACCGAAACGCGTGCGAGAGTGTTGATTATGATTAAAAAGGTTGTTTACTCTACCGTATATAAAATTGTTGCTTTGTTGTTTTTGGTAAGCTGTATGTCGGTTCTAAGCATGTTCGCGTCAGTTATTATTAGTGACGGAGCGCAAAACGATGCGGCGTCAATAAATGTCGCAGGGTCATTACGCATGCAAAGCTTTCGTTTGGCCAGCCATGTTCAAACCCGCAATTTAACGGAGCAAGAAAAACAGTCTTTGTTAAACAAGATAGATACCTTTGAACAAGATTTAACAACCGGTATCTTAGTTAATAAGCAGGGGGTAATCGACTCAGATAACTCGCTTGTACTAACCGACGCTATAACCAGCAATTGGAAAAACGAGATAAAGCCCATGTTGGTGTCGATATTGAATTCAAATGCCGTCGACACCAGAAAATTAAACCAACGCATATCTGCTTTTGTTGAGATGATTGATGCTCTTGTGCTTGATTATCAAAATCACGCCGAACAAAATATCTCGTTAATTCGCCTTATTCAGAGCGTCGCTTTATTTAGCACAATACTCTTAATTTGTTTTGCTATGTTAATTGTCAATAAGCAAATTGAAAAACCACTTTCGCAGTTAACTGATGTCGCTAAACAACTAGGTCGAGGAGATTTTACTGCGCGCGCCGATGAATCAGGTAAAGATGAGTTGGCATTATTTGGTGCGACTTTCAATAAAATGAGTAATTCTATTTATCGGTCGCAAAGTCAGTTAGAAAACCAAATTAGACGCAAAACTCAAAAGCTATCAAGGAGTAATCAATCGCTTGACCTGTTGTTTCATTTGTCGCGCAAATTAAATGCTGTCGACCCGCATACTTTTGATTTTCAACCCGTCCTAGATAAATTAGCTAAAGTAACCGGCATCCACGATTTGGATTTATGCATAATGACTGCGCAAGGCAATGGCCCATATGAGCATCTTATAAGTTCAAAAAAAGACCTGCCCGAACAATGCATTCAACATAAATGCAGCGAATGCCTCAACCATGACCAATTATTTTCCAATACGTCCCATAAAATGCGTTATCAGCTAACCCATGGGAACGATAATTACGGTGTATTCACGGTAGTGTTGGAACAAAATCACCAATTAGAAGATTGGCAACATCAACTGTTTGAAGCATTCGCCGAGCAAGTAGGGAATGGTTTAAGTATGAAACATAAATTGGAACAAGGAAGAAGGATGGCGCTGATGAATGAGCGCACAGTAATCGCACGAGAACTGCATGACTCACTCGCTCAAGCCCTTTCGTACTTAAAAATACAAGTAACGCGATTACAAAAACTACAACAGAGAGAAAGCGATAAAGAACAGATTGAGTCAGTTGTCAATGAGCTTAAAACGGGATTAACTACGGCTTATTCAGAATTACGAGAATTGTTAACTACTTTCCGCTTAAAATTAGATGGCAAAGGAATAAAAGCAGCGCTAGAACAAACAATATCTCAACTTAAAACACGCAACGAGTCATTTCAATTTATGCTTAACTATGAAGTTGAAAATATACCTTTTTCGCCAACGGAAGAGATTCATTTATTGCAGATATCCAGAGAAGCAATCCAAAATAGTTTTTATCATTCACAAGGCAGTCGAATTGACATTAGCATCATAAATAATGCGTTCAATGAAATAGAACTCACCATTTCTGATAATGGTGTGGGTATCCCACAAGATCCAAATAAATTGAACCATTATGGATTGGCAATTATGAAAGAGCGCAGTCGAAGTGTGGACGGTGATTTAAATATAGAACTGAATGAAACTGGTGGAACCACTGTAAAGTTTGTATTTGTGCCTGAGTATGCCAAAGGCGAAGAATTGGCACTCCAAAATGCATGATAATTATAAAAACCACAGTGGGTTGTGATAAACCGCAGTGGCGATCATATAGATAAACACCGTAATTGCACAAAGACCAGTCAACCATTTGATGGATTTCGATTTGGCTCGCTTAATAGCGAAGGTCCCAAATAAAATATAGGCTATTAAACACAGCAGTTTAGTGGCCAGCCAAGGGTGTTGATTAGGCCACAACTGCAAAAGAATCATTAGGTATAAGCCAGCGCCTAACAAGGTTGTATCAATGATATGAGGAAGTGTTCTTGTCACTTTGTAATCAAGTATTGGTGATTGGGTTAGCGACCAATAAAACCGAAGACAAAAAGAAATGAAGGTTAAGCACACTAAAGTAATATGGATATGCTTTATAACTGTGTAGGTCATCTTTCTTCACACTCCAAATATTATACTTGTACTCAGTTTGGTTAGTTAATTTAGGGTAAAGCGAAGCTTATTACCTACTATGAGAGCCTCTCATGAATCAATAGCTATGGTTATAGTTGGGTTCAATTTAAGATTTGAACAGTCATTTTGCATTACATCACTAAAAGGGGCTTGAGCAAGTGAATGCTCAAAGCCCTACTATTATAATCTAAGTTAACTGATTTACGGGTTATAAAACTCACCATCTTTGCGTAAATAGAAGTAGTAGTTTATTAAAACGCAAATACCATAAAATACCGCAAAGCCAATTAATGCTACCTCAGGTGTTGTTGCTTTAATTTGCTCCCCTAATACCTTAGGAATGTAAAAGGCACCATAGGCTGCAACCGCAGATGTCCATCCTAATACTGGACCCGCTTGTTCTTTTGGAAACACCATGGCAATGGTTCTAAAGGTTGAACCGTTGCCTATACCAGTAGCAGCAAATAGCAATAGGAATAACACAAAAAACGGAATAAAGAACTCTTCTGGCGTAGCTGATTGATACGCTTGTTGCATGTAATACGCAACTCCCAACGCGCTTCCAATCATGACAATTGAACAAATTTGAGTAACCAATGCGCCACCAATTTTGTCTGAAACCCAACCGCCTACTGGGCGTATTAGCGCGCCAATGAAGGGACCCATCCATGCATACATTAGGGCACTAGGACCGTTTGGATTTATTGAATCGTGAGTCATCACGCCATCTACCATTACATGACTGTAACCAAATATTACTTTTATAGCGAGCGGGAAACAGGCTGCAAAACCAATAAATGAACCAAACGTCATGGTATATATAATACTCATTACCCAAGTGTGCTTGTTATTAAAAATCTTATACTGACGCGTTAAGCTCTCACCAATTGTGCCAGGTAGCATCTTGAGAATAACTACTGTTGCAGCAACGACTAAAACTAATACAACCTCTTTAGGAACCCCAAACCCAGAACCATTAGCTGATTCGGGAAGCATTAACCACAAGCCAAAAGCGGCTACTGCCAAACCAATAAAGAGCATGACCAATATAAGAGCAAACGAAGTCAAAGGGTTGCCAATATTAGGAGATACTTCTGGTGTGCGAATATTATTCATACCAAACCAGGTTAAAAAGAACAAAGGTACTAGCAGTAAAAGCCATACAAAGCCAGCATTGGATATATAGCTTGCTGTGCCGGCAGGTATTTTTCCAATAAGTGTGCCCGAAGAATTAATCAGTAACATAGGATCGCCACTTAACGCTCCAAAAGCGGCAAAAGTCATAAACAATGGCACAACCACTTGCATAGTGGTCACACCAAAGTTTCCTAAGCCTGCGTTTAAGCCTAGTGCAAGACCTTGTTGTTTCTTTGGAAAGAAGAAGCTGATATTGGACATTGATGAAGCGAAATTACCCCCACCAAAACCAGATAGCAGTGCCAATAATTGAAACTGCCACAAAGGCGTGTCTGGGTTTTGCAGCGCGAACCCTGCTCCTACAGCAGGGATCATCAACAGTGCTGTGGTGAAAAACACGGTATTTCGACCACCACATAATCGAATAAAAAAGCTACTGGGAATGCGTAACGTTGCTCCTGTTAACCCTGCTATTGCCATTAACGTAAACAATTCTGGCTTTTCAAACGGAAAGCCCAAGTTCAGCATTTGTACCGTTATTATTCCCCAATATAGCCAGACGGCAAAGCCGGCTAATAGGCTTGGAATAGACAGCCATAGATTACGATTGGCAATTTTCTTGCCTTCACTTTCCCAAAAATCTTTATTTTCGGGATCCCACTTTTTTAAGTCGGACATCTTCTTTCTCCATTATATGGGGTTGATTGTTGTTAACGTCACTATCGTTGAAACATGCCCAACTGCCAATCTGCATCAATGGGTAGAAAATTAGAAATTTGTGGGAATATAGAAGGCTATTAAAATAACTTATAGATAACGAAATAGGCAGAGTTTATTAATCAAAAGCTTATGAATAAAGGCTTTTCAGGAGTGTTCATGACTACCTCTTTTTAGGTAGTCATGTTACCTATAAGTACCTGATTTATTATTGATAAGTTAATGTATTATGGTGGCGTTAACCGATTGTCTACTGATGATTATGGTTACACAACATGATACTGTTTATTGACGCTTCTAAAAACGCATGCAAGGGGTTAGGCCATGTACAACGAAAAACCAGCTTCCATTATAATGATTGATGATCATCCTTTATTGAGAAAGGGATTAAATCAGCTGATTGAATTTGAAGATGATTTAGAAGTGGTAGGTGAAGCAAGCTCTGGCCAAGAGGGCATCGAGTTAGCCATTAAGTTAGAGCCAGATCTAATAACCTTAGATTTGAATATGCAAGGAATGGATGGATTAGAAACCCTTAAGCTTTTACGAGATAAAGGGGTAGATGCTCGTATTATCATGCTAACTGTTTCTGATAATGATGAAGATGTTGTCGAAGCAGTAAGGTGCGGTGCAGACGGTTATTTGCTTAAAGATATGGACCCCGAAGAAATTATAGATAAGCTCAGAGAAGCGGCATTAGGTAAAATGGTAATGAGCAGTAAGCTTACTGAAATTTTAGCTACAGCTTTGCGTAAACCAGAACGGGCTGGGTCGCGTGCACTAGCGAGTTTAACCAGTAGAGAGCTTGAAATTCTTAAACTAATAGCAAAAGGGATGAGTAATAAATTGATTGCTCGCGAGTTAAACATTTCTGATGGTACGGTAAAGGTACACGTTAAGCATTTTCTGAAAAAGCTTAATTTACGTTCGCGAGTGGAAGCCGCAGTATGGATGGTTAATCATCAAAAAGGTGGAAATTAATATGGGATGTGGATGCAGTTCTACAGGTTTGATGCCAATTCAAGAAGCGCAAACCCTTATTTCAAATACAGTAACAACAATATCTGAAACTGAACAAATTGATGTAACCGATTGCATTGACAGGGTGATATCTGAAGATGTTATTTCGCCCATTAATGTGCCAGCTTATGATAATTCTGCAATGGACGGTTATGCATTAAGAGTTAAAGATTTAAGTGACTATGCTTTTCTGACCTTAGTTGGTAAAAGTTTCGCTGGTAAGCCTTACGATGGAGAGCTTGGCTCTGGCGAGTGTGTGCGCATTATGACAGGCGCTCAAATTCCAAAAGGCTCAGATGCGGTAGTGATGCAAGAAAATGCTGAAGTCAAAGAGAACCAAGTTAGCATATTAAAATGTTCAGGTGTTGGAGAAGCTATTCGAAGTAAAGGGGATGACATTAACCAAGGACAGGTAGTATTAGCAAAAGGTAATAAGGTATCTGCAATAGATATCGGTGTGCTTACCTCCTTAGGCCTGTCAAAATTACGCGTATTTAGAAAATTAAAAGTCGCTGTATTTTCAACCGGTGACGAATTATTAAAGGCAGGTGATACCCTTAAAAGTGGTTGTATTTTCGATACCAATCGTCCCATGCTGGTTGCAATGTTAACGCGCTTAGGTGCACAAGTGTTAGATCTAGGGATCATAAGCGATAGTAAGGACAAAATAAAAGACGCTTTTCAATATGCAAACACGCAAGCAGACTGCGTTATCACAAGTGGAGGAGTATCAGTTGGCGAAGCAGATTTTACAAAAGAAGTGTTAGATGAAATTGGTGAGATTGATTTTTGGAAATTAGCCATTAAACCAGGTAAACCTTTAGCCTTTGGTAAGTTGCCCAATAGTTTCTTTTTCGGTCTTCCGGGTAACCCAGTATCAGCGGCAGTCACCTTCGATAAAATTGCATTACCCGCACTTAGACTAATGAGTGGCGAACAAGCCAAGAACGATTTTTTAATTCCAGCTACCACAATAAGCAAGTTTAAAAAGCGGCCTGGTCGCACCGACTATCAACGAGCCTTTTGTGAAGTAAATGACAACGGCGAATTAATAGTGAGTTCTCATAAGACCCAAAGCTCAGGTGTTTTATCGAGCTTTGTTCAAAGTAATTGCTATGTGGTGTTAGAGCAAGAGCGCGGAAGTGTTGAAATAGGGGAAAGTGTTCAAGTGTCGTTATTTAACTCTCCTTTATTATAACAACGTTAGTTTCGGAAGTTGACAAGTTAAATCGGTTTTGCAAAATACAAAATACGACGATCTTGAATAGCAAAAAGGCCTGATTTGTATCGACACTTCTACACTTTAGGCCTGTGCATATAGAAATCGTCACATTAAAGAGCTTGCATTAAAAGCGAATTTAAATACGTTATCAATATCCTGATACAAATCACATTTTTATTTGATTGGTTTCAAACCATTTTTCAAACGCTGCCGCATCAC
>CBFIBG010000031.1:0-52868 GCA_965660815.1 Glaciecola sp.
CCAAACAAAATATTGTGCCTCTAATGGGTAAAATGATCGACTCGTTAGAGAAATTCATCAGCCTAGACGTTCCTATTAATATTGAAGAAAGACTCGATAGAGTAGAGCGCCTTAGAGATTTGATGACCAATTCAAGTGTTACAGTGTCTGAACAATTTCGTCAGGTACTGGATGCATATTCAATTGAAAACGAATATGGCACGCGGATCCAGTCTTACCAAGGTACGATAGACACGGGTGGTACTGAGGTTGCGGTTGATTTCTTTAACCTTGGGCGCACAGCTCTTTTAGCATTGAGCTTAGACCAATCGTCGGCGTGGGTATGGGACAATGACGCTCGAGCTTGGGAAAAGCTTGGCGCGGAGTATCTTGACTCGGTAATTCAAGCGGTGCGCATGGCGCAAGGGCTTGTGCCAGAAGACTTAATCGAATTACCAATCAAAGCTGCGGAGTAATGCAAATGAAAACAACAATAAAAGCATTAGTTGCAACAGCCTCTGTTGCTCTTATGACCTCAATGGCCAATGCTCAGGCACCAGCAACTCTCCAAGAGTTATTAGAACAAGTTAAAAAGGATCGTGTTTCTGAGGCTCGTGTGAACGAGGCGCGTGAAGCCGAGTTTTTAAGTGAACGAGCTGACAAACAGGCCCTTCTTAGACAAGCTCAAGCTGACTTAAGAGCAGAAGAACAGCGTGGCGACCGTTTGCAAGCGCAGTTTGCTCAAAACGAACAAACCATCATCGACAAAGAAGTAGAACTAGACCAAGCCACCGGTACGTTAGGTGAAATGTTTGGTGTTGTCAGACAAGCATCTGCCGATGCATATGGTCGTATTTCTACCTCCATCGTGAGCGCGGAATTCCCTGGGCGTGAAGATTTTCTTGCGGAAATGTCTCAAGATTCCAAAGGACTTCCAAATATTCGTGAGCTAGAAGAGCTTTGGATATCTTTGCAAACAGAAATGACCGAATCTGGCCAAGTATCAAAATTCACTACTGAAGTAGTTGATTTAGATGGCGGCGCGTCAACTCAAGAGGTCCTGCGTATTGGTACCTTCAACTTAGTGGGCGAGCAAGGTTATCTTGTATACGATGAATCTGCAAAAAATATTAAGCCACTTGGCAGACAACCAGAGGGTTATCAGGTCGCGTCGGTAGTAGATTTGCTTAACTCATCAAGCGGTTTTAATGCGACTTATGTTGACCCATCTCGTGGTGCAATATTGAACTTGTTCAAGCAGAAAGCAACTTTGAGTGAGCGTTACCATGCAGGTGGTATCGTGGGTTACATCATTACTGGTATGTTAATCATTGGTCTATTAATTGGTGTATTCAAAATTGTCCAACTTACGCTTGTAGGTGGAAAGATGCGTTCTCAATTAAACAATATTGATAATCCTTCGAATACTAATCCACTTGGACGTATTTTAACGGTATACAATGCTAATAAAAACGCAGACACAGAAAGCCTTGAATTGAAGCTTGACGAAGCGATTTTAAAAGAGCTGCCAAGTGTTGAGTCTGGCATTAATATCATAAAAATCTTTGCCGCTATCGCGCCACTATTAGGATTGTTAGGTACGGTACTGGGTATGATAGCGACCTTCCAGCAGATTACCTTATTCGGTACAGGTGACCCTAGAATTATGGCTGGCTCCATTTCAATGGCGCTTGTAACGACTGCACAAGGTATCATTGCTGCATTGCCACTCATCCTTATGCACAGCATAGTAGCAGGAAGAGCAAAATCAATCGTTCATATTCTTGATGAACAGACGGCGGGCGTTATTGCCTCGCACGCAGAGTCGGAGAGAGCTTAATATGTTAACCCTAATTGGATTATGGGAATCTGTTAGGGAATTCATCGCAACTGGCGGCGATGTCTTGTACTTCGTCGCTGCTGCTTTATTTTTAATGTGGGTTTTAATGATAGAGCGGTATTGGTATTTGACGTCAGTGTTCCCTAAAGTACGCAAGAAAATTATTGCTGATTGGGACGCGAGAACGGACATTACTTCATGGCATGCGCATCGAATTCGCGAAGCATGGATTTCACAAGCAGCTGATGGATTAACCGCAAGGTTGATTATTATCAGAACTTTAGTCGCAATGTGTCCTCTAATAGGATTACTAGGTACCGTTACTGGGATGATAGGTGTGTTTGAAACCATGTCTACCCAAGGTACGGGTAACCCTAGATTGATGGCCGCTGGTATATCTATGGCAACTATTCCTACTATGGCAGGAATGGTCGCTGCACTATCTGGATTGTTCTTTAGTTCACGCCTTGAAGCAAAGGCTAAGATGCTAAAAGAACAACTGGTAGATAGTTTGCCACATACTAAGTGAGGTTGTTATGGGACGAAAAGTTAGAGAACAGGAAGAAGAAGCAGCAATTGATATGACACCGATGCTCGATATCGTGTTCATTATGTTAATCTTCTTTATTGTGACTACAGTATTTGTTAAGCAAGCAGGTATTGAAGTCAATAAGCCCGATGGAGAGACAGCGACTAAATTTAAAAATGCCAACATTTTTATTGCAGTAACCGAAGATGGTAATGTATGGATAGATCGTCGTGAAATCTCATTGGAAGCCGTTAGACCAACGCTAGAGAAACTCTTATTGGAACAACCAACCGATGCTGTTTTTATTCAAGCAGATATGAAAGCTAAGCACGGTATCGTAGTCGAAATTATGGACCAAGTGAAGGCTGCGGGTGTCGATCAAGTCGCAGTTGCGGTAAGGAGTTCCTAATGGTTAGATTAATCGCTTCTATATTTCTTGGGGCTTTGGTTGCGTTTGCTTTATTTGTAGTAATGGCAAAATTGGTTGAAAACACTGGTGAGCCAGGCAAAACACCAGAACCACCACCAGTGATTGACATAATAATGTCAGAGCCAGATGAAAGCACAAATACGAGAGTTAGAAGGCCACCACCGCCACCTCCTCCTCCACAAGAGCCGCCTAAGGTCGAAATGATAGAGCCTGACCAAGCGGAGCCAGATTCAGATGGGTTTAGCTTGGCTATCCCGGGCGTAGACACCGGCTCAGTGGGCGTGAACATAGGCGGTATCGGAGGAATGATGCGAGACGGTGATGCGACTCCTATTGTTCGGATCGACCCTAAGTATCCCCCACAAGCTGCGCGCGACGGAACAGAGGGCTGGGTAGAGTTATCCTTCACAATTAACGAGGTAGGCGGCGTAGAAGACGTTGAAGTTATCAATGCTGATCCTAAACGAGTATTTGACCGAGAAGCTAAGAGAGCACTTCGAAAATGGAAATATCGTCCGAAAGTGGTCGATGGCGTTGCAATGCGCCAACCAGGCTTGAAGGTGAAACTAGAGTTCTCACTAGGAGGTAATTAAGTATGAATACGTTTAGTAAATTACTTTTGACTGCCAGTTTAGCGTTGTCAGGCGTGTTTGTATCTCAAGTACAAGCCCAACAGGAACTTCCAGTTTTATGTCCAGGCTACACGCTTCCTAAAACTAAGTTGTTAGGTCAAAGGACCGGTAAGAAGCTCCAAGACGCTTACGACACCTTCTTAAATGAAGAATTAGACGAGCGTCTAAGGGTTCAAGAAGCCATTCAGATGCTTCGGGATATAGAACCAAAAGAACCTTACGATATTGCGTATGTGAATAGGTTTTTAGGTCAGCTATTGGTGTCTGAAGATGGAAAAGGAGAAGAGGCATTGCGCTTGCTTCAAAGCTCTGCTGAAGCAAATATTTTGAATGACAAAGACCAGGCAGAATTACTCAAGTTAGTTGCTGACTTGTCTACTCAAGAAGAAAAATATCAAAATGCACTCACTTTCTATAACAAATGGATGGAGTTTACTTGTAAAGAAGATCCAGATGTTTATACCAGAATGGCGAAAGCATATACTGAATTAAAGCAATTCGATGATGTAATAGAGGTAGCGGATAAAGCCATTGCAACTTATCCTGAACCCAATAAAAATCCATTTGCTTTAAAAATTAATGCTTACCATGAACAAAAAGACTATGTGAATGCCGTTAAAGTTGCTGAAACCCTTGTCGAGTTGTTTCCAGCAGAAAAGAACTGGTGGTCTCAGCTAGGATTTTTCTACATGTTAACGGAAGACTATCCCAAGGCTTTAGCGACTTTTGCGTTAGCTTATAAGCAAGGTTATTTGACGAAACGTTCTGAATATAAAGCGTTAGTGCAGCTTTATGCGTCAAGCGATAATCCATACAAATCGGCTCAACTTCATGAGAAATACATGGAGTCGGGTATGATGGAAAATGATGCAGACGATTACGCATCTCTTGCGAACACACTGCAACTTGCTAGAGAGTACAAAGAGGCGGCCAGTTTTTATGGTCGAGCGGCTCAAATGTCGAATGATCCTGAGTACTATAGAAAGCAAGGTGTGTTGCTTATGACGGCTGAAGACTATCGTGGTGCCATTACTGCGTTGACTAAAGCATTGGAGCTTGGGGTAGAATCCGAAGGTAAAGTTCACTTCTCATTGATGGAAGCGAATTTTTATACAGGCGATTTCAGACAAGCCAATGTGCATGCTCAAGAAGCAAAGAAGGAGCCAAGCTTACGAAGAAATGCTAATGCGTGGATCCCTTATATTAAACAGAAAGCGGATAATAGAGGGATTAACATCTAATACTATACGTTCTGTTTAACTAAATGATAAAAAGCCAGCTCATGCTGGCTTTTTTAATGGATAAAATTGCAATGTTTAGCCAGGTTCGATTATCTCAAAAACCATATTTTTAATGGCGTCTTCAATGCTATTCCTGTCAGACTTATGCATTCCTCCTTTTATCAGAGAAGCAAACTCGTCTTGTAAATTATTCTCAAATTTTGAGTGGTAGGATGCAATCGTAAATAAAAAAGGAGCGAGTTTCTCAAAATCAATTTGATTATATATGTTGTCTTTTATCCATTTTTTACATCTTTTTAGCGCAAAATCTATAAGGGTTTTTTGTTCAGTAGTGCTTAAGTACGATGGGTCGTTATACAAAGATTGGTAAACTTCTCGTAATCGGGGGAGGTGGCTATCAAAGTAGACTAACTCTAACGCCACATTGTTTTGCAAAGTCTCGTTAAACGGCAATAGGGCAGAGGTGATTGGTTTTAGCATAATGACACTCGCACTTCCACTGGATGTATCTATTCTTCTACCAAGTTTCACTAGCTTAAAGTTGTTTTTTGTCCAGAAATTAAACAACTGTGTCTGGAAACCAAAAGAACTCGTCACTGCATCTATTTTTTCTGATGTGGCTTCTTTACACAGGTTGTCGAGCATAAAACTGCCAATATTGATACCTCTCAATGTGTCTCTAACCGCGATGCGATTTACTCTCCAGTATCTAATGCAAGCTAATTCAGGTTCAATTATTGCGTTTGCAAGCCCTTGTGCGGATAAGTGACCTTGTACTCGGCGTGTATTTAAGCTTATCGCGTCACAATATGGCTTAAGTAAGCTTGAGCCTTCAACAAATATAGTCATTGCTGCGACGATTTTATGCTCATACGTCGCAATGTATAATTTACTTTCAGGGGCGTTGAGCATGCGTACAATGTCATTAGGATTTGTTTGATAATGTGCTTTAAACAGCAAAGAAATGATTGCTTGATATAAAGATTTATTTCTGAGGAGCTCATTATTATCAACATGTTTAAACTTCAATTTTTGGTAATCAATATGGTCTACTTGATCTTTTTGATATGCAGATTTGTGACACAATATTGAATCAAAAAACTGTTCAATTGGATCGTCTTCGTGCCACCTATAAGGTCGATTAAGGTAATAGCAGCATATATTATTACGTTCTTTTAAAAAAGGCAGCACTCTAGTTGTAAAACCCATTCCACTGCCTTCATACCCAGACGTTGTTCCGCTTATTACAGATACTTTTGAATTTGAAATTAATGTTTTTAGTAAGTCAGGCGCAAGTGATGCAACCTCATCAATAAATATCATATCCACCGGATGCTTAGCCGCAACAATGAAGTCTGGGGCGGCGAATAACTCATCGAATTCTGGAACATGATTGATTTCTTTATCAAAAAAATGTTTTAACTCATTAAAGATATTTCTGACTTGAACTAGATTCTGCTTGTGCAGACTAGTAACGAAAATGTTGTTTGGTTTATTGTTTGTTAGCGCTGCTTCGAATAACAAAATGGCAAGAGTAGTGGATTTGCCTCTACCTCGTTCTCCAAGAATACAGTGAACGTCATTGCGCTTATGGATTAAGTGTTTATCAGATTGGAAACGATTGAATTGCGAGATGATAGTATTTACTGTGTTTCTTTGCTCTTCAGAAATGCGGATATTAAAGTGAACACCTAGGACGCTTTCTAAAGCTTCCCAATTAGCACCATAGCGCATACTTGAATCAAACCGAGAACTAAAAATATTGAGAGGCATTTTGGCGCTTGGATGGTTATCCTGCGCGAACTGGCTTTGCTGACTATTTTGATTAGCGTCGAATTTGTTGTTCTGTGTATTAATTTTATCTGGTAAATAATAGGTTGTGCTATTAATTATGGCCGTGTGTTCGCCTGTATTCTCTAGTAGCAGGTTTTTACTCTTATCTTGTTTTATTTCAAATCCGAAACTTAGGGGGACAGCATTAATTGCGACCTCATCCACAATATCAGTGTTGAACCAAATAATGATAAAGCCTGGCGCAAGTACCTGTCCCGACACCCCGTATAGCACATTAAAATCTATGCCAAAACTAGCATCGTAAATAACATTCGTAGCGTTATTTCCCAGATAGTGACGATACTGCTTTGGGGATATGCAGGTTGGTTTGAAAGTATCTAGGCGTGTTTCGCATGCATGGTTTTGACTGAAAAAAAGCGTGTTACGCTTGGTTAATCCGAGACTAGAAAAACACTGACTGGCATGTTTGTAGGGCAAATCAACAAAAATCAACTGTCGATGCAAATCAGATTGCAATCGATTCTCTGCCCAACTTCGTATTCCAGATAAATGTACTAACAAATTAATTTAATTTGACTTTATAAAAGAGTAATCATACGCATTGTTGTACACTATTAATAAGATTTTTCAACCTTGAGTATATTATGTATTTTTTGTCTAGGCGTTTGGTAATGCCAAATGATTTAAATTATGCCAATGCACTTTTTGGTGGTCGAGCATTGCAATGGATTGATGAGGAAGCTGCCATATTTGCAATTTGTCAGTTGGAAACTAATTGCCTTGTCACAAAACATATAGGCGAAATTTCGTTTGAAGCGCCTGCCACGCAAGGAGATATCGTAGAATTTGGTCTTGAAACTAAAAAAGTCGGACGATCGTCAATCACAGTTACTTGCTTGGTTCGAAATAAAGCAACTAAACAAACGATTTGTTTAGCTGATGACATTGTCTTTGTGGTAGTGGATCCCGTTTCACGTAAGCCCATAGTCCACAATAAAACCATGGCAACATTAAACAAACAAACTGAACAACAGGTCGCAAATTTAACTTCGTCCAATAATTAGAATAAGCAAAATTCCATTTACCAAACGTTTATGTTTGGCAGATTGAGCTGTGTTAAGCGATAAGCATTAACAAATAGTCAAAATAGTGCAGCCAGTTTTCAATATTTTAACTTTGTTTAAAAGTGGATTTTAGTTTTTAAACTTGTCTTATTGCGTTTGTAATTTTTTCATTCTTATAACAGTGTTTTTCAAAGTACATGGTTGAACTCCATTTAGTATTTATCGATACAACGCCTAAACGAACTAAAATTCACCTAAAATAGCCGAAATATCATGCAAAGCCATTGGTATACATATTGCTCACGTCAGCAGTGATGGGAGGTATATATGATGCAACAAGCTTTAGTCACAATAGCGATAGCCACTGTGTTTATTTTCTCTGGGAATTTATTGGGGAAAGCGCTCCCTGTTCTAAGAAACTTTGCGTTACCTGGTGCAGTATTAGGGGGAAGCGCTGCGCTTTTGATAGGGCCGCAAGTGTTGAATTTGGGCAACACATTGAATTTTGTTGATACATCAAATATGTATCAACAATTATCTGAATTTCCTGGATTGTTTATTAATATAGTATTTGCTTGCTTAATGCTTGGCAGGCACTTCGATTCCCCGAAAGAAATCTGGCAACGTGCACGTCCGCAGGTCGCAATGGGGCATATATTTGCTTGGGGACAATACGTGGTAGGACTATCGGCTGTATTGTTTTTATTAGGCCCAGTATTCGATACTAATGAGCTTGCGGGTACACTTATTGCTATAGGATTCCAAGGTGGTCATGGCACCGCCGCAGGGTTGGGTGAAAATTTTGCTGCGCTTGGTTTTGAACAAGGCGAATCTTTTGCAATGGCGCTAGCAACGGTTGGCATTATTTCAGGAGTCATTTTGGGACCACTACTGGCCAATTTTCTGGTTCGTCGCTATGCACTCGGTGAAAGTGTGGAACAAAAAAACCATACACAGCAAGACGATGGTGATTTGCCGCAAATTTTAAAACCAAATCCTCTGACCGGTAGGCTTACTGTTCACTTAGGCTTAGTAAGTCTGGTCATATTCGTGGCTTGGGGCTTTCTGAAAGCTGTTCAATATATCGAAAATAGCGTTCGCCCTGAAGGCGCAGAGCAATATTTCACCGATTTTATACCTTTATTCTCAGTAGTATTGGTCATAGGCATGTTATTTCAAGCAGGACTGCAATGGTGTGGTTGGAGTCGTCTATTTGACCGCGGGTTGTTTGAAAAAATCTCTTCAATATCGCTGGATATGGTAATCTTCTCAGCTCTGGCAACGCTATCGCTGAGTGTTATAAGTGAAAATTGGCAATCTTTATTAATTTTATGTGTGTTAGGTTTAGCATGGAACTTAACTGTTTTTTTCACATTAGGTCGTTATGTATACAGAAGGCCTTGGCATGCTTATGGTGTTGGTGACTTGGGAGGTGGTACAGCCACCACTGCATCAGGAATTCTATTGATTAAAGTTGTTGACCCTAAAAATAAAACAAATGCATTAGACTCTTACGCGGACAAGCAACCATTTTATGAACCAATAATGGGGGGAGGGTTAGTGACCGCATTCGCTCTACCCATTGTATCCATTTTAGGCGCTTCTTGGGCTTTGTTGATAACAGGCACGATTCTTTTTATTTGGTTGTTTTATGCTTATTTGCTTTACAAACAAAGTGATAAATGAATGCGGTAGGACAAAATCGAAATGGGTGTAATAGTCTATCGCGAATTATCACATTTAAACGAATAAGAAAGTAGTAGGATGCTAGACTCGTCGGGAAAGTAACATAACTGCGACGAGGACCAGTATAAATCCGCTCCATTGCAGCATGTTTAAACTTAAGCCCAGTAAACTCACTTCTAGTCCTAAGGTTAGCAATGGGGCTAATGCAATAAGACTGGCAGCCATTGTTGCTTGTGTTCGGTCAAAAATTTGGTAAAGGGCTATTGAGAATATGCCCATACAAGCCCCAGCGAGCAACATCCATAGCCATGATGGTACATCGATATCACCTGCTTGATTAAATGCCCATGGCATAAGCAACGCAAGGATCAATAACCCGCCTAATGTCCTTCCCAAGGCAATAACTTCGGGTGATATACTGGCTAGAGCACGTTTTGCACTGACGTCAGTTAAACCAATAAGTGGCAAAGTTGATAATAGCAGCCAAAACGTCCAATCCATGATGCTAACTTCAATACTATTTTTCAGATTCATCATGATCAGACCTATGCAGACAAAACCTATCAGTAAATAACTCCAAAAGCCCAATCTTTCATGCAGCAAAAAACGCGCAGCGACAGCTGTGGCAACCGGATAGGCGGATTGGAATAGAGCGCGGTTCGATGCGCTTGTTTCTGTCATGGCAATAATGCCTAATAAAGGCACTATGCCCGACCCTAAAGCACCAACCAACAAAATGGCACGCCAATTTTGAGATGATAATTTAGTCAGTTTGCCAAATTTCCCACGGACTATTAGATATCCAAAAACAAATCCGGCTGAAACAAATGCGGTAGTCAGGGCAACAATTACAGTATTCGCATCGTTAACTAGCGCCATTTTTTTAGCAAGAGGGGTGATCCCAAGTGCTAGTACCCCAGCTAATAACCAACAGCTCAACACAAATAACCTGGCTCTCATGTCGTTCTTAAATCAACAAAGTAATACATCCTTTTCCGTTTGGTTTGTCTTATCACATGCATATGCATTCACTCCTTGTTGACAAAGATTCACGCTTAGATAAATTAAGATTCCTTTTTTTGCCATTTATCATTGCGTTTCTCATACGATTCTTTTACTGCAGACCAAGCGACGCGGTGGGCAACTTTCTCTCGGCTATCGTTTGAGCGCCTTTCTTCTGGGTCTTCATACTGTTCCCACGCGCTATTGAATGCTTTTCTATATATTTCTTGGGCGTGCTGTGGCAGTGCGCCTCGAACTTGCTCTGGCAACTCTGAGTTATTGTTATAAGGCATACAATGTCACTTAAATCGTTTTTTTGCTGATTCTATGGCGTAATTTAAATCATCCGCCGCTTCTTGAAGACCGCTTTTTAAATCACTCCATGAATCTGTGCTTGCATCTTTCATTTCTGCTAGCCTATTTTCAGTAGCTTGTTTTTTTTCCGTAATCTCATCAATTTGCTCGTTATATTCGATTTCAGAATCCGCACTTTTTTCTTTTGCTTTGGCCTTTAAGCGATCAATTTCGGCTTGCCAAATTTCTAATTGAGCTTCCATTTTCTTTTTGTAGGCGTCTTTATCTGACATATCTGCGTTCTCCTAAATTTTTTAAATTTTGTGACTTTTTAATTGTTATATTTTCAAACCTTACCAATGACCTTTAGCCTAATAATGCCCGCCAAATCCTAAATTGTTTTTACTATTCTGGAAGTAGGTTTTTACAAGCACTGCAATGCTAGGTTTTCTAGACGCACTGCTTATAGATGTGATTAACAAATCATGTTTCATTAGCAAAGGCGCCACGCGGATTGCAACGAATTGAATTTTTAACAGGCGCTACCCACCAATTTATCCGCTAGGTTATATGGAGATGCTAGAAATATTCCAGATTTTAAGTCTTTGTAATATCGTTTATTTTTTGATTTAAAAACTCAACGTCTGCTTTTTTCAAGTAAAATGTACAGGCCGGTAAGTCAAATTTACTTTTTCTTACTTACATAATTTTGCTTTGGTCAATTACCGCACTGAAAATAAATGCGCCAATCAGTTCAAAATAAATTCAATTGGACCGAAAAGGCAGATCAAGTTAGCCATTAGTTAGAAACGCATTTGATTAGACAAAGTAAAATTAAAAGTTAATGGCTATATAACCGCTAGATGTTGATTATAATTGTGAGGAACGAAAAGGATGTAGTATTTGATATCTCATTAAAATGGATAACATTTACTAATGTGATGAGCCTAAAGGCCCAATTTCTGTAAACTTAACAACGCTTTACATGGAAAATCTGTCCGAAACTTAGGCGCAGTTTTTTAAGAGTTAGACATTACCATTAATGTATAAAAATTCGCAGGAATGACAAAAAGACCACAGAAATAGCGATAGAAAATGTCTCATATTTCTGATGTATAATCATTATTTCATAAAAATAGCATTACTTGACTAATTTACTTGGTTAAATACTTGACCATTTTACTTGGTTATGTGAGGATCCTATTAGATTTGCAACATTGGATTATTATGAAATTATCATCAAAAGGTCGTTACGCGGTAACCGCAATGCTGGATTTAGCTTTCCATAGTAAAAATGGACCGGTCCCATTGGCGGCGATTTCAGAACGTCAAGATATTTCATTATCTTATCTTGAGCAACTATTTGCACAGCTTAGAAGAACTAATTTGGTGGCAAGTGTGCGCGGCCCAGGCGGTGGGTATGTGCTGAAAAAAGAGCCGTTAAAATTATCGGTCGGTGAAATTATAGAAGCCGTCAATGAAAATATCGATGCGACTAGATGTAATGGTAAGTCAGACTGCAGAGGCGGCGAAAAATGTCTAACACACAATTTGTGGGAAAAGTTGTCAGATAGAATCAGCGACTTTTTAAACCAAATCTCGTTAGAAGAGTTAATGGACAAACGCGATGTTAAAGAAGTGGTTGGTCGACAAAGTTGTTTTAAGGCAAAGGCAAAAAGCGGAAATATCGACATAGTAGAAAAAGCCATTACCAAATAAATAACTAAACGGTATCGTATATAAGACATTTGTCACTAGCTTTTGACTTAAAGGTAAAAAACCACTGGTCAATACATCTAACACAACAAGTATAACGTTATCGAATTAAAGTTTTAAATGAATCAAATCAAAGAGAATCACGGGATCAATTTATGAGTGAACAGATCGAACAAGCACTAGATAGAAAGTATGAGGCTGGTTTTTATTCCGAAATTGAATCAGATACCTTCGAAAGTGGCTTGGATGAATCCATTATTCGGCGTATATCTAAAATGAAGAAAGAGCCTAGTTGGATGTTGGACTGGCGCTTAAAGGCCTATGAAGCTTGGCTTAAAATGGATGAGCCTGAGTGGGCGCACGTGCATTATCCTAAAATAGACTTCCAAGCTATTTCCTATTACTCAGCACCCAAGAGTATGGCCGACAAGCCAAAATCTCTTGATGAGGTTGATCCAGAATTGCTTCGTACTTATGAAAAACTTGGCATTCCTTTGCACGAGCAAGAGATGCTAGCGGGCGTTGCTATGGACGTAGTATTTGATTCCGTTTCAGTTGTCACAACATTTAGAGAGAAATTAGAAGAAGCGGGTGTAATTTTTTGCTCAATTTCAGAGGCCATACACAGGTTTCCAGAGCTCGTTAAAAAGCACATTGGCTCAGTTGTGCCTCGTGGGGACAATTATTACGCAGCGCTTAATAGCGCAGTATTTACTGACGGGTCATTTGTTTATATCCCTAAGGGTGTTAGGTGTCCAATGGAACTGTCTACCTACTTCCGAATTAACGAAATGAATACTGGGCAATTTGAACGTACTCTAATTATTGCTGAAGAAGGTAGCCACGTAAGTTATCTCGAAGGCTGCACAGCTCCGCAACGCGATGAAAATCAATTACACGCAGCAGTCGTTGAACTGGTGGCGCTAGACAATGCCAATATTAAGTACTCAACTGTTCAAAATTGGTATCCAGGCGATGAGGACGGAAAAGGCGGTATTTATAATTTCGTGACCAAACGAGGTATCTGCCATACCAATGCCAAAATTTCTTGGACGCAAGTAGAGACAGGTTCCGCGGTTACGTGGAAATACCCCAGCTGTATTTTAAAAGGCGATAACAGCGTAGGTGAGTTCTATTCAGTAGCACTTACCAGAGGTCGTCAGCAGGCTGATACCGGCACAAAAATGATACATTTGGGGAAAAATACGCGCTCTACCATTATATCAAAGGGTATATCTGCCGGTTACAGTAATAATGCCTACCGAGGCTTGGTCAAAATGGGACCCAAAGCAGATGGTGCGCGTAACTTCACCGAGTGTGACTCTCTGCTCATCGGTGACAAATGCGGCGCCCATACTTTTCCGTATATTGAAAGTAGAAACCCCAGTGCGATTGTAGAGCATGAAGCAACTACCTCTAAAGTGAGTGATGAACAACTGTTTTTATGTCAGCAGCGTGGATTAAACCCAGAAAAAGCAGTCTCTATGATTGTGAACGGGTTTTGTAAAGAAGTATTCAAAGAACTGCCAATGGAATTTGCTGTTGAAGCAGGCAAACTCCTCGAAATTAGCTTAGAAGGATCAGTGGGATAATTATGCTAAAAATTAGTGATTTACAAGCGCGTGTAGAAGATAAAACTATAATAAAAGGTCTTAACCTTGAGGTGAACCCAGGTGAAGTGCACGCAATTATGGGACCAAATGGCGCCGGTAAAAGCACCCTAGGGTATGTGTTGTCTGGTCGCGATGGTTATGAGGTTGAACAGGGAAAGGTTGAATTTAATGGTAAGGATCTTTTTGATATGGACATTGAAGAAAGAGCCAGCAATGGGTTGTTTCTTGCCTTTCAATATCCGGTTGAAATCCCTGGCGTGAGTAACATGGAGTTTATGAAAGAGTCAGTCAACGCAACCCGTGAGCAACGAGGTGAGGAACCACTGTCGGCTACTGAGTTTTTGAAACTGGCTAAAGAAGCTTGCAAGCAAGTGCAGTTGCCACTGGACTTTTTAAAGCGTGGTGTGAATGAAGGCTTCTCAGGAGGCGAGAAAAAACGCAATGAAATTATGCAAATGATTTTGTTGAAACCTTCACTTTGCATTCTTGACGAATCTGATTCTGGTCTCGACATAGACGCGCTCAAAGTAGTTGCAAATGGCGTAAACAGTCAGCGAGATGCCGACCGTAGCTTTATCGTGATAACGCATTATCAACGCTTATTAGATTTTATTAAACCGGATTTTGTGCACATCCTCGCTAACGGGAAAATAGTCAAAAGTGGCGATGCTTCACTTGCGCTAAAAGTTGAAAATGAAGGGTACGCGTTCTTAGGAAAAGAATTTGAAGGGGAGAGCGCATGAGTCAATGGCTAAATAAGGTCATTGAGGATGCTAAGGGGGCAAACGATTATCTTGCTCCGATGCGTCTAGAGGCCCTTAAAAAACTAGAACGCGACGGATGGCCGAACGCCAGAGCCGAAGAATGGAGATTTACTCCGCTTTCTTCAGTCAAAGAACGCACTTCAACTTATACTCAGACGTCGGTAGTCCACGAAATACCAACAATAAATAGTTTAGACACGCTAGATATTGTGTTCATTGATGGCGTGTTATGTACTGATATCGAACAATTCTCATTGCCTCAAGGACTGAATATTTGCGCTATTAATAATGCATCAACCGAGAAGCAAAAAGATATTCGCGCAATCTTTGGGCAAATTAAACCTTCTCGACACGTATTTGGATTAGTTAACGATGCTCTATGTGACCAAGGCGTGTATATATCTGTGGCGGATAATTGTAACATTGACATACCAGTTAGAATTGTAAATTTGGCCACACAAGATTGCGATGCTCATACCCGAGTACTGGCGCACCTTGGAGAAAATAGCAAATTAACAGTAATTGAACATGGCAGCGGTTCCCAATCGAGCCTAACTACAGCATTTGCTGAGTATGTGATTGGCAAACATGCATCACTGGAACATTTCCGTTTTGCTTTTTTTACTGATGCAGCAAAACAAGTGGGCGGTAGTCATTTTAGTTTACAAGAAAAGGCAAACCTAAACAGTACGTTTGTTTCTTATGGCAGTGAATTATCGCGAGTAGATGTCGATATTATTCACGCAGGTCAATACGCTAATGCAAAAATGAATGCAATTTATCTGTTGGCCGAAGGCGAATTATTTGATATGCATTCTACTATTGAGCACGCCGTGCCAAATGGCACTACCCAAGAGAACGCTAGGGGTATTATAGGTGACAGGGCACGCGCAGTATTCAGTGGGCGTATTCATATCCATAGAGATGCTCAAAAAACACTGGCTGAGCTCAACAACCGCAATTTATTATTGTCACGACGTGCGCTGATTAATACAAAGCCTGAACTTGAAATATATGCAGACGACGTACAGTGTGCACATGGCGCGACAGTAGCTGAAATTGAAGAAGAGGCTCTTTACTACCTAATGAGCCGAGGTATTTCACGGTCCAAAGCGCTCGTAATGTTAAACTTTGGATTTATTCAAGAATTAGTGAACGCCATCAGTAACGAAGATATTAAACAGTGGCTATTGCCAATGTTGAGCGAGCGTTTCGCCAACATGGAGGTGAAATGAGCTTTGATGTAGACGCAATTCGCGCTCAATTTCCACTGTTACAGCGCGAGATTGACGGAAAACCTCTGGTGTACTTGGACAATGCAGCCACCACGCAAAAGCCGCAGGTAGTCATTGATGCACTTGTGAATTATTACACTCAATATAATTCTAATGTGCACAGAGGCGCACACCATTTGGCTGATGAAGCGACTAGAGGGTACGAGAATGCTCGCACTGCGGTGGCTAAATTTATTAACGCTGAATTCAGAGAAGAAGTCATTTGGACCAGTGGTACCACTGAAGGCATTAATTTAGTGGCAAATGGTGTCGGACAATTGTTTAAAGCAGGCGATGAAATTATCGTTACGGAGCTTGAGCATCATGCTAATTTGGTCACCTGGCAGCAGGCCTGTAAGCGAAGCGGCGCTGCGCTAAAGATAGCCCCAATCTTTGATGATGGCGAGCTTGACATGGTGGCTTTGGACTCGCTTTTAAGCGACAAGACACGTCTCGTTGCCATACCTCATGTTTCTAATGCATTGGGCACTGTAAATCCGATAAACGAAATCACCCGTAAAGCCAAGCAGAGAGGCGCATGGGTATTGATTGATGGTGCTCAAGGTATAGCGCATGGCGGTGTCGATGTGCAAGAAATTGGTTGCGATTTTTACGTTTTTTCAGGACATAAATTATTCGGACCAACCGGAGTAGGTGTGCTGTGGGGGCGCAAAACTTTACTGGAAACATGGCCTGTTTGGCAAACTGGTGGTGAGATGATTTCAGAAGTCGACTATCAAACGTCCACATGGGGAGCATTGCCAAATAGACTCGAGGCGGGTACGCCCAATATTGCTGCCGTGATCGGTTTAGGAGCGGCCGTAAATTGGTTATCTGGTATCGATATGAAGGCTATGCACGAGCACGAGCAAGATTTACTTGAATATGCGACAAAGCGAGCGCTGGAAATAGAAGGAATGCGAGTTATCGGTACGGCTCGTAATAAGGTTGGAGTGTTAAGCTTTGAATTAGAAGGCATTCATCCAGCCGACATAGGCTTTATACTTGATAAGCAAGGGGTTGCAATTCGTACCGGTGATAACTGTGCACAACCACTGATGAAAAGATTAGGCGTACCTGGCACTGCCCGCGCGTCTTTTTCTATTTACAATACTCGCCAAGATATTGATAAACTGTTTGACGCCCTTAAAAAGGCCAAGATGATGTTGGCGTAGGAGAAATTATGACTGTTGAAACTTTTGTTCCTAATTCACAAACCATAACGCTTACTCAGAGCGCCATTCGGCACTTTGAAAGTAAGCAAAAGGCAAATCCAGAAAAAATCATTCGCTTTTCCACGAAAATGAGCGGATGCACTGGTTACGCATATGTACTTGATCTTGTAGACGAAGCAAAAGACGATGATGAAGTGATTAAGTTTAGTGATTCATTGAGTATTGCCATTGCTTCTCAAGCGCGAGAACTTTTGCGCAACACTGAGGTGGATTACGTAAAGGAAGGCGTGAACGGCATCATTAAATACAACAATCCTAACGTTGTGAATGAATGTGGGTGTGGCGAAAGCTTTAACGTAGGGTAGCGCAGCATAATATGCAACAAAAAATGGTTGTCACGGAGAGTGACTGTAAAGCTCGGTTAGTACCTGTAGGCACGCCAAAAATCATTCCCAAAGGCGAATTTGTCACCATCACGCAGGACTTAGGCGGTAATTTTACCGTTACATGGCGTGGAAACATGTATCGTATTGACGGTACTGACGCTTCAGCGATTGGTAGAAAGTCGTTGACACTGTCATTTGAGCCACCTAACGACGGAAACATTGATACGGACCAAGTATGGGAAGCATTAAAAACCGTCTATGATCCTGAAATTCCAATCGATTTGGTTTCGCTTGGGTTAATCTACAAGGTCGATATTCAACAAGCTGACAAGCGTGTTGATATTGATATGACGCTCACCGCACCAGCCTGCGGCATGGGACCAGTACTAGTAGGAGACGTAGAGTACCGCGTGAATATGGTACCAAACGTGCAAAACGTATCGGTGAATTTGGTGTTTGACCCACCATGGTCTCGTGAAATGATGAGTGAAGAGGCGCAACTAGAGGCTGGCGTCTTTTTTTAAGAAATAGTCCTTTTCTTCTATCTTAATATGGACACAATAATAGGAAAATACATGCAATTACCCAGTAGTGATGAGATCGTTGACGATCTTGAGTTTTTTGATGATTGGGAACAAAGGTATCAATACATTATTGATCTGGGAAAGCAGATCCCTGGGATGAGTGACGAACAGCGCACATCAGATAAAATAGTCAAAGGATGTCAAAGTAACGTCTGGTTAGATTATGAAAAACAAGACAACCGCTTTCAATTTAATGTGGATAGTGATGCGGTGATAGTCCAAGGTTTATTAGTGTTAGTACTAAGTGCCTATAATGATAAAACTGGACAGGATATACTCGACTTCGACATCGACGCTTATTTTCAGGCATTAGATTTGGAGCGGCATATTACGCCCACTAGAGGCAACGGGCTGAGAGCAATTGTGGCTAAAATCCGACATATAGCCAGTAAGGCTTAATGCAACCGTAGCCGTTAGTATTGAATATTAAGTTAGAAAGCCGTTTTACAATGGCGCTTGTTTAACCATCAGAATACTGTGTACAACATTTAATATAAAAGTGCTTGATCGTGTTACTGCATCTAGTATCATGCGCGGGCATTGGAGGCTAATCAAACTTCCAATTACAAACCAAGGGGTGCGTTTTTAACGCTGAGACTTCAATTTAAGAACCCTTAGTCACCTGATCCGGTTAGTACCGGCGTAGGAATGGTTTTAATATCACCTTCTCAAGCCAAATATTGCCGGTTCTTTTCGTGAATAAATGAAGAGGACAACTTATGCAACAAACATTTTCGATTCTATTGCTAGCTAGCTTAATAACAAGCGGAGCTGGGTTTACTCAAGCACAGACCAATCAATCTAATGACAATGACGACCAACAAGTTGACATCGAGCGCATTGTCGTTACTGCAGATCTTCTCCAAAGAGATTTATCTGAGCTACCATCAACGGCATTGGTACTTGACCAAGAGGCCATTGAAGCTAGACAAGCTAGACATTTACAAGATTTACTAGGGGCAATGCCCAATTTGAATTTTGCAAGTGGGGCGTCTAGAGGCCGCTTTATTCAAATAAGAGGGGTGGGGGAGCGGTCACAGTTTGCAGAGCCTATCAATCCTTCTATTGGTTTACTGTTAGACAATATAGACATATCTGGAGTGGGTGCGTTAGCAACAATCAACGACTTGGCTCAACTTGAAGTGTTGTCAGGTCCGCAATCTGTTGCATCTGGTATCAATAGTATCGGGGGAGTCGTCAAACTAGTGACAAATACCGCCACTGAAGATAGATATGCAAAGCTCACTTTGAATTTGGCCGAATTTAACGAATCTCAAATTGCGGGTACATACAACAATGCTATAAGCGATAGAGTCAATGGCCGTGTCAGCTTTCAGCAAACGAAAAGCGACGGCTTTATCGATAATGAATTTTTAGGTCGATCCAATACTAATAATATCGATGAACTGACCCTTTCAGGCAAGTTAAACGTCCAGATTGCCAGTAACAAATCAATTAAGGCGTCGGTGTTTAAGTTTGATATTGATAATGGTTATGATGCATTTTCACTTGATAACGATAGAGTAACTCAATCTGATCAGCCGGGAAGTGATAGCGTGGATGCAACCGCATTGAGTACTACTTTTCAACAGGAGTTCAATGCTCATGACCTTCAGGTTAGTTTATTTCATTTGAATGCAAAAACCGAATACGGATACGACGAAGATTGGACTTTTGATGGCTTTCACCCTTTTGGGTATTCTTCAGTCGACGTTTACTATAGAGATATTATTAGAACGGGCATAGACATAAAGCTTGCCAGCGAAAATATCGATCAAAATAGCTACTTAATTGGTGCGAGTTTTGTAAATACTAACGAAGATCTATTGAGGCAGAATACTTTCTTGTCCGAGGATTACTTAAGTGTATATCAACCAAGCAGCGCATCAGTATACGGACAGTATAACCTTATTTTTAATGAGAAATTAACCTTTACAACTGCCGCTAGACTTGAAAGTTTCAACGTTAATTTCAGCGATAATTCGGGTACCACTGAAATCAATGACAGTTTAATCTCTGCTTCTTTAAGCGCGGATTATAAACTTGGAACAGGCATTGTATTCGCTAGTATTACTCGGGGATACAAAGCCGCTGGATTTAATATTGATGAAAGACTTCCCACTGATAACAGAATTTACGACGCTGAATTTAACTACTCTTATGAGTTAGGGATAAAAGGAACGGCTTTTGAAAACCTTGCAAGTATAAATCTGACTGCTTTTTACATGCAAAGGGAAGACGCTCAAATAGATGATTCTATAGTGGTAGCCATTGACGACACCGGCGCTTCTTCTTTTATAGACGGCATAGGCAACGCTGATGCAGGCACTAATAAAGGCATAGAAATAATGACCACTTGGGACATTCATCAAGATTTTTATATACAGGCAAACCTAGGTTACTTAGATGCCACCATTGGAGATTATACGCGCTTAGATGGGGAGTATGTGCCTATTCAAGAGCAAGCCCATGCTCCTAAATTTACTGGGTTTATAAGCTCTAACTGGCAAATAACAGAACAAATCAATTGGTATGTTGACGCTGAGTATAAGAGTGATTTTCGACTAGGCGTAAATCATGACGCTCGTTCAGACAAAACACAGGTTGTGAACAGTGAGCTTGTTTATAAAAGCAATTCATTGAACCAATATCAAGTTAAAATTTGGGTTAAAAACCTCTTCGACGAAGAAATCATTACGCGTGGCTTCGGCAGTTTTCCAAATGATCCGCGAGACGGATATGAAACATTTGGTCCATATTATCAATTTGGCCAGCCTCGACAGTTTGGCATTACCTTCGAATATGAGTGGTTGTAAAAAGCTTAATTCAAACTCAAACAAGAAAATTTCAATTTTAAAAGGCTGCGACATGAAACTGGCGATAGAAATATCTTTATACCCATTAGAGCAACAATATATCTCGCATATAAAAGCATTCATACAACGTATGAATACGTACGACAATCTTTACGTCAATACCACTCACACGTCTACTATGGTAAGTGGCGAGTACGACTATTTAATGAATGTGATAAAACAAGAAATGCAGACAACTTATGAACAAGTCGGTCAAGCTATTTTTGTGTGTAAATTTCTGAATGCGGACAATATGTCATTGGACGCTAAACCTTAACGTTAACAGGCGATAATACATTTGGATTTTATAAACCCAGTAATAGAGCAATGGCTTCAACAAAGCCTAGCAGAAGCCATTGCGGTCTTGTTGGCAGTTGTTTATGTGTACTTGGCGGCAATAGAAAATAAGCTGTGCTGGATAGCAGGTTTTGCAAGTACAGCGCTTTTTTCTTATGTCTATTTCGATGTCTCGCTCGTGTTTCAAACATTGCTCAATTTTTATTATATGGCAATGGCCGTTTGGGGCATGATCACATGGTCAAGGCAAGGCGAGCAAAAGTTGTTTATTTCTAATATGCCAGTTCATTTGCATTTAGTGATCAATTTGCTGGCAATGGGTCTGATTGCATGTACTTATTTTATGGCTACTATTTGGCTGCAATATGAACTTATACTGTTGGACATAAGCATAACTGTATTTTCGTTGCTAGCCACCTATTTGACCGTGAGGAAATACATAGAAAGTTGGTACTATTGGAGCATGATAAACGTAGCAACGATATTTTTGGTCTGGCCATCTGAGCTATATTTAACGGCCTGCTTAATGGTTATCTATGTGCTCATCGCAATAAAGGGATTATTAGGTTGGAGCCATGAGTTGAATATGCGCAAAAACAAAGTAGCGCATAGCTTTGACTGAGAAAAACAACACAGTCGTTAAGATAACACTTTGAGCGATTATTATAAGCAGATCTCTTATACAGTGTTTAACAGAAATGACTTGTAATTTATTACGAATAGATTTACAACATCTACACGAGTAGTCAAGCACAAGGTGCGAATGTCAGACAGCCTTCCTAGCAATATATTAAAGCTCTTACGGAAATACGAATTAATTCTTTGTCCTGCATCTAAGGTTAGAAGTGAACGGATTTACGCAGGCGCAATTAACCATAACTATAAGGTAACTGCCGGTGATAGTCAGTTTTTACTCAAGGTTTTTCATGCCAATAAAATGCTGCCTATAGACCGAAAACGCGTGTTTAGGTTGCAAGAAGAATTAGCCATTTTTACGATGGCTCCTCAACCACTTTTCTTAAGTGAAGATAACAGTATTTATTGTGAACAATGGATTGATTTTCACCCTTATTCGGCAGCAGACAGTTTAATGCGGTTAGCGGTAGCATTAAACTTGGTGCACACTACTTACATAAGTGCACCAAGTCTCTCGCTTTCGAGTCATTGGAATGAATACTGGCAGCAATTTAATTCTGCGACGCAACGCCAAATTACCCAAAAAGCGTTTGAGTATATGAAGAAGAAATGGACAGAATATCACCAACAATATTCTGATGAGTTTGTGCTTTGCCATAACGATCTTCATATTAGCCATGTCTGTAATCAAAATGGACCCATACTTGACTGGGAATATGCGGGGCTAGGATGTCGCTATTTCGATATTGCCAGTTGTTGTATTATTAACCAACTCAATGACTCTCAAACTAAGGTGTTATGTCAGCACTATGCATCCTTAGTAAATTTCGAGTCTGATTACGTTGAAAGTAGGGTGAAGCAAGTAACTGAATTTGTTGAATTTACTAATAAGTTGTGGGAGCGAGCTTTGGATGTCGGGTAGAATGATATTCACTCTTAACGTTAATCTAGACATGCATTAAAAAATATCTGGAATTACTTTTCACTAAGGTTATAATGCGGGTCGTTGGACATTAGGGGTGTAGTTCGAATTGGTAGAACAGCGGTCTCCAAAACCGATGGTTGGGGGTTCGAGTCCCTCCACCCCTGCCAACTTTATAAGCTTAATTTGCCTCAATTTCTATTAGCGTCTATTTAAACAACCAAGACGCAACACGCTTCGATTCGAGTAAAATCAGCGAGAACTTAATGAAAACCTCTATTTCACCTCAACAAACTGCGCTTTTACAGACGATGGGCATTGATGTTTATAAGCGTGTTGAAAGTTTAGACGTTTCTGAATTCGGATGGATGTCGGATGTCTGCGACCTTCTGAAAATAGAGCGGGACAAAGTGGTATTTGGGGGAGCAAAAATACATTATGATAAATCAGACCAAGTGCTTTATTTGCCAGCTAATTTCTATGACACTGAGAGCAATTTGAAGCAATCCATATGGCGAGAAATTCAGCCTTTTGTCTATTTTGATGGCTAATGAATATTCTGTTAGGGGAGCAATGTCTAGAAATTCATCCGCAAGCGTATGATATTTTTTGTCTTAGTCGTATAAGCAACACTTGGTCTTTTGACAATTTTTCGAAAAGTCTATCAGGTCCATATTCATATATTTCAGCGGATGAAGGGAGGGCGGTTACTGGGTTTGTTATTGCTAATCCTGTACTCGATGAATTAGAAATTGAAGATATATGTATTTCAAGTCGGCATAGGAACTGCGGGATTGCCTCAGCACTTTTACATAATCTTATTACTAAAGCTCAAGCGAACAAAATGACTAGAATTCTATTAGAAGTCGCTGAAACAAATACTCCCGCATTAGCCTTATATCGAAAGTTTAATTTCAATCAAGATGGCGTCAGAAAGCACTATTATAAGCCAGATAATCAAAGAGCAATCGATGCAATATTAATGTCACTAAAACTAGATTGAGTGTTGTTAATGTAAGTTGTTGGGTTGGAAATTAGTGCTCAATCGAAATCGCAAGTTTATTATCTCCTAATTTTTTTGACTCCATAATCGACCAGATCCCCGAGTAAAATTCAATATAATAGAAGTATTTATTGCTTATTTTCGATAGAATACTGCGCTATTTTTCATAACAACGACTGCGGTTGTTTTAAAAAATGTTCAATTTATAGGTAAATAAGGGTTTGTAAGGTATGAGTGGTAATAATATAGTCAGTGAAATCAACAAGCGAAGGACTTTCGCCATTATCTCTCACCCCGATGCAGGTAAAACGACAATAACTGAAAAAGTCTTGTTGTTTGGCCAAGCATTGCAGAAAGCTGGCACGGTTAAAGGCAAAAAATCAGGGCAGCATGCCAAATCAGATTGGATGGAAATGGAAAAAGAACGGGGCATATCCGTCAGTACAAGTGTTATGCAATTTCCTTATTCTGATAAATTAGTTAACTTACTCGACACGCCTGGACACGAAGATTTCTCTGAAGATACCTACCGTACACTCACTGCTGTAGACTCCTGCTTAATGGTGATTGATGCTGCCAAAGGTGTCGAGGATAGAACCCGTAAGCTTATGGAAGTAACTCGATTAAGGGATACCCCCATCATTACCTTTATGAATAAGCTTGATCGAGATATTCGCGATCCTATGGAGCTGTTAGACGAAGTAGAAAATGAGCTGAATATAGTGTGTGCACCAATTACTTGGCCAGTTGGATGTGGAAAGCTATTTAAAGGTGTTTATCACTTATTGCGCGACGAAACTATTTTATATGAAACAGGGCAGGGGCATACCATTCAAGACGTAAAAATTGTCAAAGGATTAGACAATCCTGAGTTAGACGAAGCCATTGGTAATGACTTTGCAGAGCAACTTAGAGAAGAGCTTGAACTTGTTGTAGGTGCTTCAAGCGAATTCGATCAAGAGATGTTCGATGCAGGTCAACTTACCCCTGTTTTCTTTGGAACCGCGTTAGGTAATTTTGGTGTCGATCATATGCTCGATGGTTTGGTAGAGTGGGCGCCTACGCCATTGGGCCGCGAAAATGACGCAGGTTCAAGCGTTGAAGCGACCGATCCTAATTTCAGTGGTTTTGTATTCAAAATACAAGCGAATATGGATCCAAAACATCGAGATAGAATCGCGTTTTGCCGAATAGTATCAGGCAAGTACCAAAAAGGCATGAAAATGCATCACACGCGAATCGGCAAAGATGTGCGCATCTCTGATGCATTGACCTTTTTAGCGGGAGATAGATCTTTGTTAGAAGAGGCCTATGCTGGAGATATCATTGGTCTGCACAATCATGGCTCCATGCGAATTGGCGATACGTTTACGAGCGGCGATAAATACAATTTCACGGGTATACCCAATTTTGCTCCAGAGCTTTTTAAACGAATTCGATTGAAAGATCCATTGAAACAAAAACAGTTACTCAAAGGCCTGATCCAACTCTCGGAAGAAGGTGCTGTTCAAGTGTTTAGGCCGTTAATCAATAACGACTTAATAGTCGGGGCTGTAGGCGTATTGCAATTTGACGTAGTTGTGGCAAGACTAAAAGCAGAATATAACGTTGACGCGCTGTATGAGCACGTAAACGTCGCCACTGCTCGCTGGGTATATGGTGAAGACAAAAAAGTGGACGAATTTAAACGCAAGACTGAATCGAATTTGGCCTACGATGGTGGCGATAATTTAACGTATATTGCCCCTACAATGGTAAATTTATCATTGTCTCAAGAGCGATATCCAGACATAAAATTTGCAGCAACTCGCGAACAATAATCAAATTAAATTTTAAATACACAGGTAATCATGAATATCCAAGCATTAATTATTGAGCGCTTTAAACAAGCACTGACAAAAATGGGATTATCCGATGCACCGACTCCGGTTGCTAAGGGCAATCGACCTGGTTTTGGTGACTATCAATTTAATGGCGCTATGGCTTTAGCAAAAACGCTGAAGAAAAACCCAAGAGAAATAGCAAATTTAATTCTTGAGAATGTTGAATTAGATGATGTTGCAGAAAAATTAGAAGTAGCAGGTCCAGGTTTCATAAACGTGTTCTTAAAGTCAGATTGGCTAGCCAATCAAATTGAAAGCGCGGCAAATGACAGTAAATTGGGCGTGGATAGCCAACCACAAAAAACGATAGTGGTTGATTACAGTGCGCCTAACTTAGCTAAAGAGATGCATGTAGGGCATCTGCGTTCAACAATTATCGGAGATGCAGTCGTTAAATGTTTGGAGTTCCTTGGGCATAGGGTTAAAAGACAAAACCATATGGGTGATTGGGGCACGCAATTTGGCATGTTGCTGGCTCATCTCCAAGATAAGCTTCAACAAAATGAAGTCGCTGAGACCGCGTTAAGCGATTTAGAAAATTTCTATCGCGAAGCAAAAGTTAGGTTCGATAGTGAGCAAGGTTTTGCCGACAAAGCAAGAGAGTACGTAGTGAAGCTCCAAAGTGGCGACTCAAAGTGTATGGAGTTATGGAAAGAGTTTATTGATGTATCCATCAGCCATTCAGATGAGGTTTATAAAAAGCTAAATGTCACGTTAAAAAGAGAGCATGTTATGGGCGAGAGTGCTTATAACGATGACTTAGCTAATGTGATAGCAGAACTAAAGCAGAAAGGGATTGCGGTAGAAGACCAAGGCGCTCAAGTTGTATTCTTGCCAGAACTGGCAGATAAAAATGGCAATCCCGCGGTTTATATCGTACAAAAGTCAGGTGGCGGCTACTTATATGCAACCACCGATTTAGCTGCGATCCGTTATCGTTCGAACGTGTTAGATGCCGATAGGACGTTGATATTTACAGATGCCAGACAGGCTCTTCATTTTAAACAAACTGAAATAGTCGCCAGAAAGGCAGACTTTTTAACTGAAAGTGAACAATATCAGCATTGCCCATTTGGAATGATGCTAGGTAAAGATAATAAACCCTTCAAGACTCGCTCCGGAGGAACGGTCAAGCTTGTAGATTTACTCGATGAGGCAGTCGATAGAGCTAAACAATTGATTGTATCTAGAACACCTGACATATCAGAACCCTTGCTGTTAGAGATGAGCCATAAATTAGGCATAGGTGCAGTAAAGTATGCTGATTTAAGTAAAAATAGAACAACAGATTATGTTTTTGATTGGGATGCAATGCTCAGTTTTGAGGGGAATACTGCGCCCTACTTGCAATATGCATATACACGAATAAAAAGTATTTTTGCTAAAGCTCATCTAGACTTGGATTTAGCGATAGAGTCTGAGATAGCGATTAATAAAGAATCGGAAAGAGCTTTGGCGTTGCATTTACTGCAACTTAGTGATGCGCTTTATATAGTCGAAAAAGACGCCACACCGCATGTCTTGTGCACTTATTTGTATGAGTTAGCAAGTTGTTTTATGCGTTTTTACGAGTCGTGCCCAATTTTAAAAGAAGGGATACCTCACCACACTCGCCTATCCAGACTAAAACTGGCGCAGCACAGTGCAAATGTCATGTCGTGTGGATTAGAGTTGTTAGGCATAGAAACAATGCAAAGCATGTAATTTCCCGCGTTTAATATGAACGAAAACGTTATGGATCCGTACGTAAGAATATAAAATAATAATAAAAGGAAATACTATGTGCAAGTTATTAGCATTTAGCGGCAGTTTAAGAGCAAAATCATATAATCAGGCGCTAGTTGCCGTAGCAGCCGAAGGTGCAAGGCAAGCAGGCGCCGAGGTAACACTGATACATCTGAAAGATTATATTGTGCCAATTTTTAATGAAGACGATGAAGCCGCCTCTGGCGTACCCGAACTGGCTCAAGCATTCAAAAAATTGATGTTTGAAGCAGATGGATTATTGATTTCTACGCCAGAATACAACAGCGGCTACAGTGCGGCTTTAAAAAATATGATTGATTGGGCATCTCGCAAAGAAGAAGGGGAGAGCCCGCTGCAAGCATTTAAAGGTAAAACGGTAACTCTAATGGCAGCATCGCCAGGGGCGCTCGGTGGAATGAGAGGATTAGTCCCTACTAGAATGTTACTCGGGAATCTAGGAATGTACGTGCACCCAAGTCAACAGGCCATTAATAAAGTCGGTAATTTAGTCGATGACAACGGCCAGATTAATGACGAAGCCACTATCACAAAGTTGCAAACTCTAGGGCAGCAAGCTGTTGACTTTACCAAACTCATTTCGAGCTCATAATTGGTTAGAGTAAGCATTTAAAGCAGAATATTGAGTTTATGGTCCCAGCCTTTATCATTAATCTCGATAATTCCACAGCTAGGTGGGGGAGTATGCAATCTCAAGCTCGCGCGCTAGGATTGCCCATTATCCGAAGTTCAGCGGTTGCTGGAAGCGCCCTGACTGATAAAGACATGTCGTCCTGTTACGATTCTTTAAACAACAAAAAATATTATCATAGGAGCTTAACAAAAGGCGAAGTTGGATGTTATTTGAGTCATCGTTTGGTATGGGAAAAGATAGCGTATCAAAATATCAATGTTGCATTAGTATTAGAAGATGATGTAGTAATTGATAAAAACATACACAAAGTGTTAGCGTTGGCTCAAACATTAAAACACTGGGACATTATAAAACTGAGCGATAATCGTAATAACGCGGTAGTTGAAACAAAAGAACTTCAAAATGGTTTCAAACTTGTTAACTACAGCAAAATCCCATCTTGTGCAAATGGTTATCTTATCAGTAAGCAAGGCGCCTCTAAGTTACTTGCGCGTCAACGTGTATATCGTCCAGTCGACGTAGATTTTCAGTTTCATACGGAGCTCAATTTGAAAATCGTTGGAATAATGCCTTATGTTATATCTGAACAAATTTTGCAAAGTGATATAGTGCTGCAAAATGGTGGAACACATTCTTTTAACAGTAGTTTTTTGAGAAATCTCAGGTATCGATTGAGGATATTCCTAGAGAGAAGAAAAATTTCAACAGATCTGTCTAACATTATTGATAGTTAGCATTGTCTTCTAATTCGAAGCCGCAATGTTAACACAGCCTTGAGCTCAATTAACGTCAAAGTATTTTTATATCCAAGCACGCTATCCAAAGCGTTCAATTTTCGTTAAACTTCGCACCCAATTATTCATAGACAACTAGAATTTATATTTATGTTTGAAGTAAATCCTATTCATAATTCTTTAGTAGATATTCGAGAGCGAGCAAATGCGCTTAGGGGGTATCTTTGACTATGACCTGAAAGTCGAGAGACTAGAAGAGGTCAGCAAAGAATTAGAAGATCCAAATGTTTGGAATAAACCAGAATATGCGCAGAGTTTAGGCAAAGAAAAGGTCGATTTGGAGCTGATTGTTGAGACCATTAAAAACTTGGATCAAGGTGTTCAAGACGTTGAAGGTTTGGTCGAATTAGCTGTCGAAGCGGAAGATCAAGAAACGTTTGATGAAGCCCAACAAGAACTATCCGATCTGCTCGTGCAATTGGAAAAACTCGAGTTCAGACGCATGTTCTCGGGCCCAAATGATGCCAATGCTGGTTATATTGACATTCAATCAGGTTCTGGCGGCACCGAGGCTCAAGATTGGGCCAATATGTTGGTCAGAATGTATTTGCGATGGGGCGAAGAGCAGGGCTTTAAAACGGAGCTTATTGAAGTATCTGATGGTGATGTAGCTGGGATTAAAAGTGCGACAATCAAATTTACTGGCGATTATGCGTATGGTTGGCTGAGAACGGAAACCGGCGTTCACAGACTCGTGAGAAAGTCTCCGTTCGATTCGGGGAATCGTCGTCATACAAGCTTTGCATCTGCATTTGCTTATCCCGAAATAAACGACGACATCGATGTGGATATCAATCCAGCCGACTTGCGAATTGATACGTACAGAGCGTCTGGCGCTGGTGGTCAGCATGTAAATAGAACCGATTCTGCGGTTAGAATAACGCATTTACCTACCAATACGGTTGTACAATGTCAAAATGACCGCTCTCAGCATAAAAATAAAGACCAAGCGATGAAACAATTGAAAGCGAAGCTTTATGAGCTTGAGTTGAAAAAACAAAATGAAGAGAAGCAGGTTATGGAAGACAATAAGTCGGATATCGGCTGGGGTAGCCAGATCAGGTCGTATGTGCTGGACGATTCTCGAATAAAAGACTTGCGTACTGGAGTAGAGACACGAAATACTCAAGCTGTATTGGATGGCGATTTAAATAAGTTTATTATAGCGAGTCTAAAGTCTGGTATATAAATGGTTAGCATTGAACCTTCATTCAAACAGCCTTTAACGGTCTCATACACAAAATCTATACGAATGGTTGGTTTTGGTTATGGGCAAAACGCCACACACATCTTTTAAATAAATATCGAACATTGGAAATTTAATGACTACAGTGCAACAAGACGAAAATAAATTAATAGCTGAACGCCGAGCTAAGCTTGAAAAGATTAAAGAACATTGTTCTTCCAATGGTTTTCCCAACGATTTTAGTAGAGAGCATTACGCCGAGGATCTACAGAGCGAGTTTGGGGAATTCGAGAAAGAGCAATTGGCAGAGAAAGGCGAAATCGTCAGTATTGCCGGACGCATAATGGCAAAAAGAGGTCCATTTTTGTTGCTCCAAGATATGAGCGGACGAATTCAGTCATATGCGGACAAGAATGCACAGAAACAAATCAAGGCTCAATACGGCAGTCTTGATATTGGCGATATTATTGGCGTAAAAGGCGAGCTTCACAAGTCTGGAAAAGGCGACTTATATGTCAATATGGCTGAATTTAAATTGCTCACTAAATCGCTGCGTCCACTGCCTGAAAAATTTCATGGTCTAGCTGATCAAGAGACAAAATATAGACAACGTTACGTTGACCTTATTACCAGTCCAGACACCCGCGAAACCTTCAGAATAAGAAGTGAAATTGTCAGTGGTATTAGACGATTTCTAACCGATCGTAAATTTATGGAAGTTGAGACACCAATGCTACAAGTGATACCGGGTGGCGCTACAGCAAAACCATTTGTTACCCATCACAATGCTTTGGATATTGATATGTATCTGCGCATCGCGCCTGAGCTATACCTTAAAAGGTTAGTGGTAGGTGGTTTTGAGCGAGTGTTTGAAATCAACCGAAATTTTAGGAATGAAGGTTTATCAACGCGACATAATCCAGAGTTTACTATGCTTGAGTTTTATCAGGCCTACGCCGACTACAATGACCTGATGAATCTTACCGAAGATATGCTAAGGACTTTAGCAGAATCGGTATTGGGGACGTGTTTAATTAAAAATCATATCAGAAATTCAGACGGTGAAGTGATCGAAGTTAAAGAATACGATTTCGCTCAACCTTTCGCTCGTTTAAGCATGTCTGATGCCATTTTAAAGTATTGGCCAGATGCCGATGCTGAAGCGATACAAGATCCAGAAAACCATCTTGATAGCCTCAAATCAATGGCTAAGCAACTGCATATTAAAGAGCCAGAGGTCGATGGGATTTGGGGAGCAGGAAAATACTTATGCGAAATTTTTGAGGCTACCGCGGAAGAGAAATTGGATCAACCCACCTTTATCACTGAATATCCGTGGGAAGTATCGCCACTGGCCAGACGTAACGATGAAAACCCTTTTGTGACAGACCGCTTTGAATTTTTCGTAGGCGGAAGAGAGTTAGCGAATGGATTTTCAGAATTAAATGATTCAGCGGACCAAGCTGAGCGTTTCAAAAAGCAAGTGGAAGAAAAAGACGCCGGAGACGACGAAGCGATGCATTTCGACGACGATTATATTACCGCTCTTGAGTACGGGTTACCCCCAACTGCAGGTGAAGGAATTGGCATTGATCGATTAGTCATGTTATTTGCAGATTGTAACACCATCAAAGACGTAATTTTATTCCCTCATATGAAACCTTTAAACGAGCCGACTTAAAGGTAACCGTTTATTTATGCGTAGAAATCTTTTGATGGATTTCACGCATAAATGGCACATGTATATAACCTTCATTAGCGTGGTTGATTAAAAACCCTAACATCGAGTCAATCTCGGTAGTTCTGCCGTTATGATAGTCTTGGTGCATAGAAGAATAATTTGCTTTTGTCGCACGCATAACGCTTTCAATCTTTCGGGTTAAGTCGTCCTCATCTGCGGCGACTTCCAAATATTGAAACACAAGAACGACTTCTTTAATGAGTTGCTTGTAATGTTTTGGGTAATTGAGTAGTTCTCCATTTTTGATATTTTTAAGAGCAGTTAAAGGATTAATCACCGCATTGATCGCAAGTTTATTATAAAGATGTGGTTTAATATTCTCATGAAATTCGGCGTTTGGATGAATACTGAGGAATTCCTTTATTCTTTCTATCTGGTTTATATTCAATGATGCAGAAACAGGCGGATACATTAACCCAAGCTCTAGCTTACCTTCGGCAGTTATCTGGTAGATATTTGCATCAGTAGAATAAACCGCATCCGTTGTGATGCCGGCATAGAGTGGGTTATCAGGCAGGTATCGATGCAATGTTTCGTGTCCACCCATTCCATTTTGGATCAGTAAGATTTGAGTAGGCTCATTTACTTGCCCTTTTAAAAGCTTGGCCACATTTGCCGTTTGGTAAGCCTTAACAGTAATGATTAAAACATCAAGGTTAGTTAAATTCTCTGCGCATATTTTTCTTTTAGGATGGTCAATTGAATGGACTTTATGTGCCAAATCCACAATGGCTTTTGACTCAGAGGGCCAATGGTTAGGAAAAATGGTGATATTTTCATGTCGCCAATAATGTGAAAACAAACAGCCAATGGCGCCTTGACCAATTAGGCCAATGTTTAACTCAGTATGCTTCAATTTTTTGTACTCTTAATTTCGTCAAAATACTTATTACTGCAAATAGTATCAGCATGACTATGGTTGTAATGTAAAAACATGAATGGTTTAACGATCATTTTACAATTTAGGAATGGTATGAGATGGCCAATTAATATCTGCAAGATTGGGCAGAGTATTGAATAAAGCTTGATGGAAAAACTTGCCAGAGTTAGGAAGTGATTTAAATTCATATTGTTTGTTGTTCAGTGTAAATGATAAGAACATACTATGAAGATATAACCTATCAGCAAACGAGCCTTTGTATCTGGTATCCCCAAGTATTGGTGCACCCAAGGCTTTCAAAGCAACTCTAATCTGGTGAGTTTTACCGGTTAAAGGCTTAACTATCGCAACGCGAGAGGGGGCAGATTCTAATCTATTATCCTGCTCATTATTGCCAAGGCGTAGAGCGCTTTCCGGCAGCGCTTGTGTCATGAATAAAGTAACGGCTGCACGAATCGGTGCTCTGGATGTACTCCCTTCGTCATGACCGGCAATTTTTTTATTAGAGATGAGTTTATAACTTCCATTTCTGGTTTTGGTCATGACTCCCTGTATTTTGCCTTGTTTCTTTTTGGGCTTTTTGCTCAATAACGCTAGATAACATTTGCCTACTTCATGATTCGAAAATTGCGAATTTAACGCCTGAGCGGTGGTTTTATTTTTGGCTAGTACCATTGTACCTGAGGTCGGGGTGTCCAACCTATGTACAAGATACAATCGCTCTAAATTTTCTTGTGCGCATAAAACATCCACTAGACTACTATCTTTGTTACCCTCTATGGCTGTTTGGTGCATGTTGATGCCGGTAGGTTTATTAATGATGATAAAATCAGGGTGTTGATGAACTATTGGTATCATGCATGTTTGTTAATGAATGCTACGGCTGAGTCGTAATCGAGTTCTTCTACCATTACTTGTAATTGCTGCTTTTGTTCAACGTTCATAGAAAGTGCGTCAATATACTTGTGAAGCATTTCGTCATCTATAAATTCATTGCGATTTAACTGCTCTATAAATACAGACTTGAGATCTTCTTTAGTGGAATTATTGGCAGACGAAGTTACGCTTGTTGAGGTAGGTTCTGTCCGATCTATTTCCTCACAAGTTTCTTGAACAATACTTTCAAATTTATCAATTAATTCATGATCAACATGACCGGCGCGAAGGGACTGGTCAAGCATTTTAGATATTTCATACAATGCCATCAGGCCTAGATTACCGGACAGTCCTTTTGTCGTATGAACTTTGAGTTTTGCCTCTTTCAAGTCAGAATTGTCAACTAATTTTTTGACTTGAGTCGGAACCTTGCTAAATTCAGCTTTGAACTTGTGTAACATTCGAAAAAGCAAGTCTGAATTACCACTTAATTGGCCTAGGGCAAATTCTAGATTAATCAGCGGTTGTTGTTCAGTCATACTTTCTTATCCTTATTTAACATCATCTGTTCACAATACTTGTACAGTATTTAATTACTAATGTGCTAAGAATAATCCGTCAATAAACCTTTTACAAACATCTTTTTTTATTCAGCATACTTAGCGTTAAATTTAGTATCAAATTAAACCGTGGGACTTTCGATTAAAATTTTATTATTTTAATTGCAATGGGATCTTTGATATATCCTGCAGTTACATATTGGCATAAGATAGTTAGACAAGACATTAGGTGAATCGTCAGTTTTATTGCTCGCTATTAATATGAATTAGAGTATTGGTTGACGCTAATTCGCATTTAGCTGCAGTCACACACGCTAGGGTATTCCGCGCTTCAGGAGACACCAAGACTAAATTGTTAAAGCAAAGTGGTAGTGAACTTCGATATGAAATTCAAGATTTTTCAGATAACGATGGGATAGAAAAATTGATCTTTTATATAAATGCTTGTCCCCAGTCAGGTGAACTTAAATTCGGTACTTCTAGGCAAAAGCCTTTTTTTTAAGTAGATTATTATCCCTTGATCTTGAGAAAGACTATACTAGTAACTAACAACAGTTCACCAATAATATTTCCATTAAATAGTTGAATACGCTTGCTAATAAGTGGCTAAATACTCAGAATATGCATATTTTAGTTGTGGGTGACGCTGAAACGCTTACAAAATCACGTTCAAACTTAGACCGAGAAGTGATATTGATTGAAGCTCTTAGATGAAATGGCGTTTCATGATTTTATGAGAATATCACGCGTCTACTTTCACTATCGACAAATATACAGTTAGAGAATTCTATTGAAACAATTGAATAATAATAAATACGGCTTCACTGAACAGTTATCATGGTTACACCAGGCCGATTTTCAAAACGCTTTGCCAAACATTAAACATGGAGTGGAGCGAGAAACGCTAAGAGTGAATAAAAATGGAAGTATTGCAACAGACCCTCATCCTGAGTCTCTAGGGTCTGCACTTACGCACGATTTGATCACTACAGACTTTTCAGAGGCTTTACTAGAATTCATTACGCCTCCTGAATCAAATTATTACACCTCGCTAGAGCAACTTATGGATATCCATAAATTTTCATGTGAATCAATAGGTGATCAAGTGCTTTGGCCAATGAGCATGCCTTGCTTTATTAATTCGCAAACTGATATCCCGATAGCCCGTTACGGTAATTCCAACATCGCTAGAATGAAAGAAGTGTATCGAACTGGTTTGCACAACAGATACGGCAGTATGATGCAAGTTATTGCGGGCGTACACTTTAACTTCTCTTTACCAGAGTCATTTTGGACATTATGGTGTGAAAAACATAACGAGGGATTGACTAAAAGTACGCGCTCAAATCATTATTTTAGTTTGATCAGGAATTTTCAGCGTTTCGCGTGGGTCATTACCTATCTTTATGGTGCATCTCCAGCGCTTTGTTCTTCTTTTATTTCCCATCGAAAGGTGCCTCACAAGTTTGAAAAAGTGGGTAAGGGTACTTTGTATTTGCCATACGCTACATCGCTTAGAATGAGTGATTTAGGATATACCAGCAGCGCGCAATCAAGTCTTAAAATTTGTTATAACGATCTCGATACTTATGTTAGCAGTCTCAGAAAGGCGATTGGACTTAACGCAAATAAATATAAAAATATACCTTGCAACGACATCAATGGTTGGGAGCAGTTAAATTCTAACGTGCTACAAATCGAAAATGAACTGTACTCTCCCATAAGGCCTAAGCAAGTCGCTAAATCTCTCGAGATGCCAAGTAACGCGCTACAGGATAGGGGCGTTAGTTACATAGAGGTGAGATCGCTCGATGTAAACCCTTTTTCACCTATTGGGGTAGATGCGCATCAGTTTCACTTTCTAGATGTTTTTTTAATGTATTGTTTACTGGAGCCCTCTGCTCCATTTACAGATGAATGCATTTCCACAAACAGGCAAAATATAAACGATACAGTGTTATCTGGGCGTGACCCACGGTTGCGAATTAATAATGGAGTAGAGCCGGTATTACTGAGTGAATGGGGCCTGCAAATAAGCGATAAACTGCTTGAAGTAGCAAAAGTATTGGATAAAGCAAACTCAAGCGACAAATATTCCAAAGCAATCGTTGATGCTAAGCAACGTTTTATCAATCCAGAATTAACGCTATCTGGCAAGTGGCTCGGTACATTATTAGAAAACAAAATCGATAACAGTGTCTTGGGTCTAGAATTGGCGAAGGAATACAAAGAGCATGCGTTGAATGCGACTTACAGGCATTATAATAAAGAGGGCTTCTTACGCTATGCAGAGACATCTAACAGTGCAAGAGAAGCAATAGAACAAGCTGATGAAACAGGATTTTCCAAATTTGTGTCTGATTATTTCGCGACAAGAGTAGAATCCGACCCAAACTTATTGTGTGATTAACCGAATAAAGGGACAAAAAAAAGCCTGACGCAAAACGTCAGGCAAACACACATCAGGGACAACACATTTAACATTCAATAAGTCAGATTAATCAAATAATATAAAGTTCAAAAAATGTTTAAAAAAAGTTATTATTTTTGTGTTTCTTTATCCTTCATTCTTTTTTTATCTGCTTGCAGTACCACTCCTCCAAGAGATCGAGAAAACCTTTGCAAAATTTTCTTTGAGAAAGAGGACTGGTACGATGCAGCTTCTGATATGCGCAAAAAATGGGGAGTTCCTATCCATGTTCCTATGGCTATGATGTACCAAGAAAGCTCATTTCGACACAATGCATTGCCACCTAGAGATTATGTGTTGTTTGGTCTTATTCCTTGGGGGCGTGTAAGCACCGCTTATGGGTACGCCCAAGCAAAAACCATGACTTGGAGTGACTATATGCGAGAAACGGGGAATACATGGGGGGATAGAGACGATTTTGAAGATGCAATTGACTTTATGGGGTGGTTTATCAGTAAAACCCATAAGGTGAATCGAATTTCAAAGTGGGATGCAAAAGCACAGTATCTCAATTATCACGAAGGGTGGGGAGGCTATCGTAGAGGGAGTCAAAATAAAAAGCCTTGGCTGCTTAAAGTCGCTAGCAAAGTGGATGCGCGGTCTAAACGATATGCAGCACAATTGAGATCATGTGAAGACGAGCTTAGTAAAAACTGGTTTATGCGATTGTTCACTTGATGTAAAAAAACTGATCTTGATCAACAAGTATTGTTGATAAGTCATAATTCACATTTAAATATTGATCAAGATCAGAAATAAACGCTCGGTTGAGTACTAATATAAATTCATCGAAATCAACTACTGTTAACGAAAAGGTTAACCTAAATTAAAAGGTGAATATTATGTTGGACTTACTACTATCTGATCCAGTTGCTTGGGGCTCAATCTTTGGTATTTTCGTAGTAATAGCGATTTGTGCCTATTATGTGTATTACTTCATGCACAATGTGAATGAAGACAAGTAACAAATGTAATTGAAGTGCTGGGTAAAAGCTTGGCACTTTTTTTCGCTTTACTGTGACAATTTAAAAGCATTATTGTCGGACGAATCGTTTTTCCTTTAGTTGGACTTCTGTGTCAGTAGGCTAATTTTTTATTCGCGTAAAATCATCAGTGACTAAAACGAGTAACCCAGCATTACCTCCATATTCTTTTGGTGATTGGATGAACGCCACAACATCTGGGTGCTGATAAAGATAGTCCGGTGTTTTTTTCTTGAGAATACCGTTACCGTGCCCATGAATAATATTAATGCATTGGTATGAATGTTTTTTAGCGTCATGAATCACAGCAATTATTTCTTGTTTAGCTTGTTTCACAGTTAAACCGTGCATGTCAAGCACCAAATCTGGAGGAATCAACCCCATTTTGAGTCGCTTGATGACATCTTTGTACTCTCTGGATTTATGAGGGTTATTGACGTATTCGCTCACGTAGTGAATTGGTTTATTTTCGGGCCAGTGTGCTTGAAAGTCATCCGATAATTGAATACTTGCGGATTGTTGCGCGTAATCCATATTGGACTGACGTAATCGCTGCTTAGATAGTTCAAGTTTGGTGTAATCCAGCTTTTTCTTCTTGCTAATTTCAATATGTTTGCTTGGTTTTAATGGCTTTACGTCCTTTAAAAACGCTGAAAATTCGCATTTATCAGATTTTTTGTTGTCCATTACAGTTTTTGCTTATCATCAATTACAGTTTTAGGTATTATACAAGGATATTCATACACACAAAGCCTCTTTTCTTACTTTTTAATGTCTTATAGCAAATCGGTCGTCGATGCCCATTCATCAGCAATTGCTGAGCAACTACACAGTACCCTGGATTATGTTCGATACGCAATTTCTGAGTTTAATCAACATGATGTATATTATGGACACGGTACTGAAAACGCGTGGGAAGAAGCTCACAGACTGGTCTTTTCGGCTTTGTCGCTGCCCGTCGACATGTCTGCTAGTGAAGTTGCCACACTTTACCCTTGTCGCATTACCTTTGAAGAAAAGCAACGTATCATTGAGTGGATACAGGCCAGGTGCATAAACGGCATTCCATTGCCGTATTTAACCAATCAGGCCTGGTTTGCGGGAATGCCTTTTTATATAGATCAACGAGCTCTGATCCCTCGTTCGCCGTTTGCTGAACTTATCATGAATCGCTTTGAGAATTACCTTCCAAGCGATCACACTCCACTTCAAATTTTAGATATGTGCACTGGCAGTGCTTGTATAGCGATTGCGCTTGCACATCGTTTTGAGCAAGCTCAGGTAGATGCGGTAGATATAGATCAATACGCACTTGAGGTAGCCTCTATTAATATTGACGAATACCAGCTAACAACCAGAGTATTTCCAATACAATCGGATTTATTTGAAAATCTTGGACAGCAGAAATACGACTTGGTCATTGTGAATCCACCATATGTTGATTCAGAGGACATGCAAGACCTGCCTAGAGAATATCTGCATGAACCTGAATCGGCTCTTGCCTCTGGCGATGACGGTTTAGACTTGACTATGAAAATATTAAAACAAGTAGCAGCCCACATGACCGACACGGCTTGGCTATTCATTGAGGTTGGTAATAGTGAAGTAAACTTTGCAAACCGTTTCCTCAACTTAGACGTTCAATGGTGTGCACTTGAAAACGGTGGTAGTGGTATATTTGCAATTAATAAATCTCAATTAGATAAGCAACAAAACATTATTGAACAACTTGGGTAATTAAAGGAAACATTAAATGTCAGGAAATACAATTGGCAAACTTTTCACAGTAACCACTTTTGGTGAAAGCCATGGTTTAGCTATTGGTGGCGTCGTTGATGGTTGTCCGCCTGACTTAGAACTATCCGAAGACGACTTGCAGGTCGACTTGGACAGACGTAAACCTGGTACATCTAAATTTACTACTGCGCGCAGAGAAGATGATGTAGTCAAAATACTCTCTGGTATATTTGAAGGCAAGACAACGGGCACTAGCATTGGGTTGTTGATTAATAATACAGATCAGCGCAGCCAGGACTATTCCAAAATAAAAGACAGTTTTCGGCCGGGCCATGCAGATTATACTTATCAGCAAAAATTCGGTGCTCGAGATTACAGAGGGGGTGGGCGCTCGTCTGCCAGAGAAACTGCTATCAGAGTGGCGGCAGGTGGAATTGCTAAAAAATATCTTAAACAAACCTATGGAATTGAAATTAAAGGCTATATTTCTCAATTGGGTCCAATATCCATAGATTCTGTTGACCACAATGTTACGAATACAAACCCATTTTTCTGTCCTGACGCGTCTAAACTAGATGCACTAGAACAATACATGAGGGATTTGAAAAAAGAGGGCAATTCAGTTGGCGCTAGGGTGTCTGTCTCCGCTGTTAATGTGCCTGTCGGTTTAGGCGAACCCGTTTTTGATAGACTAGATGCTGATATTGCGCACGCAATGATGGGTATCAATGCAGTAAAAGGCGTTGAAATTGGAGACGGTTTTGATGTTGTGTCACAGAAAGGGACTCAGCATAGGGACGAAATGTCTCCAGAAGGCTTTTACACAAACCACGCAGGTGGTGTTTTAGGAGGCATTAGTACTGGGCAAGAAATTTTGGTCCATATGGCATTAAAACCAACTTCGAGTATCAGTATTTCAGGCCGAACTGTGGATGCAAAAGGTCAAGCAGCTGAAATAATTACAAAAGGGCGCCATGATCCATGTGTAGGCATTCGTGCTGTTCCAATAGCGGAAGCGATGTTAGCGATTGTTTTGATGGACCACTTACTTAGGCATAGAGGTCAAAATTTCTCAGTAAATTCGCCAACACCTACTATTCCAAGCTCAAGATAACAATAGAAAACACTCGATATATAACGGTAAGGTCAATGCTTTTCAGGATCTTTACTTAAATTATTATATCAGTAAGGGACTATTTAATTTGGTTTTGCCGACATTTGCCGTTAACTTTATGGTAGACAATAAATAGACAGTAGATTCAATGCTAAAGCAAATCATTCTTTTTTTTGTATTTCTGGCGTCGTTTACTTTTTTAAGCGAAGCTCAGACTGCAAGCAATATCTTTATTGGTAAACTGAATATCGATTCGAAAAACGCAGTAAGAGGGCTCGTGCAGCTTACTGATAGCCCTGTCTATACTAATCAACCCTATTTTTTCGATAATACGCACTTATTCTATACACAGACGGAATTAGACGAAAAAGGACAGGAGCAGACTGACATTTATGTGTTTAATTTCTCCACCGCCGAAACCAAAAATTTAACTCAATCGCAGGATAGTGAATACTCTCCGACACCGTTACCCTATGCTCCAGGTTTTTCAGTCGTTAAAGTTAATGCAGATAAACAACAACAACTTTGGGAAATGGATCCTCAAGGTAACCCGAAAAGTCATCTGGTTCCCGAGGCGGAGCCGGTTGGGTATCACATCTGGGTAAATAATGATGAAGTGTTGTTGTACGTACTAGGGGAGCCAAATAAATTAGTGAGGGCAAACAAGTCTCAAACTGAGGCAGGTATGGTTTTCATTGATAGTGACGTAGGTCCAAGCTTAGTGCGCTATCCTAATAGTGACTGGTATTTATACACAGGCTCTATAGAGGGCAATTATTTAAATGCTTATAATTCGGTGACAAATGAAGTCGACCAACTTTTCTTAATGCCTGACCAAACCCAATATTTTACTATTACGAATGATGGAACATTGTTGACAAGTGATGGAGAAACTCTTTGGAAACGTAAGCTTTTTTTAACTCAAAACAGGCTATCATGGTTGGTCGAATTTGAACCAGTATTAATTGATCACGCTAAGTGTGCGAGAGGTATATCCCGTACTCATACATCACCAGATGGTACTATGATTGCTCTTGTGTGTGATGACACTCAGGAGTGAAAGCTGACCACTCCCGAGTTCTAATTTACCGTCGATTTTGCTCAGTAAAGAAAAAACGCCGAGCGTGTGCATAGAATTTTATTGCTTAACAAAAGTTGTTTTAACGTTTGCGTTTCAATGACAGTAATACGAGGGAAAATAACAATATTCCCATGGTTGTCGGAGCAGAAACCGCTGATAGCTGACCTCTAATTTCGCCGGAACCATAATCCAATGTATGTAAATTTAGATATAGGTTACCTTGCTCAAGTTCAGCTAATAGGCTTGAATCAAAACTCACTCCCATTGCTTCTATCATAATACCTTCACCAGTGCTTGAGTAATAGTCCTCTAACTCAAAAGGCACTACGATAGGGCCGTTCGCGCCCGCTGGTGCATTGTGGATATGGAACGGACCTAATTGTCCAAATGAGAGGCCACCACTTGGAAAGGTTACATCATCAATAAAGATACCTGTTATTGTAGCGGTCAAATCAAGTGTCAATTCTGCTGTGTCAAAAATGACGGAGGCACTGCCAAATGCCACACTAGGAGTCTGGTTAGATGGATCTACTTCTTGCTCATAATTTAAGTCGGCAACGGCAGTGACCAATGCAGCCTGACTTGCGCCAGCCGCAAAAAGGCCGAACAGCAGTATGCTAGTTTTTAATATGGATCTCATATTGTTTCCTTTTTTCTTTTTTGGTTCTTATTAATTAATAAGACGATTATATTCAACATAGTTACATCTTCGTGCCTAGAAACAATAGAACATGCTGATAAAGAAAGATAGGCGGATTAAAAATTATACGATTAACAATTTTTAATACTTAAACGGACCCATAAAAAAAGCCCCATTCGGGGCTTTCTATCAGTCTAGCAATAAGTTCTAGTTAACTTGCGAAATTTGAAGACGCAAAGTCCCAATTAGCTAGTTCCCAGAACCCTGTTAAATAATTAGGGCGAACATTGCGATAATCAATGTAATACGCATGTTCCCACAGATCCACAGTAAGAAGTGGTGTTAAACCTTCTTCTGTGATTGGAGTTCCGGCATTACTAGTGTTGACAATATCTAGGCTACCATCAGCTGTTTTGACTAGCCACGTCCAACTAGAGCCAAAATTGTTGACTGCTTTATCGTTAAACGCTGATTTAAATTCATCGAAAGAGCCCCACTTCGCGTTAATCGCATCAGCAAGAGCGCCTGTTGGCTCTCCACCGCCATTTGGGCTCAAACTATTCCAATAAAAGGTGTGATTCCAAATTTGTGCGGCATTATTGAATACGCCACCGTCGCTAGATTTAACAATTTCTTCCAGTGATTTGTCTGCTAAATCAGTACCTTCAATTAGACCGTTTAACTTTGTAACGTAAGTAGCGTGGTGCTTACCGTGGTGAAAGTCTAAAGTTTCAGCAGAAATGTGTGGTTCTAATGCTGTTTTCTCGTAAGGCAATGCTGGTAATTCAAAAGACATGTGTTTCTCCAATTTTTTGTGATGAGTGTTCAGATATATGGTCTGTATCCGAGATTTAAAGTGAAAAATATAGTTAATAATTCTATTTTTTTGTGGTTATAGATCAGTTCTCTCTAATAAATTATTTAAAATAGTGTTTACGCTATGAAAAAAATGATTTTAACTAAGCAAAGCCTGTTCGTTAGAATGAATTCACCTCATCGCCATGCATTGAGATAATTTTAAAAAAAACGCATCGACCGTGATGTTTAACAATAGATTGATCCTGATGTTAAACAATAGAAAGTGATATTCGACTGATCAGTGGCTAAGAGTTTATGCAAAACTTTGCTTGAACTTCAATGCTTGTTTAGTAAAATTTAGTGAGTTCAGGAATAATTAGATGTGGATTGCGTTAGTTGGGTTGAAAAGTCTTTAACTAACACAATATCAATAAGATTAAATAATCTAAGAGCGAGAAATAATGGAAACTATAGACAAAATTAAGCAGCAGATAAGTGAAAACCCAATTTTATTATATATGAAAGGTTCACCAAAGTTACCATCGTGCGGATTTTCATCTCAAGCTTCTCAAGCAATAATGGCTTGTAATGAGCAATTTGCATACGTTGATATACTGCAAAATCCAGACATTCGTGCCGAGTTGCCTATATTTGCTAACTGGCCCACCTTTCCACAGCTCTGGGTCGATGGTGAATTAGTAGGAGGTTGCGACATTATTTTGGAGATGTTTCAGCAGGGCGAACTTCAAACTTTGATTAAAGAAACTGCCGAAAAGAATAAGTCAGAATAGCAAGCTAATATATATCAGCCCCAACCCAAGAATAAATAACTGCTAGTTTTAAAATTAAAAAAAGAGCGTAATAGCTCTTTTTTTATGCGGTTATGGGTATTTACTTAACATAAAGCATCGCTTTTTGAGCGTACTTAAAAGAAAGGATACGGCAAGTCTTTATCCCACATCTTTAAACATGCTGTCATCTACTATCGTAGTGTCAATGATGTTTTGCGCCGTCTGCACACAACTACCACATTGAGAACCTACGCTAAGCGCCTTTTTCAATTCACGCATATTCCCGACGCCTTGATCTTTGACCATAGCTTCTATTTGTTTATCAGTAATTGAATGGCATAAACACACAAACATATTTGCAACCTCAAACCTTGTTGCAAATGATAATACTTGTTATTTGCATATTTATCAAGGCAAATATGGTCTTTTTTTCTATAACCAAGACCAATTGTTAATACGTAAGTCAATCAAGCTATCAATCGCCTTTGCATGCTTAACTTAATGGCCACCCACCTAAGTTCTGATACCTGTTTACCATAAAACAAAATAATTCAGCGGTTTTTTGAGTATCGTATAGTGCGCTATGGGCTTCTGTTGTGCTGAAGTCTATTTTTGCAGCTTCACATGCTTTTAAAAGAACGGTTTGGCCGAGAGTCAGCGCGGCAAGAGACGTTGTATCAAATGATACAAAGGGGTGAAAAGGGGTTCTTTTTATCCTACTTCTTTGAATCGCGGCATTAATGAAACTTTGATCAAAGCTAGCGTTATGGGCAACGATGACGCTTCGTTGACAGCCTGCCTGCTTTTGGGCTTTACGAATATGAGTGCATAAAGACTTCATCACTTCGACTTCGTCCTTTGCGCCACGAAGCGCACAAAATGGATCTATTCCGTTAAACTCGATTGCAGACTTTTCTATGTTAGCACCGTCAAATGGTACTACGTGTTCATGAAACGTTTCATCAAGCTGCAATTTTCCATTGTCGTCCATTTTTAACGTCACCGCGGCGACTTCTAATAATGCATCCTGTTGTGCATTAAATCCGGCCGTTTCAACGTCTATGACAACGGGAAAATACCCTCTGAATCTTTTCTCAAGTGCGTTTTTCATAATTCCCACAGAGTAATTTACTTATTATTCTAATTTTCATAAACCACTAAACTTGCACATATTTGAACTAGTTTAATTGTAATTCTTCGTAGTTATTTATCTTCAAATTATAAACTTTCTGTATTCATGGCCGATATTTTAAACCATATAAGACAGTTTTAATGGTTATGATGCCAAGAAGGTCAGACTGTAAAGTCTTAATACGAGAGGGCATTTAGTTATATTTGAATTTCATGTTTCAAGTGATAATCCAACACTTTGTATAATCCTTAAATTCTGTATTTTCGAATTAAAAGTGTAACACGAATTTTAAATAGTGACTTGTCTGTAATGTATGAAGGTGTATTAATTTATTACTTGGCAATTTTAATCGATATGTTGAAAATAAAAGTGAGAAAGTGGCCAGTGTACAAAAGTAACGTCAATCAATTTAGCGTATTGAAATTTGTTTTACTCTTACTATGCGCATGTGTTTCCACCACCACTTTTGCAGATCTTCGTCATTATTCTGCAGACGTGGAAGATTCTTCATGGGTCATCACCAACAATACTCGATTAACTTGTGAACTTTCCCATCCAATACCCGGTTATGGAACGGCATCTTTTATCTCAAATGCTTCCAAAAATCAAAATATGGTGTTTTTGCTAGACATGCAGCGGCTGCCATCGCGATACGATAGGGCTACTGTATACTCTGTTCCTCCTGTATGGGCAAGACAAAACAGGCAACGAAGCATAGGCACCATTGATTTAAAAACCCAATTTGACCCAAGTGCCGAAGATAGCACGGTGTGGCGAATGTTGACCGAGCTTGAAAAAGGCTTTTGGCCAACACTGTATTACCAAGATTGGCTAAACGATATCGACTCTGTTGCCGTGGCGTTAAATGCCAGTAATTTTAAGCAACAATACAGACAATTCAATGCCTGTATCGCGAATCTCTTACCATTTAATTTTGAAGATATTGCGTACACAGTACTGACGTATAAGCGCGAAAGCAGCGAACTCACTAAATATTCACAGCGCCGATTAAACATGATTGGGGAATACCTAAAAGAAGATTTGGAACTATCCCTAGTGCTTATTGACAGCTACACCGATAGTTATGGAGGGGATTGGTTAAATGAGCAGTTGTCATTAGAGCGCGCCGAAAGCATAAGAGAGTTTTTTGCTAGTATGGGTATTCAGAATGACAGAATAGAAATAACAGCTCATGGTGAAAAACGCCATTCGAACAATAATTTAGACGCTTTACAACGGCATAAAAATAGGCGAGTGGTTGTTCGTCTTAGTAAAAGTTAACCATTATCAATGGTTTTAGTTTAGGTAGTTACTTTGTCGTTACTCGCCGCCTTTCTAGAAGATTTACGCTTAGTTGACGAAAGCTTTCTTTGTTCGGCTTTTAAAGCTGAATTAATGAAGCTTCTGCGTCCAAACTGCCGAGTTATCACGCATCTTTGTAAATCAAACCCTCGCGCGGGGCAATATTCTCGGCCATAAAAAATGATCTTTAGGTGCAAATCGTTCCATTTTTCTTTTGGAAAGAGCCTTTTAGCATCTTTTTCAGTTTGTTCCACACTTTTGCCGTTAGACAATCCCCAGCGGTACATTAACCTGTGTATATGCGTATCCACTGGGAAAGCCGGAATATTAAACGCTTGAGACAAAACTACAGAAGCTGTTTTATGTCCAACGCCGGGCATTGCCTCAAGGGCCTCGAAGTCTTGTGGTACCTGCCCATCATGTAACTTGATGATCATATCAGATAAATGCCATATTCCCTTAGATTTCATCGGTGATAATCCACAGGGTTTAATGATTTCTTTAATTTCTTCGATACTCATCAACACCATATCAAAGGGATTATCGGCTCTGGCAAACAATTTCGGTGTAATCTGATTGACTCTTTCATCTGTGCATTGCGCAGACAGTAACACAGCCACCAGAAGGGTATATGGATCTTTGTGATCTAAGGGAATAGGAGCTTCAGGATAAAGTTCATCAAGGATATCAATTATGGCATTTACTTTTTGTTTTTTTGTTATGGTTGGTTGCATATATTTAGCCCATATATCTCTTAATCAAATAGTTAATGTACGACTTTTTATCGAGAAGTTTGGTCAAAGCATTGTTAAATGTCGGTACCAGTAACTCTTGCTCTTTGCACGACTTTTTTATGCTGTTTTTGATGTCTTTGTTCCACATAATTATCTATGATGTTTTTGCCGGCGATGATAAACCCCAAACCAATGAAGGCCCCGGGTGGAAGCACTGCTAACAAAAAGTTTGCGTCTGTTTGATATATATGAATCGTAAAATCCTTAGCCCATTCACCAAATAGAAGATTGGCTCCAGAAAATAAGGTTCCTAAGCCGAGTATTTCTCTCATTGCACCTAATAATACGAGCACAAGCGTGAAACCAAGACCCATAAGCAAACCATCAAATGCCGCATAATTTACAGGATTTTTTGAAGCGTATGCTTCTGCACGACCAATAATCGCGCAGTTTGTAACAATTAGAGGGATAAAGATACCAAGAACTTGATACAGCCCGTAGGTATATGCATGCATTAAAAGCTCAATTACGGTAACAAATGAGGCAATTACCATCACAAAAATAGGAATTCTAATTTCATTGGGTACAAAATTGCGCACTAAAGATACAGTGATATTAGAACCCAACAACACTAGCATGGTTGCAAGCCCTAGACCCAATCCATTAATTGCTGTACCAGTAACGGCCAACAATGGACACAATCCTAGCAACTGAACGATGGCAGGATTGTTTTTCCAAAGCCCCTGAACGGTTAACTCTTGGTATTCACTATTCACTTGAGTTTCCTTTTTCATTATCTTTCAAAGGATTTAGAACACTGAGCTGCGCTATATCATCAGACAGACAGTTAGCCGGTAAAGCAAACAATTCGTTCTGATAAGTTTGGCCGTAAATCGTGGCGGATTTTATTGCATTGACTACCGCTCTTGGGGTTATTGTGGCCCCAGTAAATTGGTCAAATTGCCCACCATCTTTTTTAACCTGCCAACTGTCTTGTGTTTCTTCGTTAAATTTTTTATTTTCAAAACTGAGAATCCAATCGCTTATTCTCAGTTCAATTTTATCCCCCAAACCGGGTGTCTCTTTATGGTCTACCACTCGAGCCCCTAGTACGGTGTGATTGGTATCAATAGCCACTACCAAATCAATATTACCACTGTATCCGTCTACGGCAGTGGTTTCTATTATTAGTGCAGTATTTTTATCTTGCTGTCGCGACCTAAAAACACGTTGCACTTTGTTTCCCAAAAGCTCGTGTGCAGCAACTCTTACGCAATCTAAATGTAGTTCATTATCGTGCATTTGTTTGCTTACTACCTGATTCAACGTGCTCAATAATTGTTTTTCTTTTGCTTTCTCAATGCGTTCATGAGTAAAGGCATAGGTAACGGCTATTAATGAGGTCGTTACTAACGCAAAACCTCCTAGAATTAGTCCATTCATTCCCACAAGTTTATTCATACGTCTTCTCTCTGAGGCATATTTTTCACTTTTTCCTTGTGTCCATACGTTCGTGGTCGAGTGTAATAGTCGATTAATGGTACCGCCATATTCATTAACACTACTGCAAAGGCTACAGCATCAGGATATCCGCCCCATGTTCTTATCACAATTATCCAAAAACCAATAGCAGCTCCAAAAACAATTCGGCCTTTGTTAGTGGTTGAGGCGGATACAGGATCTGTTGCAATAAAAAAGGCGCCAATGATTAGACTTCCATTGACTAAGTGAAACCAAGCAGACGCATGAGTAGAAGAGTCTACTAAATACAAAATACTCGCTGTCAACATGGCAGCGCCAATCATACTAAAAGGAATATGCCAATTGATGACCTTAAGTTTCAATAAAAGTAACCCACCTATTAGATAGGCTAGGGCAACCATGCCCCATCCCTTGCCTATGCTGCCTGAGAACAAACCGTCAGATAATGCCTCTGATACAATAAAGCCTTCACTTAATGCCACCTTAACGTGGTCAAGAGGGGTCGCTGAGGTCACGCCATCTACAGTGCTTTGTAATTGTTGTATTGAATAGCCAGAAGAAGTATAGCCAGTAAATACGGTATAAAAACTATCAATCAAGCCAATACTTTGGTCTGCCAGACTGACAGGGGGAAGCCAAGAAGTCATTTGTACTGGAAAGGAAATCAACAACATGACGTAGCCTGCCATCGCTGGGTTAAATATATTGAAACCAAGTCCGCCGTATAGCTGCTTGACGATTGCTATTGAAAAAAAGGTACCAATCACAATAACCCACCAAGGCGCTAAAGGAGGAATACTAACTACTAAAAGCATTCCTGCTAATATTGCACTGCAGTCTTTAAACGCTCTTTCGGAATTTTTCTTGCGCAATTCTAAGATCAAAATTTCAGTTACTGACGCAGTGATTATGCCCAAAACTAATTGGATCAAAACGCCATAACCAAAGAAATAAGTCTGCATAGCAATACCTGGAAGCATTGCATAAATAACCAAGCGCATTACGGCACCTGTATCACGCTGATTATGATGATGAGGTGAGCTTGATACTACTAATTTACTCATGCTCGCCTTCACCTGATTTGTTTTGGCTAGAATTCTCGTTTGTTTCAGCGCTAAGTTTGGCTGCTTTTTTCGCTTTAGCCCGTGCGATAGCTGCAGCTACCTTTGCTTGTTTATTGTCCTCGACAGCGCCTTTGGGGTCAGGATTTTTAGCGCTCTGATTTGATTCGATACTTTTTTGTTCAGCGCGTTTAAGTTGTGCTTTTGATGTTTGGTTTGTAGCATCTTTTTGCGCTTCTTTTTTTGCCTTAGCTCGTGCTAAGGCGGCGGCAATTTTAGCTTTAGCGCCTTTACCGCCGTCATTATTCATCGCCTGTTTCCTAGCTTCAGCTGCTTTTCTGTGCTTTTCTTCTCTTTCAAGCTTTTCTTTTTCAAGCCTTGCTTTTCGAGCTTCAAACCTGATCCTTGCTTTTTCTGACTGTTCTTTTTCGGCTTGTTGTTGTCTTATATTACTCTTTGCTTGACGATAGTAATGCACCAATGGGATTTCACTAGGGCAAACGTACGCACACGCTCCGCATTCTATGCAATCGAACAGGTTGTATTCTTGAGCTGTATCGTATTCTTTGGCTTTACTGTACCAGAATAATTGTTGTGGTAAGAGTGAAACAGGGCATGCATCTGCGCAAGCTGAGCAGCGTATACAGCCTCGTTCGTCGCCAATATCAGGTAATTCCTTTGCAACTGGGGCCAATATGCAGTTAGTTATTTTGACCACTGGGACTTGAGCAGAGGTTAAAGTGAACCCCATCATTGGTCCCCCCATAATAATGCGCGGATAATGCTGCTTTTCTACACTAAATTGTGCGACATCTAATAAATGTTTCACTGGAGTACCTATCAGTGCCCATACATTCTTAGGTGCAGACATTGCCTTGCCGGTCAGTGTAACCACTCTGCTAGTGAGCGGCTTTCCGTCAATAATTGCATCAGCGATTGCATAGCAGGTTCCAACATTATACATCAAACAGCCCACATCTATAGGTAAGCCATCGCTTGGGACCTCTCTAGATGTCAGTACTTGTATAAGTTGCTTTTCACCGCCAGCTGGGTATTTTGTCGGTACGCTTATGACTTGGTAGTCACTGTGTTGCTGGCACGCCAATGTCATAGTTTCTAGTGCTTCAGGTTTGTTATCTTCAATTGCGACGATAACTTGCTGTGGTTCTAGAATGTGGTACAAAATATCTATACCTTGTCTTATCTGCCATGCATGTTCACGCATAAGACGATCGTCAGCGCTGATATAAGGTTCACACTCAATCCCGTTAATAATTAAGAATTCAAGTGGTTTAACGTTATTTGTTTTGATGTGGGTGGGAAACCCCGCGCCACCTAATCCACTGATGCCTGCGCTACAAATTGCGCTAATTAAGTCTACCTTATCTGCTTTTGAATAATTAGGGATACCGGCCGTTTCAATTGATTTATCTTCACCATCTACTTTAATGCACACAGTCAATTCAGGCAATCCTGATGGGTGGGCTGACACGTGCTTATCTATAGATTCTATTATTCCAGAGGTAGACGCATGAACAGGCACTGAGAATGTGTTTTCGCTTTTCGTTAGCGCTTGCCCTTTAAGTACGTGGTCGCCAACATTGACTATCACTTCGCCGTCGAGACCAATGTGCTGTTTGATAGGAATGTATAGCTTGTCGGGTAGAGCTATCGTTTCAATTTCAGTTTTGTTAGACAAGGTTTTGTTTTGAGAAGGATGAACACCGCCTGGAAAGTCCCATAACTCTTTATTCGCCAAGCGTTCCATTATTAAATCGTAATCTGCAAATGCACTCATGATAAATGCCTCACTGGAATGTCGCCTACTTGAGTTTGCTTAAAATCCCACTTCCAATCGGTAACGCTTTGATGCAAAGGAACCATGTCGATACAATCAACAGGGCAGGGGTCCACGCACAAATCACACCCTGTACACTCACCGATAATTACCGTATGCATTTGTTTCGCTGCGCCCACAATTGCGTCGACAGGACATGCTTGGATGCATTTGGTACAACCTATACACTCATCCTCGCGGATAAAGGCTACTTTTTTAATATCTTCAACGCCGTGAGCAGCATCCAAGGGCTTGGCTTCCACGCCCATCAATTCGGACAAATTTTTTATAGTGGCTTCTCCGCCAGGAGGGCATTTGTTTATATCATCGCCATTTGCGATGGCTTCAGCGTAGGGCTTACATCCAGGATAGCCGCATTGTCCACATTGTGTCTGAGGCAATAAGTTGTCGATTTGTTCTACTAATGGATCACTTTCAACTTTAAATTTTATCGCAGCGTACCCAAGCCCCGCCCCTAAAACAACGGCGACGCTGGCTACCACTATAAGCGCTATTACCGTTAAACTCATTTGACCAACCCTGAAAATCCCATAAATGCCAGTGACATGAGTCCTGCAGTTATCATGGCGATAGAAGCGCCTTTAAAAGGAGTTGGGACGTCAGCGGCTGCAAGTCTTTCGCGCATGGCAGAAAATAGAATTAAAACGAAAGAAAACCCGACCGCGGCACCAAAACCATACACCAACGACTCAATAAAATTATGCTGTTTAGTGGTGTTCAAAAGTGCGACGCCTAGTACAGCGCAATTTGTCGTAATTAAAGGTAAAAAAATGCCTAACAAACGATAGAGCGTTGGACTAGTTTTGCGAACTACCATTTCAGTAAATTGAACCACCACGGCAATGACCAGAATAAAGCTCAAGGTTCTCAAATAACTTATATTTAAAGGTGTTAGCACATAAGTCTCTACAAGATAGCTACATAGAGAGGCAAGGGTCAACACAAAAGTGGTTGCCATTGACATACCAATTGCCGTTTCTAATTTCCCAGACACACCCATAAACGGGCATAGACCCAAAAATTGAACAAGAACAAAGTTATTGACAAGTACTGTGCCTAATAATAATAAAAACAACTCAGTCATTTAGAATGTTGACCTTACTTATGATGTTTAAAAACTGATTAACCATTAAAATTGTATAACACATGGTCCCTCGATTGTTTCTCTACCAAGGTTTATTTATATCGCTCGATTACGCGGGTGATTATCTCTGTTCACAGACATTTTAACAACACAGAAAACATGTGGATATTTGATTTATATTATCTTTTGAGCATTTGTTTCGCCAAATAGCACAATTATTGGCGTGATATCATTCCACTTTTTCTCGTCTCAAGTTGATTACCTGCATACAAACTAGTTGCTTGAGTGTAAAAGTAGTGTCTAGCGGTTTGTTTTCAAGGTTGTGATTGGAATATACTGAAGTAGCACTGTAAACTTTATAAACTCTGAGCTTGGTAAAGGAGTGGCTCCCCCTCCCCGACTCGAACGGGGGACCTGCGGATTAACAGTCCGTCGCTCTAACCAACTGAGCTAAGGGGGAATTGCAGCGATTGTACAACATTAAAAGTTGGCTCCCCCTCCCCGACTCGAACGGGGGACCTGCGGATTAACAGTCCGTCGCTCTAACCAACTGAGCTAAGGGGGACC
>CBFIBG010000032.1:0-2906 GCA_965660815.1 Glaciecola sp.
AATACTTTTTTACCCGCATCCTTGCCTACTGCAATACGGTAGTTGACCGATGATGCTTGAAGTGGCAGTAAACTATCTTCATTATCCATCGGCAAGTTTAGAAACGTGTTGTCTATATCGCGTTGGATCAGCCCTGCTTTTACTATTTCTTCCGGATCTTCTGGCAAATTATCAAACTGACTAAAATCACCATCTAAAATGCCTTTACCGAGATTAAAAATGTAGGGGTAGTCGTCACCTTGACTTATTCTATCAGTAGCAAGTTGAACCATTCCAGAAAGTTGTAGTAAAGTATATTTTTGGATACCCATTGCTGCCCCTAAGTAACCATAGTTGTAATTGCCAGCAGCTTGGCTAGATTTCCACTCTTTATTTGTTTTTAAATCATAAAATGATTGAGGCACCATCATCAAACCAAAATATAATATATTTTTGTACACACTTAAAAAATATTGAAATTAAAACAACAAGTTATATATAGCAATATTTTATAATTCACTGCCTTTGCATTCTTATGTGGATTACAAGAGTCCAAATCAATACTAGATGGACATGAAGAAATTGAGAAAAGCTGCTTAACTGGATTGGTCCCTTTTGATTGACAACGTCAACGGGTTGAATAACTTTTCTGTTATCTATATATTGATTCAATAATATTTATTATCCATTGGCTTTCTGATGACTAAGTCTATTTTGTATTTCATAGTGTCAATCATATTAATTACAATAGGAATGTTCGCATATTACAAACACGAAATCGGAAGTAAGCAAGATGATATTAGGTCATCGTTAACCAACAATAACTACTTATTGACGTCTGAAAGCGAAGATTCAAATAAGAGAACTGATAAGTTATCAACAGTTGCTACTGCCGATAAGAGTGGAGATGGCTTTACTCTTAATGATGATACTCAACTGATTTCATTTACTTGCATTTCTTTAAATGAGCTCGAGTCAAGGCTAAATGCAGACATCCTAGATGATTTTTTCACTAGTAATTCATTAACATTATTTTCAGTGAATGAATATCTTAAACATCTCGATCATAAAGAACTTGAAATGGAGTTTGAGGCTGGGAATGCATCTGCTGCGTTCATCTTGGGTATGCATTTTTTGCACAGTTCCTACAGGTCTGGCATGTACCATCCTGATATACGAACAAATCAAAACGACGATTATACAGAGTTTGATAGTGAAAAAATGAAGAGGGCACGAGACTGGCTGTGGACTGCAGCACTTAACGGTGTTGGCACTGCTCTTGGAGAAATCGCGGGTTCATACTTATTAGAGAAGCAATTGGTAGAGCGTGATATATTGTTAAACACAGCAGAGCGTTCCTCAGATAATAGTTCTGAGAAAATTGATAGATTGACGGCAAATTATCTTTCCTACACTATCTTGTATAATAAAGTAAATCCGCAAATTGTAGACCTTTTTAGTATTGACACTGAGATATCAAATATTGAGATGGAAAGGCTGAATTACTTACCAAAAACTTCGATTTTAGATAATTTGAAAGAACAATGGCGAAAAGCCAGATTGAATGTTGGAAAATCCGCCATTATCCCTCTACAGATTTCCGAAGAAGTAGAGACAGCTGTTTTCGAAAGCGAAAATCAATGTGATAATAATTAGGGAGAATTAGGATTAAGTTTTTGTTTTTAGTAATAGTGTTTGGATTCTATAGCACCGAAATCAAAGCATTTGACGACCCTCCGACAACTCATGTGGTTATAGTAGATAAAAATCGACTTGGACTGGTTGATGCAGATGCGGGTAAGGAAGTGCGAACGGCGTTGTTTAACGCGGTAGATTTTAATAACGTTAAAAACGGCGATTTTGTGTCAGCTTCATTCAAAGATGGCTCTAAGCAACTATTCCAAGTTAAGAACAAGTTATTAACTTCTGGAGTACATGTCGCAGGCCCAATTGTTGGCGATGGCAGTGATGGCGGCGGCAGCGGTGGAAGTGGTGGCGGGGGAGGAGGTAATTTTTATCTTCCTGGCACGCAACCGCCACCGAACTTTGGTCAATGTGGAATGTTTATAGTATGTAATGATTTCTAAATAGCTACTTTGGAGCTATCAATTCGTTGCAATGTTATTAGGGGTGAGATCCTAGACAATACTGTTTATTTTTTTTCAATAATGAATACGCTAAATAAACCGTTGAAGTTGCTATGATTGAAGTCTTGCACTTCATCAGGTAATACAAGCAAATATTATTATGGCAGTGTTGTCATTTCTCGCACTCGGTAGTATCAATTTTGAATATCTGCTTCAACCACTGTGCTTCACTCGTCACTCTTGCATGTTAAAGTTTGTCGGACGGCTCAATAACTTCTAATGCAGTTCAAAACTTGGTTAGATAAACCGGCTCACTCGGTTTTGCTCGAGAGTTTGCTTGGTAATGCTATCCCATATTCCCTTAACCAGTGGGATAAGTTTACTCTCTATTGCTAGGATGACCGCATTGACATAGATGACAATAGGTCGGAAAGGGCCTTAAAACCCTTTATAATAGGTAGGAAGGCGTGGTTGATATTGCAGACAAAACATGGAGCTAATATCAGCGCTGTGCTTTATTCGATTATTAAAACATGCAAATGCTACGGCATAAAGCCCTATGATTATCTTATGTATGCCATGCAACAAATAATAGCAGGGAAAGACGATCCCAAGACTCTACTGCCTTGGCAGGTAAAACTAGATCAAAGTACAGCTATTAAAATTCGAAATAAAAACTAAAATACTCTTACGCTATGGAAAAAGTATAAGACAAATTAACGCTATTTGCTATCCTCTGTGACAGCTGGCTTTAAGGCTTGTTTCATGCGATTTAGGTCCAAAAACAGGAAGCAATTACGAAGTAAGTGTAGTCAAGATAAGAAAATAGGCTGATCATTG
>CBFIBG010000033.1:0-7114 GCA_965660815.1 Glaciecola sp.
CCTGGTGACAACTTGAAGTTTGAAGTTGAACTGATTGCTCCAATCGCGATGGACGAAGGTCTACGTTTCGCAATTCGTGAAGGTGGCCGTACTGTAGGCGCTGGTGTTGTTGCAAAAATCATCGAATAAGATGATGCACCAATAAGCATTACAAAAAACCCGCTTGATAGCGGGTTTTTTATTGGATGCAACAACATGATGATGATGATTCTCTCAAATTGTAATAAGATAAACATGAGACTTTAATCACTGATAATGATTTAAATATGATTATCAGTGAGTTGATTGTGATAATGTATAACAATGTTAATTAATGACAAAACTTCAAATGGTTAACTCTCTAAATTCTATTTCTTTGAACGGACAATCGTTTACCCCATCTAAAATTGTCTGTATTGGTAGAAACTTTGTCGACCATATTACTGAATTGGGCAACGAAGTCTCGAGTTCACCTGTTATTTTCGTAAAGCCAAATTCTGCTATCTCCAGCACACTAACGAAGATTCCAGACGAGTTAGTTCATTTTGAAACCGAAATTAGTTATTTAATTAAAAATGGCCAGCTTCACGCGGTGGGCATTGGCCTAGATCTTACCAAGCGAGATTTACAGAATGAATTGAAATCTAGAGGACTCCCATGGGAAAGAGCAAAAGCGTTCGATGGTTCTGCATTGTTCAGCGAGTTTGTAGCGATTTCAAACAAAGATGCTCTTTATTCTTTAGAGTTATTTATAGATGGTCACTTGAGACAAAAAGGCGACATATCGTTAATGCTATACAAGCCAAACAAAGTACTAGAAGAAATAAAATCCTTTATGAGTCTGGCAGATTACGACATTATTATGACTGGTACTCCTAGTGGTGTTGGAGCATTTGAAAAAGGTCAATCTTTTGTTGCTCGTTTATTTGCAGACGATAAGCAAGTGTTAGAAAAACAATGGTTGGTGGAGTAATCAAAACAAACGAGTCACTAGCCAGCATTTTTACGTGTGGTTTCCCCTTCTTTAAGATTACGCAATAAAATACTATACAGTGATATTTTTTGCTTGAATGGGATATCAACTATAACCCTGTGTCCAGAGCCGGGAGCCACTGTTATATTATCATATGCTTTTGATTTTAAGCTTTGTAAAATGAAATTTTGATTGCCTGTTGGTGACATGATTTCCAGACTGTCACCCACTGAAAACTTATTTTTCACATCAATCACTACTGTTCTATTATCGAGTATCTCAACTACTTCACCAACCAGCTGCTGTTTATCAGATACAGACGCTCCGGTTTCATAGTTTTGATACATATCATGCGTATGCCTTCTTAAAAAGCCTTCTGTGTATCCACGGTTAGCCAGTTTATCCAATTCATACAAAGCGTTGATATCAAATTTTTCATTCGCTTTAGCGGCTTTAATTACTTGACTATATACTTGTGCTGTTCGTGCGCAGTAATAAAAAGATTTTGTACGTCCCTCTATTTTGAGTGAGTCGATTCCCATTTGAGTCAAAGAATGGACGTGCTGTATTGCCCTTAGATCCCTAGAGTTCATTATATATGTTCCGTGTTCGTCCTCAAACGCGGGCATTGGCTCATTGGGACGCATTTTCTCGGATAATATAAATGGATCTTTAACGCTATTACCAAGCCCCAGTGTGGGTTCAATATCTTCGCCATCAGGTGTGCATTTTGCCACTATATTACCAACATCATCTTCTTGTGCTGCAGACGCCGAATAGGTCCATCTACAAGCATTTGTACAAGCTCCTTGATTTGGATCGCGTTTGTTCATATAGCCGGACAACAAACATCGACCTGAATAAGCCATACAAAGTGCTCCGTGTACAAATACCTCTAACTCTATGTCTGGACACTCTTGCCGTATCTCTGCTATTTCTTCTAATCCTAATTCTCTAGACAGAATGACGCGCTTTATTCCTTGCTTTTGCCAAAAATTTACAGAGGCGTAGTTAATCGCATTGGCTTGAACAGATAGATGAATAGCTTGTTCGGGAAATGCATCTTGTACCATCATAATAAGGCCTGGATCTGACATAATTAATGCATCCGGTTTTAAGTCAACTACGGGTTTCAGGTCTTTAATATATGTTTTGAGTTTATTGTTATGAGCTGCGATATTGCTCACTATATAAAATTGCTTGTGATTACTTTTTGCTTCTTTAAGCCCAATAGCGAGTTTTGAAATATCGAACTCGTTGTTCCTCACTCTAAGTGAATATCTTGGCTGTCCTGCATATACTGCATCTGCACCATATGCAAATGCATATCTCATATTTTTTAAACTACCGGCGGGAGACAATAACTCAGGCATTGCAAGATCCATTGATTTTGAAATTGAAAAAGTATTTTTTTGATAAATTCTAAAGCACTAAGGCGGGCTTTAAAAAATGTCAGATTCTAAAGCTTATGAAGAAGAAACGTGTTGATCATGGTCAACCTTTTTAGTTGAAGTTATTTGCAGCGAGCATTACTATGCAATGCCGCAGATACAAGCGCACTGTCAACTTAACTCCACCTATGTATTATATTACGGATGAAATCTTATAAACGCTATCGCTACCCCAGTCAGATCATTTGCCATGCGGTGTGGCTCTATAATCGTTTTACTCTAAGCTTCCGTGATATTGAAGATATCTTGGCTAGTCGCGGCGTCATTGTATCCTATGAAACCATTCGCCAGTGGTGCTGAAAATAGCCACTCCTGTTACGCGGCAACTCAAAAAGAAACAAGGTAAGCTCGGTGATGAATGGTATTTAGATGAAGTGTTCATCAAACTAAATGGTAAAGTTCACTACCTATGACGAGCAGTCGATCAGGATGGTTGTGAATTGGATGTGTTCGTTTCAAAGCGCCGAAACAAAAAGGCTGCAGTGACGATCTTCAGGAAACTATTTAAAACTCAACCCAGAAAACCCAAAGTAATCATCACCGATAAATTGCCCAGTTATAAGGCTGCATTGAGAAAGATTGGCATTAATATCAATCATGATACCAGTCAATACGCGAATAACATTGCTGAAATATCTCACCAGAAAACACGACAACAGCAAAGACAGATGAGAAACTTTAAGTCAGTTAAACACGCACAAGTGTTGTTGGCTAATCACGGCTTAATCAACAATCTCTTTCGTCATCAGCGTCATCTTGCTAGAGCCAGCACATATCGATTACTGCGAGAAGAATCATTTGAGATATGGGCACAAACTATTTGCGCCCAAAGGTTATTGATAGCTTAATTATTCAGTAATCTTGGATAATATTTTAGGCTTCAGAAGTTAAGTTGACAGTGCCACTACAGAGCGGGACGCGCAAAAATTTGTGCTTTGCGACTTTAGAGTATATTAATTTGTGCAACAGAAGTTATATGTTTATTGCAGAAGGTGGGACGGATTATATTTGGGGTAAAAAAAAGCGCCAATCATAAATTTTAATTGGCGCTTTAGTAGACGTGCTTGTTTAAAAAATTAAACGAATATTAAGATTTTCTTTTCGCAAAAACTAGCGCACAACCGCCTATCAATAATGCAATCATACCTGGCGCTGAAACAGGGTCAGGGTCGTCTAACATCGTCTCAATAGTTAAAGTTAGGCCGCCTAGTCTTGTGGTTCCTGCAGTTGCATTTTGGACTAAAGTAGCGACACCATCATCAAGGACACCACTCATCAAATCCATGCTAGAAAAAGAATATGAAAAAGGCTCTGGGGTTTGAGTAAACCAACATGAGGCTTGTTCAACGCATTCTGCAACTAATATATTGTCGAGAAATAATGTTAGTGCACCACTGTTGGAGACTACAGAATTACCAAACGTCCCTTCTAGAGTGGCCGACACAATTACATCGCCGACTGGAATTGAGTAAACAAAATCCCCTATCACTCCATTGCCACCATTAACTTCAGGTAAGGTACTTGTTATTATTGCAGCGTTTGCTTTTGTTACTAAAAACGTGAGTAACATCATACCCAACGCCATTTTCTTTATAAAGAGTTTAGTCATAGTTGTTCCTAAAATAGATTGCATTGATTATTTATTTGGTTGTGGTTAAAAATTAAGCAATTTTTAGGCCACAAAATAAAATCAATAAAAATCAGATGCTTGGCTTTGTGTTCTGTAAAAAAAGCTTTAAAGTGTAAAAATCATTGACAGTTTTTATATCAAACTATTCTGCTTGAATATGATATTAAGCAAAATAAGAACCACAAGAAATTTGTATAAATATCAAGAAGCTCATATGGCGCGGCTAACATTTCTTGCCCACTCAAGTGGGTCTTCTCATCATCAGGTAAAGTGACTTACAAAAGCCATATTTACATTGACCAAGATAGGTTGGTCTATTTCATCTATAGCTAGACATTGAAACTCTAAAGGATCGGTTATGTATTGAATATATATGGTGGATCAGCGTTTGTTTAAATAAAGATTGACGTCTCCTGAGATTTAACGGGGATGTCAAACTTGCACTGGCTATCTTGTTTTTTTAATCGCCATCCAACTAACATCACAAAGATGAATGCTAGCAGAAACGACCTTAAGCTGACGTTGGAATATTCAAACTATCAGATTATATTGAGCGAAGAATCATCATATGATTAATCAAACTTGGCCTCAGATAAATCTGTTTAAATAGAATTAATATACAAAACTAGTTCGCACACATCTAAGAGCCGCTTGTCTTGACTACTTAATTACGTGGAAACATTTGATTAATGGACGAAAATAGCCGACTTTCTTCCCCTTAAGAATATAAAATAGATGTCAATATAGAAAATATGAGGCATCTTGTATTTTAATTTTAGGTCAAATGACGTTTTATTTAACCTATACTCTGAAGCCTAGGCGTTGCCACATTGTACTAAACATGTTGTCGACTTGAGTCTCTAATACAAATCCATTTGATACCCATACAGAAATCTTGCGTACCATACCATCATGTTGATAAAACATCAGCCCCATGATGAAGACGATGATAATGAAGACGAAGATGATGAAGACGACGATAACACAATATCGCGTCGCTCGGCGGTGCCGCACGACAGGCCCCGTTTCAGCGGCTTATGAGCTCAAGGTGAACGCGGGGGAGGTGCGACGAGATGAATTTCAAGTCGCTCTAGCGGCAAAACTCGATGAACTGCACGAGTCTCTTGCCTCGCTCCCATCAGTACCCGTACGCAAGGAAGATCCGACAGAGAGCAGTAGTCCACTGTTACTGGCGCGATCCCTATCATCCGCCCAGTCCTTTCTTCGAAAGAAGTTCCATTGGTGGGCTTTTGGTCTGCCAACGCGAGGCATGTACATTCATGGACCGGTCGGGGTCGGCAAGAGTTTTCTAATGGATCTCTTTTACGCGTCGGTTACTGGTCCTGATGATTCTTGCTGTAATAATGACAGCCACAAACACAAACACGCAAAGATTACCAAACGCCGCGTCCATTTTCATGAATTCATGCTAGACGTCCATCATCGAATCTTTGTTTACAAACAAAAGCACCCACGAGGTGATGCGATACCCATCATTGCGCAGCAATTGGCACAACAAGCCCAACTTCTCTGTTTCGATGAATTTCAAGTGACAGACATTGCCGATGCGATGGTTTTGAAGCGACTGTTTTTATTATTAATGGATTGGAATGTCGTGGTGGTGGCCACCTCGAATCGCCCCCCCGATGCCTTGTATGAGGGAGGCATTAACCGCTCCCTCTTTTTGCCATTCATAGACATGTTAAAACACACGTTCGACATTATTTCCATGGAGGGTTCCCAGAAGGATTATCGACTCGAAAATCGAGCAGATGGTCAATCCTACTTTTGGTCAAATAAGGATGTTCATAGCGATAATAATGTTAATCACAGCATGCAGGCGCAGTTGGAAGAAATATTTGGTGGCACTGCATCCACAACTGAGGCCGATAGCATTCCCGTCCTCTTTGGTCGAACCGTTCAGGTCGCCCGATATAATGACCGGTGTGCCTGGTTTGACTTTTCCGAGTTGTGCTACCAACCGCTCGGGGCGGCCGATTATATTTCCCTCTGCTGCCGATTTCCGGTCATCATCATGGAACACGTCCCCCAACTGGACGCCAATTACCTCAACGAAGCGCGACGATTCGTGACCTTCATTGACGCGTGTTATGAATCTCGCACCCGCTTGGTGCTGGCAGCACAAGTCCCACTCGACGAATTGTTTGTCGATTTTGAAGCGCAAGTCGAAAGCAGTGATGGAGATGGAGAATTGATTGTCAGTGAGCAGGGGGGGAACTCGAGTTCCTTTGCGACGACCATGATCCGTACCAAAGAGGGGGAGTATTACGAGTGGTCGGCGACGGGTCGAATTGGAGTGTCACTGGCACAATTATCGTCCGCCAATGATCTCGCCTTTTCCTTTCGACGAGCCGCTTCTCGGTTGGTAGAAATGGGTGGAAAGGAATGGGGACGGGAATGATGAAAGGTCTTTACTATGCAAACCATTGCACCTATGTCAGCGCAAGGGCTTGGGTTAGGCTCTTTTGCAAAAGCGACTTGTCCATTAAGTTAAGAATGTAGCCACCATGAATTTTGCCACTAAAATTAGAATGGATTGGCTTAATGAGTTCCGTAATTTCAACTTCAGAGTCTTGTGGGCAGACGCACTTAGGTGTTGTTGTCATATTCAATGTAACCTGAACCATAGGGGATAAGCTTACTTTACTATGTATATAAAGCGTTCGATGAAAAAACAGAGGATGAACTTAAATCGTATCATTCACCGAAAGCTTGTTGCTTAAGAAGATTAATTATCTTGGACGATTTACAATTCTGGGATCTAAACTAATGTAATAATTATCGTGATCCTCTCTAATTAATTCCACCGCTGGTTTATAATTGTATGTTTTTACATCGTCATCCTTATCAACAATGATGATCAGTTGCGGATTGGCAGGGTTGTATTGCACCACCATTTCATTAGGCGATCCACCATCCTCAGGTGGAACGATCGTCATACCAGTGCCATATTTCGTTGCCCAAGCTACATCAAATTGGTGGTCACCCGTTGTAGTGGGATTGAGAGTGAAAACAAAATCAACATTTTGTGCATATTCGTTTTGACCATCTCTATATACA
>CBFIBG010000034.1:0-48445 GCA_965660815.1 Glaciecola sp.
CCTCAGTGGGCGCTTTGCACCAAGAGCGACATCTGTTTTTGATAAATGGCAATGACCGCTTACCGTAGTAAAAGTGAGCATTCAACCATTCAAAATAAGAGTTAGCTGCACGGCAGCTCCTTGTCTTTTTTAGACCGACAAGCACTTTTGGCGATTGGCTGGTTTGCGCCGATTGTTGTCATAGTCTTAGTCTGTATGTGGCCTTTGACAATGATAAATTTTCGCGCAAAAGCTCGCATGTATTTAGAAATATAATCCTTAGAGTGACAAAAAAGGAGCTGAAAATGGAGTATGCTAGAGAATATCGCCAACTTACTAATAGAGAGCTACCAGCAGACGCTACAGTCCTTGATATTATTAGTGACGGTCTACCTTTAGATGCTATCGAAAATATAGCTTCCATCTTTGACATTAAGAAGTCTCAAGCTGCACCTTTGCTGGGCATTTCATTAAGAGCAGTTCAAGCCAGAAAGCAACGAAACACGATGAAAACATTACGGATGCATGAATCGGACAGGGCCTTTCAATTGGTAAAATTAATGAATGAGCCAGTCAAATATTTTGGTTCGATTGGAGTAGCAACTCGCTGGATGAAAACTCCCAATAAAGCGCTTGGTAATAAAGTACCATTAGAACTTTGCACAACCGGTTTGGGAATTCAAATGATAAGAGACTCTATTAATCGACTTAACTGTGGTTTCACAGCTTAGACACAAAGATTTGATTGTAGAGAGTCTTTTTAAGTGGAGAGAATTGGTATCTGTGAATGATTATTTAAGAGTGTCCACCCATAGCGATGGTACGTAAATAGTCTCTTACAGCTTTAATATTGCCACTTTTAACCGCAAATTCGGCGGTAACGTTGCCAATGGCAGGGATTGGTTCGTTACAATACCAAGCATAAGCTTTCGACTCACTACCTGCCCACGTTGTAACTGATTTTATGATTTTTATACGGTTTGTTTTAATAATCTTAAATTCAGCAAGATTTAAATCAGCGCTTATACACAAACCATCTTATTTAAAACTCTATAACCTAGTCCTCAGTTTACGCAGTATAAATACGTGGCGCAATTGATACGAGAAATGATGAAATACGAAACTGTTGCTCAATTGAGGTGTACTGACCAAACAAGTATTTTTTCAATAAGATACACAACAAGAAAAATAGTCTATAAATATTTCTTTAAGCAAGCACCCAATTGGTCAATTTTGGTGATAGAAATAGACATAACTAATATGACTAATCCAAAAACAAAGAATATTTTTTACCTTCTCGAAGTAAATAAAGAAAAGTGAAAATTACAAAAAAAATAAACAGCAATCTTGTCATTTATTCCAAACTATACTTACTGTCAGTTACCTCCTTTTTCTTAAGTGCTATTATAAGTCTGCACATTGAAGTGCTTTAATTAAATAAAAGGAAACTTTATGAGAGAATTAGACGCAAATGAAATAACATCAATATCTGGTGGTATTGGACCTGGTGGTGCCATATTAGGCGGTATAACTGGTGGAGTGAGTTCTGCAGTAAACGGAGGTTCTGCTGGAGAGATTGCTCAAGCGACTTTGTTTGGGGCATTGGCTGGTTTTACAGGCGGTTTAGCTGCTGTTACTACTGGCTTCGTAAGAGCGGGTTGGTTGGCAAGATCTGTGGGGCTAGGTGCAGTAGGTGGTGCTGATACAAACTAAATATCTGATACAAACTAAGTATATGATATAAACTGAGTATAAGGATAGGCATACTACTATGCCTACTTACAAAGGAATGAATGTGTTTAAAAAATTATGTTGCTTGTTTCTCAAATGCTTCAGTCTCGAAAACCACTGGGATGCGAGTAAAAAAGTTAGTTGGAAAGCACTTAGAAAAGAGAGTTTTATCAACTTTTATACAAATATGGGTGGAGCTTTATTTTCGCTTTTTATGTGTGCGTTTACTCTTTGTATGCAGTACATGACGTTTAATGAAGAAACATCTTATTTTCCATTTCAACAAACATTCTTGATTAATATATTCTTAAGTTTTACTGCAGGATTAGCATTTTCATTTTTTAGTCGGACGGCAACTGAAATTAGCTACCAAAATTATTTAAGAGAGCAAACGATAGAAAAGCGCCGTTTTCGAAAAAGGTAAATGTAGCTGTGAGCGGAGTTATTTTAGTCAACTTGACATGAACATAGTGTCAACTTAACAATGTTATTTTTAGTCACTTAGCGCGTTTGATTAGTTCGATTTTTGAACTGCGAAGAATTTTTGAAAAAGTGCTATATCTTAGACGTATTAATAATTATAGCTGGCTGTCTTTATATCTATAGATATTTTACTAAGTTAGCGCGTTAAATCTCAACGTCCACTTGTATTCAGGTACATTCATGTACCTTTACCCTGCGGGCAACACACGTTTTACAAATTCACTATTCTGTGGATTTGTCATATGTTATTTCTCGAAGGCGTCATCAAAAAAGAGCAAGGTCAAATCAAATTCAAACGTGTTAAAGCACCTAGTCACTCTGACATGGAGGGTATCGTCAACACCATCACCCGTCGCATTGCACAATATCTGGAAAAAACAGGAACGATCTAACGTGACATGGACAACAGCTATCTAGAGTTGCCGATTGATGATGAAGATAGTTTGTTGCCACTTCAAGCGGCCCATTTGGGATTAACCTTTCTTACTACTCAACTAAGTGGGGCCAGTAATAAAGAAACTACAGCATACTGTCTAAAACCAGCCTCGTATTTCCAAGCAACGCATAAGCCAGACACAGAGTGTTTAATAGTCTTGTGTAGACGTTTTAAACTTGGAGGGTTCTTACTAATCGATTGCTTCGTGTTTTGTATAATGGTGGGTTGCGCCCTAATAAAATTTTAATAAAGTAATGCAACTTACCCCAATATGCGATTGGTATCTTATCAACTAGAACTTTCTATCATCATGGTTTGTGCTCTCAAGTCTTTGAACTGTTTTTACCTTTATGAATTTTTAAGGAAATTTTGTATCTTGATGCAGATGCGTTAAGCTTGAGAAAAAAATCGTACTCTACCCCATGTCTACAAAACAAACTCTAATTAAATCACATATTGCCGTTGCTCAAAATGCTTCGGGTCGCTCACTAAATGTGCCTATTTACAAAATAAGCAACGGCTTACCTGGACCTAAAGTGTATATTCAAAGTTCCATTCATGGCGCTGAAGTACAAGGTAACGTTGTAATTTATCACTTGCTGCAAGAATTTAAATCTTGTGAGATATTGGGAGAAATAACGCTAGTTCCTAACTGCAACCCTGTCGGCACTAACATAAAAGCTGGAGAATATACGCTTGGGCGTTTTGATCCTGTCAACGGTACTAACTGGAACAGAGGATACTTTTACGATCAAAAAGCGATACAACAATTTGTTGATAGCTTAGATGATATCTTGCCAATAGAAGAGTTAAAGTTGTCATTTAAACGTTTATGGAAAGAATCTATAGAAAATAAGCTTAACCAAATGTGGGGGTTAGGATTAGCTCAGCAACTCAACCTTACTTTGCAAACCTTATCAGTAGATGCCGACATAGTGCTTGATCTGCACAACGGGCCTGTTTCAACAAGGCATATATACATACCAGAATACGCAAAACAATCCGCGCATTATTTTAATATTGAGCACTGTATATTTATTCCGAATGTATTTGCTGGCGCGTTAGACGAGGCTACTTTTTGTGCTTGGTGGACGCTAGGTGAACTGTTGTCTGAGAAATTTGGTGGTACCTACGATTTTAATATTGAAGCATTTACTTTGGAAATGGGTAGCCAAGAGGTCATCAGTTTTAATGAAGGTTACCATGATGCAGTAAGCATACTCACATATCTTACTCAAAAAGGAGCGTTAAACAATACTCAACTCGAGCCAAGGGTCATGGACAGAGTCGGTGTTTATTTAAAAGATTACAAAACTATGTATACCGACTTTTGAGGCATGGTTGAATATTGCGTAAAACCAGGCGAACGCGTGAAAAAAAATCAAACCATGGCCAGAGTTCTTAATATTGACGAATTGGATAACGAAAAAGCAACGGCAGAGGTAAAAGCACCATGCGACCTGATCCCAATACTGCATTTTCCATCGGCATCTGTTCTAAGCGGCACACAACTTTATAAGTGTTTTACCAACTACTTTTCTCTTTGAAGCCAATGATATCTGGACCTCTAAACATTAATCTTTATATTTTAATAGAAAGCAACCCTTATTATTTATTGGAGTTACGTTAACTATTTGCTCAGATTTCAAGGTATGCTTAGTTACCATATTGTCTTTTTCTTTCCAGTATTCGACTTTATCGTTATCAAATTCACCGTTAAATTCGGCAATATTGAAATTGCTACTATCACTACTAGCTAAAGCCGATTCACCGTTTTTCATACATTTAACAGCGTACTTAAAGCTTGGTCCGGTTTTGATTTTCTGAACCAAATTCTTCCTTTCTACTTGTTGCGCAAGAGTGGTTACGGAAAAAAATAAAGTAAAAATACAAAAAATATATTTCATCACTTACCCTCAAATAAATTAATTAGTGAGAATAAATAAAGTACGCAACTCTTTAGCCCCAGTCAACTTGCGGGTATAGGCCAAAAATGACGTCAACCAATACCTCAAATGAAGACGGTTTCTGGACAGAACACTGATATTAAGCGATTCTGGTCTTTACGGTACGATTATGCAAATGCAAGTAAGACGAGATATAAAAACATATTATCTATTGTTTAATTGTTTTTGCGATTTTAGTGATTGCTAAAATCGCAATGATTACGCGCATTGTAAGTTGATCGGGTATTGGCTCAGATGCTAATTTCAAGTCCTTTTCAAGTGCTACTATATAATCTGCAAGTGCATATGCTCCTATATAATGAAGTGAAGGTTTAATAGAATGAATTACTCTCAGCATAGTTTTCAGATCTTTCGAGTCTGTAGCCTTCTTTAATTTATTTATTTGAGGGCTTAAAGAAATGAATTCATCTACCATTTCCAAATACAACTCTTGACTACCCATCATAGCTTTCAAAGCTTTTTCTTTATCAATGAATATCAACTCATCAACCGCTTCACTGTTGAGGTCTGAATGTTGTAAATTGATATTTTCGTCATTTTCAACGATCGTAGATTCTTCAAAAAGGACCGTTTTGATGGTTTTAAATAAAATAAAGGGATCGACTGGCTTTGAAATATGTGAGTCCATTCCTACCGATATAAATTTACTGACTTCATCGGCCATTGCATGAGCTGTCATTGCAATTATCGGAATGGTCGATTTTAGTTCTTCGCGAATTTTAGTAGTAGCAGTTAGACCATCCATAACAGGCATTTCGATGTCCATTAATATCAAATCGAAATTAGCTTCTCGATTTAATGTTTCTAATGCTACTTTTCCATTATTAGCTACCACAACTTCAGCACTAGAATCTTTTAAGAATCCTAGGGCGACTTTTTGATTGAGCTGATTGTCTTCTACTAATAATATCCGAATGTTATCCAGCTTAATTGAGGGAATATCGCGATTGCTAGTAAAAGTGTTGGAACTGCGGCCTAATATCGCTTGATTGATCGCTTGGAACATTGAACTTACAGATATTGGTTTGTTTAGATAACCGTCAATACCCGTAGATTTCCCCGCTCTTTTCAAAGCAGTCAATTCCCCAGAAGTAAGCATGATAATTTTGGGATTATATGAAAGCTTTTCTTGCTTCATGATGGCTGCCACTTCAATGCCGTTTATGTCAGCTAACATGTTATTCAACAGAATTAAATCGTAAGGGAAATTAGCGTCTATCGCAGTTCTGAATTTTGTGATCGCTTTATGACCATTGTCGCTTATGTCAGGATTAATGCCAAATCTGTATAACGTATCTGAGATAGAATTTCTTGAAAATTCTAATTCGTCAACAATCAAGACTCGAAGTGAACTCAAATCGGTTTTGAAACGTGTTGCCGTTGTTTTTATTTCCGACTCTTTAAAGGGAACCCTGAAGAAGAAAGTCGCTCCCTTATTCGGCAGACTCTCAACCCAAATTTTACCTCCCATCAATTCGACTAATTGTTTGCATATGGTCAGGCCAAGTCCACTTCCGCCGTATAAACGAGTGGTAGACTCGTCTGCTTGTGAGAAGGAGTCAAATAAGTTATCGAATTTTAATAAGTTCATTCCAACTCCCGTGTCTTTGACTTCAAATTCTATAAAAAGGTTATTAGTAGTAAAAATACGCTTCACAATAAGAGAAACACTACCTTTCGCTGTAAATTTTAAAGCGTTGCTCAACAAATTATTCAAGATTTGTTGCAGACGCAGTGAATCGCCCCGAAGTGTTAATGGAACATCACGGTGAATAAATAGAATTAGCTCTAAGCCTTTTTCGATTGCTTTAAGTTTATGCAAGCGAATGCATTGGTTGATCACTTCATCTAAGTCAAACGGCTCGTTTTCTATTCTTAACTTTCCGGCATCAATTTTAGAAAAATCAAGTATGTCGTTTATCACACTTAATAATGTATTAGAGGACTCTTCTATTTGCTGTAAATTTGTAGTTTGTCGACTATTTTCACTATTGTTTAAAGACAACTTTGTCAGACCAATTATTGCGTTTATTGGCGTTCTTATCTCATGACTCATTCGAGCAAGAAACTCTGACTTTGTATTGGCGGCTCGCTTAAGTTCAATCGAAGTTAGCTTAAGTTGCTTTTTCTGTCTTTGAAGAATGACAACAAAAATTGTTAGGACAACGACTATGAATGCAAAAACAATCATTAAGGTAACTTGGTTTTGCCTTTCTTGTTCATTTAGTTCTTGTTGAAATGTGAGTTCTTGTATTTGCTTTTCTTTGTCAGACAAATTCATTCTTGCTTGCTGTACAATTAATAACTCGCGCTCTTTTTGTAGCTGAAATACCTGTTTTTCTCGAATATGGCTATGGAGATAACTAAGTGCTAGTTGATATTCCCCTTTTTGTTCGAATATCTCAGAGAGTTTTAACAAAGCGGTTAATTTATAGTTGAGCAAATTGATTTCGTCCGACAATTTTAAGACCAACTCCAGTTGTTTAATTGCTTCTTCAATCTCACCATTTAAAAAAAGTATTTCACTTTTTGTCAGATAGGGTTCAATCAATCCAGCAGTGTAATTTAAGCTTTGCACAATATTGATTGATGAATCCACATTTTTCCTAGCGACTTCAAGTTTACCCCGAGCTATGGCTAGCTTCGCATATCCCAATGGAGCGAAGGAAGATAGATATTGGATGTCTGGCAATGAGTTAGTAAATTGTGAGAGCGAATCGAGTAACTTGATAGCGGTATCGAAATCACCACGTTCGATATAAACCGAACTTTGAAAATAATAAGAGGATGCGATACCTAAATGCGAATCCTCAAGCCTTGCTTGAGCTAACAACGGTTTTGCATATCTGAGGACATTATCATTTTGCTCAAGTAACTTATACGTATTTGTAATTTGCAAATAAATTGGCGAGGTATCAACATTGTCATTTGAATTTAAGGCAAGATTTAGACTTTTTTCAAATAAATTTATAGCCTCACTATATTGCCCAAGCACCATCATCATTATGCCTTCCCTACGATAGGAATACGCTTGTTGCGGTATGTTGTTGGCTTTAGAGGCTAGCATACGAGCCTGTTGAAAATACTGTGTGGCTAAACCATATTCCGACTGATATAGCGCAACATAACCCTTTAGATTCGTTAAATAACTTTGTAAATAATCTGATTGCTGTATAACTTGTGAATTTTCTGCTTCGTTTAATAGTCTTATGGATTCATCAATATCGATTAAAACAAGATTTTCAATTTGTTCAAGCATGGTCTCTGCGCGAGTTGTAGAGTCGTCATCTTGTTTTGCATAAGAAAAACTAACGCCCGTTATGATTAGCGTTAAAATGAAAACAAGAGCTTGAAATCGAGAAAACAAAGTTTTTATTTCCGTCTAAATAGATATGATCAGTATTGCTTTGATGTCTGACATGCCAAGTCGCTCTTTAATTGCGTTTAAATCGCCACTTAATAAAAGAGTGACATCTTTATTAGAAACACCGTTGGCAATTAATGTTTCTTTGGGGGCTTTAGAATACTCTAATTGAACTTCGGGGTCTTGATCAAGTTTGTTTATAAAGTCAATTAATGGATCTGACATGTCTCTTTCCTTTTCTAATCAGCTTAACTGGCTATTTCTTTCCGCTGTTTCTAGCGATATTCCTAAAGCCTGAAATACGTTTTCATCATAATGAGGTGTACCGAGTGAAGGTATTACTAAAGTTGATATTGGTGTAAGTACTGCATTAACAATTCGCTTAAGGGGCAGTTTTTCTATACGGGGAGTAAATAGGGGGTTCGTACTGGCCTCATAAATGATCACTTCATGATCTTCTGGGTAAAAGTTTATAAGCTTTGCTAGTAATAACTCTATACCTTTACCGTCGTAAATAAACTTAGTACTAAAACTGTAGTCTCCTGCTAATGCGACTTGCCAAAGAATTTGAGTCATATGCGGATCAATAGCATACCGTCGTAGTAGAAATTTATTAGCTTCGTAGGACTGACAACCATGAGTGGCTGGGTCAAGACCCAAATCTGCAAACAGACAATCCTCTGCTGAGATACCTGGGACCATGTGAACGGAAAATCCTTGTTTTTGTAATTCGTTTAAGGCCGCATGAGAAGGATTGACAAAAACTCCTGGATGCCCATAAAAAGCAGCACACACTTTATGTCCAGCGTACACTTGGTCCACAATCCGTTTGGCCATTTGCTTATATGTAATAGCCCGCGGTTTGTCAATTTCATACAAATTGGTCAGTGAGCGTGTATTAGGGTTGAGGGACTTCACGTACTCGAAACCAGGTTGATTGGGTATGGCTGTAAATACAACATCAGCCTGCTGGATATGCTTTTTTGCCACTAGAGTCAATTGACCAGAAACGCTAATTCCAGTGCCAACGATCGTCAATGATCCCTTTCTTATATCCATGTCTCTGGCCATTAATACTTTTGAACTATTCCATGAATGCAGTTTATCAGACTCCTCATACTCTGTTAATTTAAATTGAATATTTTTTGTACTACATTTTTATTTTGTACGTTTACCTTTCTCACATTCGGTATTGTCTATGTCTAAATTTCTCTCATTATCCGATATAAGGGCGCAACCACGTCATGTTGTGAGGAAGGAATTACTCATAATACCAGCGATGTCTACATTCATAAGATAAGGCTGTTAGGTGCTCGCTGTTTAGGTATTTTTCCACCTTGTTATATTGTAAATGTAAGATAAGCCCTAACTACAGGTAGATGACTCAAAGCATTCTAACTTTTTCAAGAAACCTTGGGAAAGCTGTGCTGGGACATAGAGGATATAATTTATACCACTGGAGTCCAAGTCAATATTAGGCGGATATGAAAAAACTGAGAGAAGTAGCTTAAATAGATTGGTCAAGTTTAGTTGACCACGTCATACTGACTATTTAAACGAGTTGCTTCACCAGCAAAAGAGTAAAGTATGTTGCCACAAAACTGATGCTCGCTACTATTAATGGAGCTATAGAGGCTTTCAGCTTGTGCTTGTTATCGGAACACCTGTCGCGCGCGACCCAATTCCCGAAAATTCCCGTTCCAATTCTCTTTTTATATAGCCAGGTGATTGAAATAAACCACGTTAGATATATGATTAATGGCAAAAAACTCATCTACTAAAATATTTCCTTATAAACAGATATAGCCGCTCCACCAACTATACCTGCTCCTACAGATGTTACTCCAGACGAGATACCTCGCACAGGACTAAGCGCTCCTGACACCGCACCAGCAAGCGTTCCCTGAGCTATGTCGCTAAAGCTTGCATCTTGCCCGCCTGCTATAATAGAGCCGTAAAAACCACCGATGGCTCCACCTACAGCACCAGCCGCATTTGCCCAAATACCACCTGAAACTCGCTCTGTTTCTTTAAAAGTTAGTTCTTGCATAAAAACACTCCTTGTTAAAATTTATATGTAATCTTATTCCTATTTATTGAAACTAGACGGATTTAAAATTAACAATACATTTAGAACAAAACTACTGAACATTAGTATATTTTAGAATGGAAAAGTTTAATGTTGAAGTGACCTCGACCAATGGTTCGGTTGCTATCGTGGAGAGTGATAACAAAATGTTCAGTGATTTTGTACATGTTGGACGCAATAAAACGCCCAAACATTAAATATAACGAACGCCGATGAAGGGTACTGTTTGCCTAGACGAGTCAGTATATTATTTTCTTTAATACTTAAGTATACCATCTAACGTTTTGATTGATTTTAGGTATGTTGTAGCAAGCAGGCATATAAATCGTCTAAATTAAATGGTTTACTTACGTAGCTCGAAAATCCAACCGAATTATATTGTTTGATGTCGCTTGACATAACATTGGCGGTAACGGCAATTATGGGAACGGATTGGTCAAATTTGCGAATGTGTTTATACGCTGTTATACCGTCAATAACTGGCATCTGAATGTCCATCAAAATCACGTCCGGCTTAACGCTAGAGGCTAGGTCTATGGCTTGTTTGCCGTTTTTAGCAAAATGGAGTTGTGCTTTTGTTGGTTTTAATATGTTGTCTATAATGTCTCTGTTTATACTATTATCTTCAGCGATTAAAATCGTTTTGCCGGTCAAATTTGGTGTGCTCACTTGCTCTGCTTTAGACTTAATAGAGGCCTTTAGTTGAAGCTTTTTAAGTGGTAAAAATACCGAGAATTTTGTACCTTTGCCTTCTTGGCTGACAACTTTAATTGTGCCTTGCATTAAATCTATAAGATTTTTCGTGATAGACATCCCTAAACCAGTACCGCCATATTTTCTAGTAGTTGAAGCATCTCCTTGAGAAAATCTATCAAACAAGCTAGGCAAAGCGTTTTTACTTATTCCAATACCTGTATCGGAGACGGTAATATTGACGCCGTCTTTATTCAACTTTCTACTTTCTCTTACCGTGATAGTTATTTTGCCAGCTTCAGTAAATTTTACGGCATTGGAAACTAAATTCATTATAATTTGCTCTAATCGTACTGGATCGGCTAACCAATAGTGCGGAAAGTCCTCGGCACACTCTATTTTTACGCTTAAGTTTTTATTCGCACATTCAGGATGAAGTTTGCTCACAATTGAATCTATAAGGTCATATACTGGAACCTCTACCTGTTCAATTGTTAGCTGATTCGCCTCTATCTTTGAAAAATCAAGAATATCATTTACGATTTGTAGTAATGATCTGCTGGAATACAATGCTTGGCCAATTAAGAATTGCGAGTTACTAATATTTTCATTCCTTTCAAGCAATTGTAACATGCCCATTATACTGTTAATTGGGGTTCGATTTCTTGCTTCAACTTTTTATCATGTGACGTGTTGATATCTTGCACCTTTCTCATTTAAACAAGTTATTTTTGGGGTATTATCAAATGATAACCCTTACAGAACAGTTTACCTTTATGAGTTAACAAAATTTTATTCACTCTTAAAGTGTAGAGCCAATCGCCAAAAGCACCAATAATCACATATGTAATTAATTATTGACATGTCCAATCAATACAACAGCACAAATTAAGTTTTCTTGAATATAGATAGGCAACTTGGATGCTCTGTATTGTTTTAAATTTGGATAAAGTGTAATTATCAATACATAAAGCTTTGGCTTCTTGGGTTTATTTCTTTTTGTTGCTAGGCTATCAACAAAACAAAGATTGCGACCTATTAATAAACGAACTCACCAATAATTGGAGTAAGTTACTTGTTTCATCCACCCTTATACTTGAATTGAACTTTTGGTGCCAAAAAACGAAATAAAAAGATCTAGCTGACTACATAATTATCAGGGGTACATTCAAATGTCTCTGACTAAATCTGTTTGAATATTTTTATCTGCCAGAGCCGTTTGACCAGCTTATTGTGTTAGCGTGGCTCGATTTAATGCAGTCGGCCAGCGTATTTTGGATAGTGGGTGAATTATCTGCATTACCACATTGCTCAATGGTTGCTGCAATCGTTGACCTAACTAAAATGACTAAGTTTGTAGATGTTTGTCTAAAATCACTACTTTCATAATTGGATGCTTTTACAATTAACAGAGCTCGAACGTTTGCATAAAAGATAAGATACTTTAGCGCCCAGTGGTTATGCTAATATTTACAAAAAAGATGCAATATGAACACAGTCAATTTTGTATGTTAATGGTAAGTTGATGTTTTTACATCCTAGATACGAATTTAGAGTTTGATTTTTGCTGAGATTGGTTAGAATGCAAAGTAGAGGTCGCTCAAAATATATTTTAATCCGATAGTTTAGCGTCATTGCTTAACTGTCTATCGTTGGATTGGCATGACAGCATTTCAAGATTGTATTGTGGCGGAAAGATTGGTTTAGCGTCACTATATTTTTATAAATTAAATAGCCCTAATAATATGACAATACCCGTTTTAATTTGTGACGATTCTGCTTTTGCGAGAAAAGCCATTGCTCGTTCCCTACCAGACGCATGGGACATAGAGATTTCATTTGCAGAGAATGGCCAACAAGCAATAGATAGGATCAAAGCCGGCAAAGGCGATATTATGTTCTTGGATTTGAATATGCCGGTAATGGACGGTTATTCGACGATGGAATACATAAAGGCAAACGACCTACACTCTATGGTTATTGTCGTATCAGGCGATGTACAAGAACAAGCCCGAGCAAGAATGAAAAAACTCGGGGCGATCGACTTTATCAAAAAACCCATAGACAATCATAAACTGACCGATATTTTAAATAAATATGGTCTGTTTGATGGCGACGCTTCCTCATCTATCCGCTCTTCCGAGCAAAGCGTAGCCATTGGTGATTCAGTTGATGACAAACTTGACGCCTTTAGAGAACTAGCGAATGTCGCTATGGGTTTAGCCGGTGCTAATTTAGCTAAATTGCTCAATCGATTCATTCAACTGCCAGTCCCCAATATCAGCTTGATAAACGTCAACGAATTGGCAATGAGTCTTGCCTCTATCGATAACAGAGAGCGCGTATCAGCAATATCCAAAGGGTTTGCAAGTAAATATATCAAAGGCGAAGCTTTGTTAGTATTCAATAATGCAAACGTGGAGTCTCTAAAAACATTGCTAGGAAGAAATCACGAAAGCACATCAATGAATGATGTTGAGGTGCTAATGGACGTTTCCAATATCATTATTGGCGCATGCCTGAATGGGTTATCGTCACAATTATCCACAGAGTTTACGCACAGTTCACCTATGGTCTTAGGGATGCAAGTCGATTTACAAGAAGTAGTCAATGAAAATAAATCGTTTTGGAGTCAGGTGTTAATGATCGAAGTTGCGTATGCCATTCGCGAAGAGAATATTAATTTTGATTTACTGTTAGTCATTCCAAGTACTGAGATTGATAAAACTTTCAAGCATATTCTTACTTCCAGAGATAAGAGATAATGAGTCAAATAAACAATTCATCTAGAAAGACTTGGCAAGAATCCTTAATCGCTTCTTTAGACGTTGGCGTAGTCGTTATTAACTCAGATTTTGACATCCAAGAATGGAATCAATTTATGGTGAATCATACCGGAGTTGATATAGACGACGCACAAGGGGCATCGCTATTCAGCATTGCTAACGAGATAGAACCAAAATGGTTTGAGAATAAATGTAAGCCTGTTTTTGAATTAAGTACGCCCGTATTTGTGATTTGGGAGCAGCGTGAGTTTCTATTTGAAATGAAAGTATTAAGACCTGTTACTTCGCCTGCTGAGAATATGTATCAAAATATCACGATTCTTCCTATTTCAGATGAGCAAGGCAATGTTGAAAAGGCATGTATCCTTGTTTATGACGTTACTGACGAAGCGTTAAGCAAGATACGAGCGCAAAATCTTAATGAACAATTAAAGGAAATCAGTCGTGTAGATGGTTTGACAGGTCTTTATAATAGACGATATTGGCAAGAGAGGTTTGAATTAGAATATAAATTAACCTTTCGAACGCGATCGCCTGTAAGTGTCCTTATATTAGATATCGACCATTTTAAAGCGGTAAATGATAACTATGGACATCAAGCTGGAGACACTGTTATTAAACGCGTCGCGTCGATTATTTTAGAGCAAACAAGAGAGACTGATGTAGCTGGGCGATATGGCGGTGAAGAGTTTGTTGTTATTTTACCGGATACTAATAGCCAAAATGCGAATATAGTCGCAGAGCGGATCCGAAAGGAAGTTATGGATTGCGTAATAGATCATGATATGGCCAGAATGAAAGTAACCGTCTCCTTGGGTATAGCGGGTTTTAAAGAAGACTATAGTACACCTATGCAGTGGCTTGAAGCGGCCGATGGGGCACTATATGAAGCAAAAAATAATGGGAGAAACAATACTCAGTTGGCCTGAGAATATTTTTCATGTCATGGGAGTTATTATTTCTCGTTGCGGTATACTTCAAATCAATTTTATATTTTCAATGGGATATTGATGCGGAAAGCTCTACAAAGCGGATTCCTTATTTTAGTTGGGCTAATATTGATAGTCGTGTTTTTGGTTGTGGATTTTTCTCCAACGCTTAGCTCAGAAGATACAAGTCGAGTCGACGATGCAGAAAGTGTTCAAGTTTTATTAAATGAACTAAAAAGTGGTCTTCGCAATCGATATAATGAACAAGCTATTAATGTAAGCCAGTCGCAAGCTAATAGTTTAGCAGGTTTTATTCATAGAGCTTTGAAGCAGGCTAGAGCTAGAGTTGAATATTCACAAACCAACGCCATTATTCAACTTAGTTATCAAATTTCAAACCGCATCGTGCCACTCTACATCAATATATTTATTCAGCTTCAAGAAGGGGATGGAATAAGGCTAGAACAGGTCAGCATAGGCAGTTTAGCCATTCCTGGTAGCATGGCACTTTGGGTGGCCGAATCCCTAGCCAACAGTTATACCTCAAGCTTGGTTGCAACCAAAGCTATTGATACGGTCAAGTCTGTAGACATAAATGAAGCAAACGTAATGGTTGCATTAAACCCAATTGATGGTTTTTTAAAAGAGCTAAAAAATATTGAAACAGGCGGAGATACTCAAGACACTAAATTATTGAAATCTAGAATTGCTCATTATTTAACTGTATTGGACAACCTTTATATCAGTCAATCCCAAGTAACAAAAAGTGTCCCTCTGGTTACCTACTTGCAGGCTGTTTTTGCAGAAACTCTACTTCAAAGTCAATTTACCTCTGCCACTGTTGAAAATGAAGCCGCTATTTTAGCGCTAGCCATTTATGCAGGAAGCTATAGGTTCAGTGCACTAACCGGTGACTTGAGCGCCTACATTAATAAAATACCACAACCAAAATATAGACCTGTATTAAAAGGACGACAAGATCTCAGTTTGCATTTTGTGTTCTCAGCAGCCATAAAATTAATGTCTCAAAAAGGCATTAGCATTGCTGTAGGCGAGTTTAAAGAGCTTATGGACAGAGGAAAAGGCGGCTCTGGATACAGTTTTGTCGATTTAGCTGCCGATTTGGCGGGAGCGCACTTTGCTGAACTTGCTGTGCAAGAGGAATCTGCCGTGCACCTACAAACGGTTATGAGCCTTGCTACCTCTGAGAACGCTTTTATGGTGTCAATCGAAGGATTAGATGAAGGACTAAACAAAACACAGTTTGAAGCCCAATATACAGAGGTTGATAGCCCTGAGTATCTTGAAATCGTAGACAAAATAAATAAACGAATCTCTCAGTTACCGATCAGTATGTGAGGATGGTTTAGAATTCTGAGTTTTGATTTTGTCCTTCGTATCATTGCCAATGTTGTAAGACCAATAAGCCACAATAGGTTAAGGCTGCCTCCACTAGAGCTTAAATCATCTTCAATAGGTGGCTGAGGAGGCTGTGGTGTCACTATGGCGAGTTGTAAGCTTGCATTACCGCTTAACGGTGGCGTCCCGCTATCAGTTACTTCAACTTGGAAAGATACTTGAGATACAGCTAAATTGGCTGGATTAAACGTGATTACATTTTCATTTTGTTCAAAGTTTGATATCCCCGTTACTGACCAAGTGCTAGTATGGGTGTCTTCATTATCAGAATCACTTATGATAGCAGTAATGGTCACGGCTCCCCCAAGAGGATCTATTTGGTTAACGGTTTGATTCGCTTGTTGAGCGGATAACGTGACTGCAGGGGCGGTATTGATTTGAACAGGACACCCTGTTGCATCTACTGCTACTCCAGCATCAGTATTTGGGCATTGGTCGCTATCGTCGTTTACACCATCACCATCTGAATCGGTATTGTTAGACTCGATAGAACTAAAGAAGATGTTATCTATATAGACCGTTCCATTTCCCTCAAATTTCAGTTGAAACGTATCTGTTAGGTCAACTGCAGTGTAGTGGGATAGGGGAATTTCAAGGCTTTGCCAACTCTGTTGAACGACATCAATCGTAAAAGGATTTTCTTGTGGTCCAGGACTGATTAAAAACACACTCAAACTGGTTGTATCGGCAGTCCAGTAGTCTAAGTGTAAAAAGTCCTTCTCACTTAGGTCTTGTTTATTGTCCTCATATCCTATTCCTTGATAATTCAAATTTTCGAATTTGATGGTCATGCTGCCGTCAATATCAACTTCAGTCACTTGTGTTGCTTGTCCCCAATCAGGATTGATATCAACACCGGTTATATTTTGATATGCGTCGCTATAAACAGATATTACATTCGTCTCTGGCTGAGTCGGTGTGGGCGCTTTTGATTGAGGGCTATCAAATACTACACACCCTGTGGGATCTACAGAGGAATTGGGCGGAGTGTCTGGGCACTGATCAACTCCATTCGCCACACCGTCATTATCGTCATCTGCCATCATTGGCGTTGATTCATTACAAAAGGTCTCGGTGTTGTCATTGGTTGAAGAACAATGTGCGACATAATCTACTTCCATTGTTGCCGTGTTCAATGAGGGATCAATCGCGCCGCCAAGGTTGCCTCCCATTGCAACATTGATTAACACAAACATAGGCTCTTCGTATTGTGAGCAGTTTGATAAATCGTGCTCTGCTACTACTTCATCATTCATAAAGAATTTAATATTATCTTTATCCCATTCAATGGCGTAGACGTTAAATTCGGTGACATCTATCGCGCCACTAGGGTAGTTTATTCGCCGTTCGGCTCCGCAACCTTGGACATTGAAAAAATTAGTGATATATCGAGAACCATTATTGCTATACCATTCCCACACGTCTATTTCGCCTGCGCCCGGATTTGGCCAGTTAACATTGTCGTTATCGCCTTTGATAGGCTGCTCAGCGATTCTGTTTTCAAGCATCCAAAAGGCTGGCCATGTGCCGCCTTTAAGTTCTAAGAAGCGTATTCTTGCTTCTACTCTGCCGTATAAAAATTCAGCTTTATCTTTGCTGTTCAATCTACCCGATGTCCACTCGCGAGATCTGTTGTTTTGCCCTGGGCAGTTAATATTTTGCCGTCTTGATATTATTTTTAATGTACCGTCTGACACTTCATAATTTCTATTTTCAGAGCTATCATCATCGGTATAACATTGCACTTCGTTATTATAATTTGCTTGCGTTTGTGCAGTCCAATTGTCCCAATTCACACTGGTCCCATCAAATTTTTCAATCCATGTTGCTTCCCACCCGGCATAAGAAGGAAAAGTGAACATCAATAAAATAAGACACAAGATATTTTGACATTGTGTATTTAACCGTCTATTTAAAATAAAGAGCATCGTTTTCAACTTTTAACTTAACATTAACAAATGGTAGCTTAGTTGTTACGCCCTACACAACCGCCTTGGGATAGAGCGGGTGGGTAAAGCGGTAAGTTGTCAAAATGCTCGTAGGCGCATAATAGGAGTTTTTAGTTCAAAGAGACTCGGTCATTATCTTGGGGTAGAAAAGACCAAGACAGTTGAATTGTTGTGTGAAAGAGCTAGACATTTTGATTATTTCCCCCACAATTTAATCATAATAACGAGTTCCGCCTAAGGTACTTAGGTTGTACATTCAGGAGCACAATAAACGGATATGAATGGTTCATTTGGTGTATTTAATTTCTATAAATTCGTCGCTGTATTGAATATTCTGGCTTTTGCATTGATAGTGGGAGCATGCTCTGCAACTCATAATCCTACCCAATCAAAAGCTTTGTCGATAGGTGCAGAGCGAAGCAATGCATATTTGCCCTTGTTAAAGGGAAAAAGGGTAGGCTTGATTGTCAATCAAACTTCAACAATCGGTAATGCCCATATTTTGGATTTTTTAATAGAGCAAGGTGTGGACGTTAAATATGTATTCGCGCCAGAGCATGGGTTTAGGGGAAAGGCGGACGCCGGCGCGTACATAGTAGATAGTAAAGATCCAAAAACAGGAGTGGAGATTGTTTCTATCTATGGTGAACATAAAACGCCCTCGACGGAAATTATGTCACAGCTTGATTGGCTAATTTTCGACATACAAGATGTGGGAGTCAGGTTTTACACCTACATCAGTTCTATGCATTACATGATGGAAGCAGCTAATGAAGCTCAAGTCAGCTTTTTGGTGTTAGATAGGCCAAACCCTAATGGTCAGTTCGTTGAAGGCTTCGTTCTTGAAAAGGCGTATCAATCTTTTGTCGGCATGCATCCAATCCCCGTGCTTCACGGAATGACCGTGGGGGAATTAGCAAAAATGATTGCTGGAGAAGGATGGTTAAAGAGTGCAAACGAACTGGACTTAAGAGTGATCCCAATGCTGAACTATCATCGAGCTTTACCTTATGATTTGCCTATCAAACCCAGCCCCAATTTACCCAACTCCCAAGCCATAAAATTATACCCCCATCTGTGTCTTTTTGAACCTACCGCCATAAGTGTGGGCAGAGGAACCGAATTTCCATTTCAAGTTTTAGGTCATCCAAGTGGTTTAGTGGGTAATTTCGAATTTACTCCAGCATCAACTCAGGGGGCGTCAAAGCCTAAATGGGATACAGTAGAAATTACGGGGGAAGATCTTCGACAGTCCAATATTCAAGGGTTTGACCTTAAGCTTCTCGTAAAGTGGTACCGTATATTCATGCAAAACGATGAGCCCTTTTTTACATCAACATCGTTTTTTGACAAATTAGCAGGGACGGATAAATTAAGAAAGGCACTGGCATCGGGTATGAGCTCTGAAGAAATAAACTTGCTTTGGACTGAAGACGTAGAAAAATTCAAAGAACAAAGACAACCTTATTTGCTTTATCCGTAGGAAGACGTTCTCATTACCGTTCCACGTAATTATTGAAAAAGATTAATTATTGTTTGACCGAGCTTAACCTGTATACTGAACTGAGTTCGGTAAAGTTATTTTCCTAATTTTTAGCTTAGCTACATGGTTGGGTAAATAATGGCCTTTTGGGAAGTCAACTTCATGTATATGTCTCGTATTCGTCTGTGTAAATTTCTATTCTTAATTGCAGTGTTTATTGCCGGTTGTGCTCACGCAGCCTCTGTATTTAAAGTGACAAAAAATGATAATACCGTTTATATAGGCGGTACGTTTCACTTATTAACACCAAGCGATTACCCCCTCCCCAAAGCATTCAATGTTGCATACAATGCGTCCAACGAGATTTACTTTGAAACCGACATTGCAGCGACCCAATCTCCTGAGTTTGCACAACAGATGATGTCAGTGATTTTAAGTCCTGAGGGTAAAACGCTTAAAGATGAGCTTACGCAAGCAACATTTCAACGTGTTGAAGAATACATTAATGAAAGAGGGTTAGACATAAACCAATTTTTGCCAATGAATGCGACGGGTTTGATGCTTACTATTACTTTAATGGAATATCAGTCTCGCGGCTTTATTGCCGTTGGTGTGGATGAACATTTTTTTAAAAAAGCCCAAGCAGATAACAAAAAGATGGGATGGTTTGAAAGTGTTGAAGAACAATTAGCGGTGTTGGACAGTTTTGATTCAGGCGATCCAGATGGACTAGTTAACTATACGTTAAATGAAATAGATAAAGTAGACGAGCTTATAAAAGGATTACATGCCAGTTGGCGCACGGGGAATATGCAAAAGCTGACAAAGTTAGGCTTAGACAGTTTTTCTGAATACCCCGATTTGCACCAAGTCTTATTGAGTAACAGAAACAATCACTGGATGGAAAAAATATTGCCATTTTTTGAGAACGAATCTGTGGAATTTGTGTTAGTTGGCGCTTTGCATTTGCCCGGTAGAGATGGATTGCTCACGCAGTTGGAGGCACAAGGCTTTACGATTGAGCAGTTAAAGTAATTAAAACTATTGCAAACATTTGTTAAACGTACGGTTTATTTTCTGCTAATACATACCCGTATTTTATTTCAAAGTCTGCTTAAACTGATGAAGTGTTGTCAGCATCAATTCGAGCTTTTTAACTATTGAAGGGAGTTTCTCACTTAACTCCTCTTCTTCTACCTTTGATAATAGAGCAACCTCTCCAGCGATTTCCTCAACGTATGGAGTAAATCTATTACTTTTTGTGGCAAACCCTGCATTCTCTTCGAAAATGTGTTGAAACTTTCCCTTGCCTGAAGCTTTTAGTGAGTCTAGCGCATTATCAGCATCTATCGCTTTTCGATATACCACTCGTAGATTTTCATTTAAAGCCGTAATGATTTTGTTCATGTCTTTGGGTCTATATTAATGATTTAAAAAGTAAAGTATAACGTTGCTGATGACACATTGCACTTCGGCCGGCTCTTAATATTGATAAATGTCTGATAGCGTCAATAAAATTAAATAATTAACTTGGCTTGTCGATATGAAATAGTGGGCATATTTTGCTCATACTTTACTAACTGATGGAATACGAGGACTTGCAATGGATATACAAGGTGCATCAGGCGTTGCTCATACTCTTATGGTCAAATCAGCTGAAATGGCAAATGATCAAATCAAGCAAGAGGGTCAGGCTGTATTACAGTTACTTGAGTCAGCGCAACCCGCTATGGTGGCTAATACGTCGAATGTCGGCAGTATTATTAACACTACAGCATAATTGTTCCATTTGTGTTTACACAAAAGCGAAAGCTTAGCAATTTAGGATTGCTAGGCTTTTTTGTTTGCATGGTGAAGCGATTAAAACTGGCGTAAAAAGTGATGTTTAAAGGGGAATAAAGGGCTGTAAATTTGGTTCTAAGAGATGGATGAGTTGGTAACAGCTCTATTCGATTTTGTAAAAGTCTCATCCAATGACGACAAACCTCAAAGATTGTTTATTCTATGTGTTTTAATGCTAAATCGATTGGCGTTTTACTGTCTTTATCAGGCAATTCTTGAACCAGTTTGGGAACTAAAAATCCGGGTAACCTGGCAAGTAATTCTTTCATTAACGCCACGGCTTTTTCTTGACTGACATTAAAATGAGATGCTCCGTCGACCGGATCAAGCAGATGCAAATAATAGGGTAAAACATCAGCCTCAAAAAGCGCTTCGCTAAGGTCTTCAAGCGCTTCTACATTACAATTGACGCCGTTTAACAATACTGACTGATTCAGCAGAGTTACTCCAGCATTTTTTAGGCATTGTAATTTGCGCTTTAATTCGTCACTTATTTCGTTTGAATGATTTATGTGTAACACCATTAGTGCTTTCAATCGGCACTGTTTCAAAGATGTGATAAGTTTTGAAGTAATTCTTGTTGGGATCACAACAGGTAAACGCGTATGAATACGCACTCTTTTTAAGTGCGAAATATTGCTGAGTTGCTCCAATAACCAAGTTAACTGTTCGTCATTTGCCATTAGAGGGTCCCCGCCGGATAAAATAACTTCGTTGATGTTTATGTCATTTTGAATGTACTCAAACACCTCCATATATTTTTTCTTATTCAGTTGATGTTCTTGATAAGGAAAATGCCGTCTAAAACAATATCTACAATTAACTGCACATCCTCCTTTTACTACTAAGAGTACCCTGCTTTTGTACTTGTGAATAATGCCGCTATTTGAATTCTTTTGCTCTTGCAGTGGGTCAGCGATAAAGCCTTCTTCGTGCGTAAATTCAGAAAAATGAGGGACAACTTGTTGTAATAGTGGGTCTTGCCAGTTGCCTTTTTCCATTAATTGAGCAAATGGTAGAGGCACTCTCATCGGGAACAGTTTTCGTGCTTTATTGTGCTCAGTTAGGATGGGAGAACCATGCGTCGCGTTTGTGTGAAGCGATATGATTTGCTCTTGATTGGATAACCGAGTGTTAAATTCATCTTCAGGGTTATCCAAAACGGGACCACGAAAAGAATTATATTCAAGCGGTATGGTATTTGGGTCTATTTCAAGAAAATCAATTAAGTCATATAAGTCAGTAAATGAATTTGTTAATTCTTTTTTCCAATCGGTCTCTACAGAAGTGCTTTTTTTATGTATTATTTGCATGTTTTTTGTATCTATTAAATATTTAGAGGATGAAATGGCGAATTTCAGCACAAATGAGTTCAAAGCTGGTCTTAAAATAATGCTTGATGGCGAGCCTTGCAACATTTTAGAGAATGAATACGTTAAACCAGGTAAAGGACAGGCTTTTAACCGAGTTAAAATTCGAAAGCTTATCTCTGGTAAAGTGTTAGAAAAAACGTTTCGTTCAGGTGAGTCAGTGGAGGGCGCAGACGTGCTAGATACGGATTTAGCCTATTTATACAACGATGGTGAGTTCTGGCACTTCATGAACAATGACACGTTTGAGCAAATAGCCGCAGATGCAAAAGCGGTAGGTGATAACGCTAAGTGGTTGGTAGAAAACGACGTGTGTACATTAACCTTATTCAATGGCAGTCCAATTGTTGTCTCGCCGCCTAATTTTGTTGAAATTGAAATCACTGAAACCGATCCTGGACTTAAAGGAGACACTGCTGGAACGGGTGGTAAGCCAGCAACCCTTGCAACGGGTGCAGTAGTTCGCGTCCCTTTGTTTGTTCAAACAGGCGAAGTCGTTAAAGTGGATACTCGAAGCGGAGAGTACGTGTCACGCGCTCAGAAATAGTGACGTCGTCTTGGTCTCCTACATGTGAAATAGAATCGCTGCGACGCAGAGCGGCGATTCTTACTTTAATTAGACGTTTTTTCTCCACAAGGCAGGTTCTGGAGGTTGAAACTCCAAGTCTGAGTCGACACACTGTATCGGATCCTTACCTGCAACCTCTGTTAACTCAAAACGTCCCTGTCCGTTTTTTGCAAACGTCTCCAGAATATGCAATGAAACGACTATTGGCCGCTGGCAGCGGAGACATATTCCAAATATGCAAATCATTTAGGGAAGATGAAATAGGTCATCACCACAATCCAGAGTTTACTATGCTTGAATGGTATAGAGTCAATTTTGATATGCAGATGCTGGTTGATGAGGTTAAGCAACTGCTGGTGAACATATTGCCGATACAAGGATGCGAACAAAAAAGCTATCAGGATTTGTTTCTTGCTCATTGTAACCTTGACCCAACTAATGCCACTTTGAAAGAAATTGAAGTCTATTGTAGGCAACAGGGCTTGTCTGATTATATAACCAGTAATAAAAAGTTGCTTCAAGACCAGCATTCAAATATCAGTACTACAAAAGACGAGCTAGATAGCGATAATTTTTTACAAAAATCTTCTACTATTTTAAAGGATATTTTTTTAGATGTTCTTTTTAATCAATGTATTGAGCCTAACATTGGGTCAGAAAAACCCATTGTTGTCACTCACTTTCCCAAGTCTCAGGCAGCCCTAGCCACCATTGATGAGGCGACGGGATGCGCAAACAGGTTTGAGGTATATTACAAGCAGGTAGAGCTAGCAAACGGCTTTAATGAATTAACCTGTGCGCTAACACAAAAAAAGAGGTTTGAACAAGATAACATGAAGCGCAGAATGCTTGGCTTACCTACAGTCACTATTGATGTAGATTTTATTGCGTGTTTAGAGCATGGATTGCCCCCTTGTTCGGGAGTTGCGTTGGGCCTAGATAGGCTTGTAATGCTAGCCCTGGGTAAGACCAAGATTAATGAAGTCATCAGTTTCGATTATACTAATTGTTAGCAAATTCCAGCGTGTCTTTGTAATTTCATTTCTTCTCTTCGGCATTACCAACTACTTTGCGCAGACGACATGGTAGAGTGCACTCATATACTGAGTACTTGCTAAAAATAACGTTTCAAATTATTGTTAGCTATTGAGTTTATCCATTATAAGAAGAATAATATGCAGAAAAATAATAAACATTCTTGGCGCTTATTGTTGGCGTTTGCCACGCTTTCATGTGTGATGTGTTTAACCTTTGCTTATGCAAACGATGAAGACAAATCCGAAGAGAAAAAAGAATTTGAAGAATGGGATGTGACCGCACCGCCTTTCAACCTTAATACTGTCGAAATAACAAGCAGCGAAACAACCTGGTCAAGTCTAGATATTACTCCTGATGGGCAACATTTTGTCTTTGACGCCGTGGGCGATATTTTTATCGTGGATATAGAAGGGGGAGAAGCTCGTTCGTTAACTCAAGATTTTGCTTGGAATATTCAACCTTCGGTAAGTCCTGACGGAAAGCATATTGCCTTTATATCTGACAGAGACGGCCTATCCAATATATGGGTAATGGACATCGATGGAACCAACCTAACGCAAATTACAAAAGAGTCAAACAACCTCATACATTCACCAAAGTGGAGTCCTGACGGCGAATATATTGTTGCCACAAAAGGCATTATGTCGTCTAGAAGTATACCCGCAGGTGAAATCTGGATGTTTCATAAAAGCGGCGGTGATGGGGTCGCCATTAAACAGCGTGAAAACGGCAAAGTGGAACAACAAAATATTGCCGATCCCGCTTTTTCTCACGACGGAAAATATGTCTATTTTACTCATGACATCAGCCCAGGCTCGCGTTTCGAATACAATAGGGATCCGCTAAAGTCTATTTTTGCGGTTACTCGATATAATTTAGAAGACGGTTCGGAAGAACGCTTCATTTCAGGCTCTGGCGGCGCGGTAGTGCCAACTCCCTCTCCGAATGGAGAATACGTTGCGTTTATCCGACGTGTTAAAGAAAAAACAGGCCTTTTTGTAAAGGAGTTATCTACAGGTCTTGAGCAGCCTGTATTTTTAGGGCTTGAGCGTGACATGCAAGAAGGCTTTGGTACCGAAGGTTATTTTTCTTACTATGATTGGACCCCAGACAGCAAGCATATTGTGTTTTGGACTGGAGGCAAATTTCATAAACTTACTTTGGCCGACAAATCGATTGAAACCCTTAATGTTACATTAAAAACTAACGTGCAATTTGCCAATGCGATGCGCTTCGAGCAAAAAGTTGCTGGCGATGAATTTGAGGTCCGCTCGATTCGTTGGGCACAGCGCTCACCAAATGGCAAGTCCGTATTATTTCAAGCGCTAGGTAAACTGTATGTGAAAAATATAAAGTCGGGCAAAGTGGAACGCCTAACCCGCCAAAACGATCATGACGAATACTATCCTCGATATTCTAACGATGGCAAAAAAATAGTCTACACAACATGGAACGATCAAAAACTTGGCAGCATAAGAGTAGTCTCTTCTAAAGGTGGCAAAGGCAAAATTGTGAATACTGAACCTGGTCATTTCATAGAGCCAAGTTTTTCTAATGATGCCGAACTAATCGCTTATAAAAAAGTGACGGGCGGATATTTGCTCGATCCTAAAAATAGCGTTGAACCGGGCATTTATGTCTTAAATCTTGAGGAAGAGACGACAACTCGTGTCGCTAAATCTGGAATTGAACCGCATTTTGGTGCGAATAACGACAGGGTATTTTTCACTGAGTCTATTTTTGGTTCGTACCCAGAAAGTCAATTTTCAAGCGTGAATTTAAACGGTAAAGACAAAGTTGTCCATTTATACGGAGCCGATAAAGTAAGTGAATATAGGCTGTCACCCGATGCAAAACACATTGCTTTTGTGCATCAATACAACACCTACGTTATGCCATTTGTAAGCACCGGTAAAAAGCTTAATATTGGTCCCAGTATAAAGAGTTTCCCTGTAACTAAACTCTCAGCCCGTGCAGGTAATTACATGACGTGGCGTGATAACGGAAATACAGTTGGCTGGTCGTATGGGCCTCGCTATTTTGAGCGAAGTTTAGACGAAGCATTTGCCTTTAGAAGTGGTGCACCTGATACATTACCTGATCCATTAACTGAAGGAATCGGTCTTAGTTTTATGCAACCATTTGCTAAACCTGAAGGCGTGAAAGTCTTGTTAGGCGGTAACATTGTGACCATGAGGGACGCGGAGAATCAACAAGAAGTGATAGAGAACGGTGTAATTGTGATTACCGACAATAAAATTACAAAAGTGACTCAAGCCGAAGGCTTTAGTGTTCCTGACGACGCCACCGTAATCGATGTGAGCGGCAAAACCATAATTCCTGGCTTAATTGATGCGCACTCTCATGGCTCTCAAGGCAGTAATGAAATTATCCCGCAACAAAATTGGGAAAATTACTCAAACCTAGCGTTTGGAGTAACCGCATTTCATGACCCATCTAACGACACCACTGAGATCCTATCTGCATCCGAGTTGCAGCGAGCGGGTAAGATTATTGCGCCGCGTATTTACTCTACGGGAACCATTTTATATGGCGCAGAAGCCATGGGCTTCAAAGCTGTTATAAATGACTATGAAGACGCTTTTTTCCATGTCAGAAGATTGAAAGACATGGGCGGGATATCGGTGAAAAGTTACAATCAACCTAGGCGAGACCAACGTCAACAAGTGCTCAAAGCAGCAGAACGCTTAGAAATGTTGGTCATGCCGGAAGGGGGCGGTAAGTTTCAGCAGAATATGACTATGCTTGTTGACGGACATACATGGCTTGAACATGCAATTCCCATTGCTCGTGCCTACGATGATATTACACAGCTTTGGAGTGCCACCGATTTTGCCTATACACCAACGTTTAATGTAGCTTATGGCGGTATGTGGGGAGAGGAGTATTGGTATGATAGGACTGAGGTATGGAAGAACGAACGGCTACTGCGATATGTACCGCAGTTTTTAATCGATGGCCGGTCCATTCGGCGACCCACAGCGCCTGACAACCAATATAATGTTATCGAGGTGGCCAAATATGCCAAGCAACTTCGCGATCGCGGTGTGCGAGTAATGATTGGTGCACATGGTCAGCGTGAAGGTTTGGGGGCTCATTGGGAATTGTGGACCATGCATTTAGGCGGCTTTACTCCTTTTGAAGCGCTTAGAGGTGGAACCATTGATGCCGCCATTCAGTTAGGCATGGATAAGGAGATAGGCAGCATTGAAGAGGGCAAATTAGCTGATTTAGCGATTATTGATGGCGACGTATTAAGTGATTTAAGAAGGAGTGAGTTTGTGACTCACGTTGTGATAAACGGAAAAATACTCGAAACTGCCACCATGAACGAAGTTGGCGGCAACTTTGAGCGTAAGACTTTCTTCTTTGAAAAAAATAATAAAGCCTTTATGCCAGAAGAAACAGCAACAATGATGGAAGAAAAAGCCCACTTCTATCATTGGACACATTGATGCATAAAACATAGTTGTGTTATGCATCAATGAATACAGAGTATCGAGCTATGAAGGCTTCATACTCTGTATTTTTTAAGGATTGGGATTTCTCAATACCATCAGCCTTTCTTCGGTCATATCTTGTATTGCGTAACGAATTCCTTCTCTGCCTAAACCTGATTCTTTCACCCCGCCATAGGGCATATTATCGACACGCCAACTTGGGACGTCGCCGATTATCACCCCTCCAACATGCAACTCGTTCCAGGCTTTATGAGCCTTATAAATATCTCTGGTAAAAATTCCCGCTTGTAACCCAAATTGAGAATTATTGACTTCTTGTAGTGCGTCATCAAAATTCTTGAATTTAGCGATTATCGATACCGGTCCAAAAGCTTCCTCTTTACTCACATCGCAATTAACCGGCACATTTTCAAGCACCGTTGCTTCCAACATAGCACCATTGCGATTGCCTCCGCATAAGATTTTTGCGCCTTTGTCGGCTGCTTGCTTGATCCAAGTCTCAAGCCTTTCTGCTTCAGACTCTGCAATCATAGGTCCAATAAAAGTGGAATCATCTAGAGGATCACCGTGCACTAGAGAGCTTACTTTCTCGATATAAGCTTGTTTGAAATCTTCATAAATGCTTTCGTGGATTAGTATACGCTGAACGCTGATACAGCTTTGCCCGCTTTGATAATAAGCGCCAAATACTATGCGTTCAATGGCATCTTTTATGTCTGCGTCTTGGTCCACAACACAAGCCGCATTGCCGCCTAATTCTAGGATAACTGGTTTTTTTCCAGCCTTTGACTTTAATGCCCAACCTACATCAGGCGAACCTGTAAAGCTGAGCAATTTAAACCGCTCATCTGTTGTAAACAAATCGGCACCATCTCGACTGCAAGGTAAAATTGAAAAGGCGCCTTCGGGAAGATCTGTTTCACTAAGAATCTCGCCAATAATTATTGCCCCTAAGGGTGTTTTACTGGCCGGTTTTAGAACAAATGAACAGCCTGCTGCTATGGCTGGTGCGACTTTATGTGCGGCTAAGTTTAACGGGAAATTAAACGGAGATATGAATGAACAGGGTCCAATAGGGACTCTTTTACTCATCCCGGTATAACCATGAGCGCGTTCAGAGATTTCAAGCTCAATGACTTCGCCATTAATGCGCACCGCTTCTTCAGCCGCTATTTTAAATGTGTCGATGAGACGTGTTACTTCGCCTTTTGCATCGTTTATGGGTTTGCCAGCTTCTATGCATAACGCATAGGCTAATTCATCAAAGCGCTCCTTAAAACGGTTAATACAATGTTCTAATATTTCTTGTTTTTTAAACGCCGGCATTTTGTTCAGCTCTATTTGAGCTTTGACCGCTGCATCAATGGCTTTATCAATGGTTTCAGAATCGGCCATGGCAACCACAGTGGCGACTTCGTGAGTGTATTTATTCGTTACTTCAAGGTCGGTATTAGCAAATATGGCTTTATTGGCTAGATAGTAGGGATATTTATCGGCTAACATAAGTTACCTTCTCGGTTGTTGCAATTTGACACTATCATTATAGTTGAATAATAGGTTTTGCAATTTGCGCTATAACTTAGCGCTTAATTCTCGGATCTTTTTATTCAGCTTAGCGTCGTTTAGACTGTAATCCACTGGGACATCAATTAAATGCACAGCAGGTTCATTTAGGCAGGCCTCAAGTTGTGGCTTAAAAGCATCAGTAGACGATATTCTCCATCCTTTCCCACCATAGCTTTCCACGTATTTAACAAAATCTGGATTGTTATAGTCTAGCCCGTAGTTATCAAACCCCATGTTGCTTTGTTTCCATTTGATCATGCCATAGGCGTCATCGCGCAGAATAATGATCACGATGTGTAAATTGAGTCTAACGGCGGTTTCAACCTCTTGGCTATTCATCATAAAACCGCCATCTCCGCAAACAGTGACAACTGGACTGTCTGGATACACTAATTTAGACGCTAGTGCAGAGGGGAGACCAGCACCCATAGTGGCCAGTGCATTATCCAATAATAATGTGTTGCGCATGGCAGCAGGATAATTGCGAGCAAACCAGATTTTGTAAATTCCGTTGTCTAGCGTGACTATGCCATCCTTGGGCATTGCCGTTCGAACGTCTTTGACTATCCTTTCAGGTAATATCGGAAATCTGTCGTCATCTTCAGACTCTTTTTTATGTGTAATGTAAGCGTCATGCACATCGCTGTAAAAGTCCAGTTGCCACTTACATTCTGCGTTTATTGCCTCTTTGATTTGCCAAATGCTGTTCGCTATATCACCAACTACTTCTAATTGTGGAAAATAAACAGGATCTACTGCTGCTGTCTCGAAATTGACATGGATGACTTGTTGGTCGTTTGGCTCCATAAAAAAAGGTGGTTTTTCGACCACGTCATGACCTATGTTTATTATTAAATCTGCCCGTTGAATCACCCTATGAACGAAATCCCCCGATGAAATAGCTGTATTCCCCATAAATTTTTCATCGGTTTCGTCTAGCACTCCTTTGCCCATCTGAGTAGTGATGAATGGGATACCTGTTTTGTCTACAAATTGTCGAAGCATTTTTGAAGTCAGTTTTCTGTTTGCGCCTGCCCCGATGAGCACAATGGGGGACTTCGCCTGCTCAATCATGTTCACGGCAGCTTTAATTGACTTATATTCGGCGATTGGACGGCGAACCATGCTTGGCTCTAGTAGTGTCGCACTTGTATCTTCGGCGGCAATATCTTCTGGAAGTTCGATGTGAACCGCACCTGGTCGCTCTTCACTGGCGATTCTAAAGGCTTCTCTTACGGTTGAAGGGATCCTATCCCCACTTACCACTTGAGTGGTGTATTTGGTTATGGGCCGCATCATATCGACTACGTCAATGACTTGGAAACGACCCTGTTTGCTGGTTTTAATAGGTTTTTGACCGGTTATCATCAATATTGGCATCGCGCCAAGTTGCGCGTAAGCGGCCGGCGTTACTAAGTTTGTTGCACCCGGCCCAAGGGTCGATAAGCAAACACCTACTTTTCCAGTGAGACGACCATAAGTTGCTGCCATAAACCCAGCGCCTTGTTCATGCCGGGTTAATATTAGTTTGATGCTTGAGTGTCTTAGTGACTCAAGTAAATCTAAATTTTCTTCTCCAGGGATACCAAAAATATATTCAACACCTTCTGCCTCAAGTGCTTTTACCATTAAGTCTGATGCTTTCATTTTTGTCCTTACAATTTTGTATCTAAAATCATCGTCAAATACCTTTGGGCTAAGCACATGAAAGGTATTGAAAGACTCTTCACAGCAAACCCATTTCTTAGGCTTTTGAGTCTAATGTTCTTTAGAACGATTTAGGGTGTTAGCCTGTTAAGCAACTTAGCAATTATTTTAAAACTGCATAATTTTAATGAGAGTTTTAGTCGACCCCAAAAAATTAGCTGTATAATAGGAGTGTTATTCGTTAGTTTCTTTATATTCAAATCTAATCAAAGGCTACTCATGTCAATCGTTGAAAAACAAATTGCTATTTTAACCAAACATGAAAAACAACACTGTGTCGCTTGTGTTTTAGAAACGGCTTTTAATACTCAAATAATTCATACAGATAAGTTTGATACCGACAAATTGGGGACTTTTGATCATAAAATACAAAGAAAACTTCGAGCAGATGAGTCTGCATTGAAAAAGGCATATATTGCCTGCGAGTTAACCCAGTGCAATCAAGGGTTAGGTAGCGAAGGCAGTTTTAATTCTCATTTTGGCGTTAGTTTGATGGACCAAGAATTAGTTGCGTTTGTCGACATAAAGCGTCGTATTGAAATTATCGCCATTGCCGAAAAGTCTATGCCTTTTAATGTAATAGAGGCAGGCACAGCTGCTGACTTAGCAAACAAATTAAGCGCTAATGCCGCAACAGACTCTGACAAACAGCGTTGGATGATTTGGTCAAATGATGGCTGGAAAAAAGGGGTATCCAAAAGTGAACTGCTTAAAGGAACGTACCCATTTCCCATAAAAATAGAGCCAGATTTAAGAGCCATGTGTTGCCCTGAGAGAATGGAAGTCATTAAGCTGGCAACGGAAGACCTGGTGAAAAGATTAAACGCAATTTGCCCAAACTGTGACGCGCCTAATTTCGTTAAAAAACACGACTCAAAAAAGCCAGACTATCTATTGTGTGAACTTTGTTTACAACCTACAAACCAGCTAAAACCACCTGTAAAAAGGTGTGATAAATGTGGATATGAAGAACAAACAGATGAGACGCCTTCAGTAGGAAGTGCGTTCTATTGCAATTATTGTAATCCTTGAAGCGCGTTTTTACTCTCGCCTTCGCTGCGAGTCCATATCCAGCATGCAACAATTAACATGGTTAAGCAAAGGGTCACTTTTAGAATTGGGAGAAGTGACGAGTAAATTAGTAAAGTTGCACCAACACTCATAAATATAGATGATGCCCATTTTGCTCTGCGCGGAATCGCCCTATATTGTCGCCAGTCAGTAATATAGCGCCCAAAATAAGGGTGCGCTAATAACCATGCTTCAAATTCAGGCCACCCTTTATTTGCGAACCAAGCGGATAAAAGTACGAAACAAACTGTCGGCAGTCCTGGGATAACTATTCCAATAAGCGCAACAACAAAAAAGAAAACTGCAAAAAAACGATGCAAAATGCTCATACTCATTTGTCCAATGCATGAAGGTATAAAAAATTTCCTTCGAGTTTAAAGGTTTTTTACTAAGCACGAGTGCAACTGGTATTTAAACACAAGACGTTATTTTTTACTCAAACGTCATCTCGGGCAAAATTGTGGCTCTTTTTAATATTATCTTATCGACCGGAGTGTCAGGAAATCCAATTATTTCATTAACTTCAGTTTCGACTTGTGACATGGCATCTATTACTTCATAGCCTTCAACCACATCGCCAAATACTGTGTACCCCCAATTTCTTCCGGGATCTAAGTTTTCGTTATCACCCACGTTAAAAAAGAATTGACGTTTTGCAGAATGAGGATCGTTCACTCTTGCCATGGCGATGCTATAGGCTCTATTTTTTAAACCATTTCCAGATTCATTGATGATTTTATATAGCGCTTTTTTATCATTGTACTGAGGGTCGTATCCACCGCCTTGTACTATGTAATCAGGAATGATGCGATGAAATAGCGTATTATCGTACTCTTTAAGATACACATAATTTAGAAAATTATTGGTGGTTACCGGAGCCTTGCTTCTGCTCAACTCTATCACTATATCGCCCATTGATGTTTCAAACTTTACCCTTGGATAAAAATTATCGCTTTGTATTTTCGCGCCTTCAGGGACTTCAAGTCTTGGTTTTTCATTTGTTTGAGCAAATGAGTTTGTAATTGAAAAAACAAAGAACAACAAAAACACAAATATTGAGTAGCGCATGTAAATATCCTCTTTTTTATGGGTGCATTTAGGTTTATTAATATTGATGAAACCCAACGAGTCGTGATGATTCTGCCGAAAATTTTAGTGTATACACTTACAGGATCAAGTTATATATAAATTCATTAGCAATATTTGATGGGGAACGACATGGCTTCTTGATGCTATCTTTTGTTAGGAATGTCGCATAGCTTACTCGCTCGCACTCCTTCTCGATCAAATATAGAACACAACATGAACATATCAATCTTCATAATTTGCACCTTTTTGTTAGCCTCTTCATTTAGTCCCGCTTTTAGTTCAGCTTTTAGTTTAGCTTTTGCAAATTCTATCGGCGACGTTGATAAAATTAACAATGCTAACCTTAACCCAATTAGAGAAAATGTGGTTATGTCTGCAGAACAAGGAGACGTTGATATTTTATTTGAAAAAGTGTATCGACTCACTATTTTGAATGTTAAAAAACAGGTCAAACTCGAAGCATTCAAATAATATGAATTGCTTGCCGTTATGAGCGGCGGTGAGGGACAAATTACAACCAATAAAGTATTTCTTGGGAAACAAAAAGGAATCCACTAAGGTCTTCGCGTAAATATTCGAAATTTTGAAATTTTTTATCGCTATCATCACCAAATTAGCGCTAAATAACATGCTTATTTCGTGCACTTCAAAACCATTGTTTTCAGCGTTGGCGTGTGTAGTCCACTAAGATGAACAATATCCATCCAAGGTGAAAAATGATCAAGCCTAGCGAAGCAAATTTGGCATTTGGAATAAGGTGATGTAGCTAACCAATTTGTTGTGGGTATAACATATATGGCAGTCTAACTCTTCACCTTTACCTTTTAATCGCAGAGAACACTGTAAATTTATTGTTTGTCGCTACAATTGTGCAACCACCAAAGAGCTTCGCCAGTTTTGCTCTGTGATTTAAGTGTCTATTACCCACTACCAATAACTCGCCGCCACGTTTAAGCGCCTTTTTGCTGTCTAGGAACATTTGCCAAGCAATGTCATCTAAAATACTAGATTGTTGATGGAACGGTGGATTGCAGACAATTTTATCTATTGAATTATGGTTACTGTCATCCGACAGGAATTGCAATAAGCAATGGTCAACATGAAACTCGACTAGGTCCGAAAGTTTCGAGGTTAATAATTCAGAACTTGAGGCTTTAGCAGAGGCAATGGCCATGTATGATTCATCGACAAATATTACTTTTGTAGGAACGGCATTTAATTCAGTGTTACTGTCAATGTAGCGTTTGAGAATAGACAAGCCTAACACGCCATTACCGCAGCCCAAATCAATGATTTTTTGCCCTTGCTCAAGGCTAGGTAAGTGCTCTAGAAAGAACCTTGCTCCTATGTCTATTTGATCGCGACAAAATACATTTGGAAAGTTATTAAGAGTAAAAGGCAGGCCCTTATCTGTAATTGATCTTATCGATGAGTAAGGCTTTTTGTCTGAATTGTCGCAGGTAGTTTGCGCCGTCACTAAACGAGCTTTCTTTTTGGCTAACGTTGTTTTGGTATCGCAAAAGTGCTCATCAAATAGTGTGATCACAGATGACGTGATCATTTTAACCATAGCTCCACTTAGAAAAGTAACATTAGTTGCTGCCATTGCCTTTGATACATAATATAAAATGTAGTCAAGATAAGCGTGCGTTCTGGGGATCTTTAAAACGATTAGGTCAGTTTTTTGGTCGGATAATTGCTCCAAATCTATGCTATTTAAAAACTGAACTCTAGACGCATCTATATTGTTTCTTGCCATATTTTGCTTAGTCCCTTCAGTGCTCATAAAGGAATCGCTAAAACTAACAATGGTGGCGTCAGGGTATAGAATACACAAAGCGCAGGCTAAACACCCAAACGAATCGTTTACAATCGATATATGTTCGACTGTATTTTTTGCCCGGGTTTGTTCAATCGTGCTAATGAGATATTCGTCAGCAGCATCCCAAGCTCGCAGCGACTTATCTAGCTTGTTCTCTGGAAACCGAGTCAAATTTAAGGAAATTGGTTCTTGGTTTTTTACGAATTCAAGGGTATTGAAAGCTAACATATATTGGTGATGCTCGTGATGTTATTAGCACTGGTCAAAAGGATGAATAAAATACAGCTTGATACTATTCATTTCGATTTCAAAGCTTGTCTTGCTTCAAAAGCAGCCATTTGCTCAGCGGTTGCTTTTTTCTGATATTTGCTTTTCCATTCATCATAAGGCATACCATATATGTGCTCCCTAGCGGCATCGTAATCTATTTCTATCCCTTTATTTTTCCCTTCTGCCATGTACCATTTTGCAAGACAGTTTCTACAGAAGTCTGCCAATATCATAAGATCTATATTTTGCACATCTTTATTACTGTCTAAATGAGTTAATAAGCGTCTGAATGCCGCCGCTTCTAATTCAGTTTGTACTCGTTTGTCCATTATTTCTCCACTAAGTTAATTTTGAATGTGAGCTGGAATGTTACCTTGTTTAATCAGTGTGTTTAAATGTTTATTGAAAAAACTCTGACCCAGTTCATTACGAACAGACCATATTGTTTTTTAAAAGTCACCAATTGATTGCCTATACATCATAATGCATAAGGTTTGAGCTCTTAATCAATTAGGCTTCAACTAAAGTTTGGGGGGAAGTGATCTATGCCTTAAGTAACTGGCGAATGCAGTTAAATTGAAACCGCTTTATCACTAAAGTGACAGCCAAAAAGGTTAACGCAATCTCGGTTAAAAATGATATTCTTATATTTTTTATCGTTGCTATATATTAGGAACCGAGTTTTTTGTTTTTGAATGCAAATACTAAACTGGTTTGGTACCATCAAGTAACATGGAGTAAACGAGTGTTTGAACTCAATAAAGATGAGGAAACCAACTATCGTTTTTCTCGCTTCGACCTAGATTCCCCCTTTTCAAGTTGCTCAGAGCATCCTATATTTTTGGACGAACGCAATTGGTCAACGTGTGAACATTACGTGCAAGCAAATATTGTTCGTTCAAAAGCCCACGCTGAGATTATTGATAAATTGCCCACAGCCGAAGACGCTATTAAGTACGCAAAGCCGTGGTATCGTTCTAAAATTAAAGATTATCGAAAGCTCGCTCCTGTGTTAATGACTAGGGCTTTATATACTAAAGTTCAAATGTATCGAGAAGTTAAAGATGCTCTGTTGGCAACAGGTGATAAAAAAATAATTGAAAGTTCTCAATACGACTATTTTTGGGGAATAGGACGCGATTTAAGAGGGTATAATTACCTCGGTAAAGCGTGGATGAATATTCGAGAAAAACTGCTGTCAAATCAAAACCCAGTATAGAGTATTTTGTACCAAAAGCGTTTGAACAAATTGAATAGGATAAGTCATGGTTTTTACTCACTTAGATGAAAAAGGCAATGCAAACATGGTGGATGTCTCCCCAAAGACAGACTCCATTCGAGAGGCAACTGCTGAGGGGTTTGTATATATGAGCCCTGAGACGCTAAAGGCAGTGAGCGAACAACACGTAGTGAAAGGGGATGTTTTAAGTGTAGCTCGAATTGCAGGGATACAGGGCGCAAAACAATGTTCTAATCTAGTTCCTCTTTGTCATCCATTAGCGTTGTCGAAAGTATCCGTTGACTTCAATATTGACCATAAGCTCAATCGAATAGAAATTACAAGCCTATGCAAACTTACGGGGAAGACTGGCGTTGAAATGGAAGCGCTAACCGCTGTGTCCGTGGCCGCCCTGACTGTCTTTGATATGTGTAAAGCCAGCGACCCTAGCATGCATATCGAAGGCATACGAGTATTAACCAAAAAAGGGGGGAAATCAGGTGAATACGATGCACGGGATATCTAAGTCCCCAACGTTAGAGTTTTGTTTTGTCGCTTGATAATACAACGCGCTTTACACTCCCTTTGGAGCAGGGAGAGGTGGTATATATTCCCAACTGGCTGAGCCACAAACATGCAAAACACTTAATGGATTATTTTATTGAGAGACTGCAATGGGAGCAGCCAAGCATCTCTTTATATGGCAAGCTTCATAAAATTCCGCGATTGCAAGCGTGGTACGGCGATCCTGATACTCAATATGAGTATTCAAAATTTAAAATGGAGCCACTCTCATGGGAGCCGAGGTTGTTGAAATTAAAGCAGGCTTGTGAGCAAGCATGTAACGCTAAGTTTAATTCAGTCTTGGCAAATTATTATCGAAATGGTCAAGACAGTATGGGGATGCACGCAGACGACGAAAAAGAATTGGGCGAGCAACCAATAATCGGTTCGATAAGTTTAGGGCAACAACGACGAATTGTGTTCAAACATAAAGCAACCAATGAAAGTCACAAACTTTTGTTAGAGCACGGATCTTTATTGATCATGCTTGGGGACACCCAAAAAAATTACCAGCACGGCATAAACAAAAGTAAAACTCAGGTGGGTCCAAGACTGAACTTTACGTTTCGATGGGTGCATCAGTCTTAATAATCAAACTGTTTTAGTCAAGAATATCGGCGCAAGTAGTGTATGGTGAAGTCAATCACTGCCATTTTGCATGTAAATTGAATATAATAATCGTAATTAGAGTCAAGCGGAGAAATTCTTTTGAGCGTCCAACAAACTATCGTCGATAAACTAAATCAATACTTTACTCCAAATTTTATAGAAGTGTTGAACGAGAGTCATATGCACAACGTTCCAGCGAATTCTGAAACTCATTTTAAAGTGACTTTGGTCAGCGATGCGTTTGATGGCAAGCGACTGATTCAGCGTCATCGAGCTGTCAATGAGGTGTTAGCAGATGAGCTTGCAGGGCCGGTTCACGCGCTTGCGCTGCATACTTATACACAGGAAGACTGGTCAAAAAAACAGGGAGTAGCGCCAAGCTCGCCTGATTGTTTAGGTGGCTCATCGAAATAATTAACATTATGTTAAAAGAATTTATTAAATCTATCTGATAGACTCGCGCATCGTTTTCTATTCTAGAAATTTGCTTGTAGAAGGCACTCCAAAATTAAGCAGGTATAACATGTTCAATAATTTCAATGGCGCTCAAGGTAACGTTAAAAATGATGTGCTATCGGGTATAACCGTTGCTCTGGCTCTGGTCCCAGAGGCAGTCGCATTTGCTTTTGTCGCTGGGGTTGAACCCATGGTAGGGCTGTATGCAGCCTTTATGATGGGATTAATTACGTCGGCCATTGGTGGACGTCCAGGTATGATTTCAGGGGCCACTGGTGCGATGGCGGTAGTCATGGTCGCCTTGGTAATGAACCACGGTGTGCAGTACTTGTTTGCGGCGGTCGTTTTGGCGGGAATTATCCAAATGCTCTTTGGTGTATTTAAGTTAGGTAAGTTTATTCGCTTAGTGCCTTACCCAGTAATGCTTGGTTTTGTAAATGGTTTAGCTATCGTAATATTTTTGGCGCAATTAGGGCAGTTTAAAGTATTGGGCGACAGTGGAGAATGGGAATGGATGTCTGGCACGCCCCTGTACATCATGGCTGGGTTAATAGCTCTTACTATGGCCATTATCTATATTTTACCTAAATTAACTAAAGCCGTTCCAGCGTCTTTAGTTGCAATCATAGTTGTTACGCTTTTAGTGACTTTCGTGGATGCGCTAGATGCGCGCACCGTCATCGATTACGTAAGAGACATGTTGCCTGAAGAACAAAGAGCCACAGCATCTCTAGCTGGCGAGTTGCCTAGTTTTGCGATACCGATGGTACCGCTAAACTTTGAGACGTTTTATATTATTTTGCCAACGGCTATTATTCTCGCTTTGGTTGGATTGATCGAATCTTTGCTTACTCTTACTTTAATCGATGAGATGACAGATACTCGTGGTCAAGGTAATAAAGAGTGCGTCGGCCAGGGGGTTGCTAACACTGTTAATGGCTTTTTTGGAGGCATGGGTGGCTGTGCCATGATTGGACAAAGTATGATCAATATTAATTCTGGAGGAAGAGGGCGCTTATCTGGGATCACCGCGGCTATTGTTTTATTAGGCTTTATTCTGTTTGCCGCTCCCCTAATAGAGATGATTCCGTTAGCCGCTCTTGTTGGTGTCATGTTCGTTGTTGTCATTGCCACATTCGAATGGGCCTCATTCCGCATTATCCGTGGTGTTAATAAAGAAGATGCTTTTGTTTTGTTCTTGGTCACAGCAATAACGGTTATTGCCGACTTAGCGGTAGCGGTAGTCGTAGGAGTCATCGTTTCTGCGCTTGTATTCGCATGGAAACATGCAACCCATATGATTGCCCGATCGCATACCGATAAAGACGGTTGGAAAGTGTATGAGTTGGAAGGGCCTTTATTTTTCGGCTCTGTGACTCATTTTAAAGATATTTTTGATATTCAAAACGATCCTGACGACGTGGTTATAGACTTTAATGAATCCAGAATATGGGATTCTTCAGGCATTGACGCACTCGATAACTTAGCCGATAAGTATTTGTCTGTTGGCAAAACCTTACATATTCGCCACATTAGCCCAGAGTGCAGAGTTCTTCTGAAGAAAGCAAATAAATACGTTGAGATTAATGTGAATGAAGATCCGCGATACAAGGTAGCGACAGATACTCTTGGTTAGTCCTAAAGGCAGGATCTGTGCAGCTGTCTATACGTAAAACAATCGGTAGATTACTAAAATAAAATAATGTAATGATTTATAGCGTAAAGAGTAACATGCTTGGATTTGGTCATTAGCTACCAAATCCAAGAGATGTTAATGTGGGCGGATAGGGGGGCGATTGACAGCTACCACTCGCGTAGGCAACTTATCTTAAAGTGGGCAAAGTAATCTTCAAGTGAGCAAAATAATCTTAATCGCTACTTCTGTTTCGATAACCAAACCACTAAATTAATCATATCATCAACAGTCATGTCTCGAGTAAACGTAGCTTTGTATTTTTCATTGATTATAAACGTTGGGACGCCCGTTACCTCGCTTCTAAATTTATCGATGCTTTTGTTGTTACGATTTAATAAGTTGTTCATACTAAAACCAGATGCAAGTTTATCAAATTTGTCGGCGTCTACTCCGTTTACAACAAATATATTCCGTAGGTCTTTCATTTCTGTAATTGAACCACGTTGTCTGTGAATATAATCGAATATGGCTTCGTTATACTTATCTTCCTGTTTCATTACGCGCCCAATGAGCATCGCTTTTGTTGCCATGTCCTGCACTTCACGGCCAGTGAAACCCATAAAATTAACATGAACCTTATTGAATTTTACATCTTTATCCAGTTTAGATTTCATCTGCTTGACCAATGGTTCAAACTGATAACAGGCCGGACACCAAAAAGAAAAGTATTCAGTAACCACAGGCTTTTCAGAAACGCTGTCAGAAATAACTTGATAGTGCTTTCCTTCTTGCCATAATTCAACTTGCGCGCAGGCCTGCACAGAAAATAATAAGCCAAGTACAATCACAGATAATATTTTTTTCATTCACACTTCCTTTACTGTTTAGCAAGTTAATGGACTCTTGATTTGTCTACAAGTTCATCCAAATTAATCATATGCCATAATGATAACGCAAAATTACAAAACTTCGACGACTACAATGGGATTTATTTTAATATTTAGGTTTAATTTATTGATATAAATATTTGAATATGATCGTTTGGTAAAAAGCCAGCTTATAAATGGCCAATTAATAAACTAATTCTTTTGATTTTAGGATAGCTGATGAACCCAACGAAATTAAACATCCCTCAAGAAGCTTTTGATTGGTATGACGAATATGCACACGGTGCCATCGATCGCAGAACGTTTCTAACAAGGGTGGCGTCTCTGTCTGTTGCTGGATTATCTGCAGGCGCAATTTCAAGTGCTCTTATTCCAAACTATGCTAATGCCGGACAAGTCTCTTTTAACGATCCATCTATTAAAGCAAGTTATCAAGTATTTGATTCACCAAATGGACACGGTGAAGGGGAAGGCTACTTAGTGGTTCCTCAAAGTGAAGAGAAAACCTTCGCCTCGGTATTAGTTGTGCATGAGAATCGAGGTCTAAACCCTTATGTTCGAGATGTCGCCAGACGTTTGGCAAAAGAAGGGTTCTTAGCGTTTGCACCTGACGCTCTGCATCCACTCGGGGGATATCCGGGGAACGATGACGAAGGTAGGGCAATGCAACGAAGTTTAGACCGAAGCAAAATAGAAAAAGATTTTATGGCCGCCGCTAGATTTTTGAAATCACATGAATTCAGTACGGGTAAACTTGGCGTGGTAGGTTTCTGTTTCGGTGGGTACATTTCAAACCTACTTGCAGCCACAATGCCTGAAGAACTCAATGCGGCAGTCCCTTATTATGGCACTCCTCCAAGTGATCCCACGCTACAGGCTAAAGTGAAAGGACCTATTCAAATTCACTTTGCAGAGCTCGATAAAAGAGTCAATAGTACTTGGCCGGAATATGAAACGGTCCTGCAAAATTCCAATGCTGATTATGAAGCATATTTTTATGCAGGAGCGCAACATGGATTCCACAATGACTCCACAAGTAGATTTAGCCCAGTGGATGCCGAAACATCTTGGGAACGAACCCTTGCGTTTTTTCGAAAACATCTAGTTTAGTTCGAAATGTGCTCGGTCCGCTTGGAGTAAGGAATAACACCATCGAACTTAGCCTCCCCAATTGTATTGCAGAGACAAGAAGAACCTTCTAGAGTCTGTATTGTAACCGAATACGTCTTCGTAATTCCTATTAGTGGCATTGGTTACCCTTGCTGACAATGACAATTCATTTGAATAGTTGAACGTATAGTTTGCACTGACAAGCCAATATGCGTCCAGCGACACTATTTGTGAAGGTTTGGGAAATGGAGGGAAAAATTGATCTTGTTTAGTACCGCTATAATCAGCCTGTAAATAAAGTTGATTTTGTTTATCAATATTAACAATGGCAGTGATAGAACCACTATGCTTGGCTCTTCTAAGTTCGTTTTGTTGTTCTTGTTTTGCGTTAAGATAGCTATACTGAGCCGTTACATCCATAAGTCCATAGCTTTTAGAAAAACTAAGTTCTATTCCGTCTCTAGTGCTTTGTGAAGCAGCGTTTTGTGCTGTAAAAGATTCACTTTCGGGGTCAAAAACGAACCCTAAGATCTCATTTTTTAATGTGGCGCTAAAGTAATTTATGCTTAGCGTTGCATCCTTAAAATAGAGCTCAACTCCCACTTCATCGCTTGTCTGTTGTTCTGGCGTTAGATTTGGATTACCTAAAAAGGAGCCTGGAAAGAATCCAAATCGCTCTGTGAATGTCGGGTTTTGAATGGCTTTACCTCTTGAAACATATAATTTGGTCGATTCTCCCACTAGATAATTAGCACCGACTCTGTGACTATCTTCATTCTTAAATTCACTATTATTGCTATATCTATAGCTGCCAGTAAGGGAGAGTTGGTTAGTTAGCCCGAATAACCCTGTGGCCACAAGAGACTGAGTGGAGTTTGATTGCTTCTGGTTGGAAGGCCCCTGAGGATCTGCTTCTCTTTGTTTAAATGTTTCATCAATACTCTCAAGGCCAAAGGTAACCCATTTATCAGGTGCAAATTCAAATCGATTGCTCCAAAGGGCCCGCAGGGTTTCGCCTTCGGAAAGACGCGAAAATTCATTGTTGGAATAGTTTGTTGCTTCTTGTTGAGAGAATTGTATTGATAATAATTGAGAATAGATGCCTAATTTTTGACCTCCTTGCGTGGGTGCGAAGTGCCAATCTATGCCTACGGATAGTTGCTCGCCTTTTGCTTGGGCTAACGAATCGGCAACTAGGCCGGTGGAAACATTATATCCATCAACATCATTTGTATAATCAATCAACCGACTGGTAAACTCGAATTTATTATGTGCATTTTGTGTGTAATTCAAGCCGATATTAAATGCTGTATTTTTGTATCCATCTTCTTCACTGCCAACTCGGCTGATATTTTCGCCTTCGGTAAAGTATTCTGATACACCGATATTAAATCCAAATTCATTTCGCTGTTGGCTGACTTTTATTGATGCAGAGTAAGTTTCTTTAGTACCAACATTGACTGAAAATCTTCCAGTTGGATGCCTACTTGACGTTTTTTTTGTAGTGATATTAATCACGCCAGCTATCGCACTTGCCCCCCACAAAGCGCTCTGAGGGCCTTTTAACACTTCAATTTTTTCAACATTGGAAAGCGGTATATGGGTAAAGTCAACAAGGCTACCTTGTCCTAGATCATTGATGGCTATACCATCAATAAGCACAAGCATGTGATTACTTTCAGCACCTCTAAAGCGAACTTCTGATAATCCTCCGGTAACGCCTGTTTGTCCAATGTTGACGCCAGCTACGGTCCTCATTAGATCCACAATGGAAAGAGCTCCCGAAGCCTTTATAAATTCTCTATCAATGACAGTAATAGCGCCAGCCACCAATGGTTTTGAAATACCTTCGTTGATTCCAGCAATACGAATCACTTCGATAGATTTTGAAGAGGTATCAAGTTGTTTATTCGAAGGCGTATTTGATTGGGCAGCTTGAGATGTTATCGTTATTAGAAAAAGCGACACGCTGGCTATGCCTTTAGCTGCCAGATTAATTTGATTTAACATGTTAGTCCTTATTAGATGTTCCACCCGAACACTGTTTTAAAATCACAAAACGAATTTTGTGTGCATAATGTTAGGCCGGTATCCGGGCTCGCAAAGTCACTTTTTACTCCTTCCCGTGTTCTCAAAGCATACATGTCTTTGACGTTTACAGTGGATGACCCACACTTCTATTTCTTATCGAACGAATCTGTTCGTGAAAAGAAATAGATGTGTGTAGAAAAAAGTGTATGTTTACAACATTTTGCTCACCGTTGCGGGGGCAGCACAGGTTTTACACCTGTTTCCCGTTTAACGCGTGCAAGCGCACCTATCAAGCGCGCCACTATAACGACTTTAATACTAATTGCCAGTAGTTATTTGGTAGAATATAAAAGGTTGGGCATTGATTCTAAATACTAATGATAGGGTTAATACGGCCCGATTTTTATCGCTGGTTGTTGAAGATCTGCTAATTGTTCTTTTAAAGATAAAATTTGATTTTCCCAATACTTATCTTCAGTAAACCACGGAAATGCACGGGGAAACGCTGGGTCTTCAAATCTTCTGCATAGCCATGCCATATAATGAACCATCCTCATCGCTCTTAACGGCTCAATGAGATTAAATTCTGTCATATCAAATGCATTAAACTCTTCGTACGCTTCTATTAGAGTTTCTAACTGAATTTGTTGTTGCATTACATCGCCAGATAGCATCATCCATAAGTCTTGGATGGCTGGTCCTGAGCGGCAGTCGTCTAAATCAACAACGCTTGGCCCATCTCTCCATAAAATATTACCCGGGTGGCAATCTCCATGTAATCTAATGTGTCGTACATTTTTGATATGCTGATTGAATAAGCGCTTTGTACATTCAATTACGGGCGTCAGTATGGCAAAAAATGCAAGATGCAGATGTTTAGGTAAAAGTGAACTCTCTTTCAATATCAATGCACTATCATCAAGGTACTCTTCAGTATTGATGTTCAATCTGTGTTTGAAAGGCTTTTTAGCGCTACTTGCATGTATACGCCCAATTAACCTGCCCATCAATTCCAACTGTTCTAAGTTGTCGACTTCAAACTCCCTCCCGCCAACCGAAGGAAAAAGGGCAAATCGATAGCCTTCAAACTGATGCAAAGACGCATATGGTCGGTCTGCAACAGAGAATTTTAGAGGAGATATTATTGGTAACTCTAAGTCATTTAGCTCAAAAGCAAAGTCGTGTTCTTCTTGGATCTGCTCGTTTGTCCATCTACTGGGACGATAAAACTTCGCCACCATACGAGTATTATTTTCTGTTGAGAACTGATATACCCTATTCTCGTAACTGTTCAACGCCAAAAGCCCAGAGGTAACTTGTACCCCTAGGCTTTCAATTGCATCTAGAATTAATGCAGGCGTTAAATTGGAAAAACTAAAGTCAGACACCGGTAAATATGAAAGTACTTGGTTCAGTACTTTCTACTATCTCACCATTTACAGTAGTAGTCACTCTAAAATAAATTTTTTGCGTTCCTTCTTCTAAATTCTTGGGGTCTACTGCAACGCTGATTGGCAAGGTGTATACTCCACCACCTTCGACCGTTACTTGATTATTTCCCATAAATTGAGGGTCTTCCAGCCCAAGCACTTCGATAGAATAAGTTTGTTCGACCTGACTTTTGTTGAGTACTTTTAAGGTGTATACATTTTCTATAAGACCTTCTAAAGTTTCTCTATCTAGCGAGTTTCTGTCTCGTATAATATCGACTTCTAGAGGTACGCGAGACACAATGTCGTATACAAGTAAACTGGACATGAGCGTTAACACTAACGCATATCCTATCAGTTTGGGTCTGAAAATTTTGGTTGTACCACCTGCTAGTTGATGCTCAGAAGTAAAGCTAATGAGGTCTTTCTCGTAGCCCATCTGCGCCATTACTCCATTGCAGGCATCCACGCAAGCACCGCAATTGATGCATTCGTATTGCAAACCGTTTCTAATATCTATGCCGGTAGGACAAACCTGTACACATAAATTACAATCTATGCAATCGCCTAAGCCTTTGGCGTGAACCTCTTCTTGTGTGAGTTTACGTGAGCGAGGCCCACGTTTTTCGCCGCGAGTGGGATCGTACGATACGGTAAAAGTATCTTTGTCAAACATAGCCGATTGGAAACGCGCATAGGGACACATATGAGTGCACATTATTTCGCGCATGTAACCGGCGTTTCCATACGTACAGACGGTGAAAAATACTACCCAAAATGCCGTCCAAAATCCTACATCTAGGGTGAAAAAGTTCACGAAAAGTTCATTAATCGGTATGAAGTATCCTACGAAAGTCATCGCAGTTAAAAGTGAAACAGATACCCAAGCAAAATGTTTAGCTGTTTTTCGCATAAGCTTATCAGCGTCCATTTTACGCTGATCAAGTTTGATCCGCTTATTTCGAGCGCCTTCAATCTTTTCTTCAAACCAGACAAAAATATAGGTCCATGCGGTTTGAGGGCACATAAACCCACACCAGATCCTACCGGCAAAAGTCGTGATAAAAAATAATCCAAACGCTGACACAATTAATGTGTATGCCAATACCGTTAAGTCTTGCGGCCAGAGAGTTAATCCAAAAATATTAAAACGTTGGTCAGCGAGATTGAATAGAATAGCTTGCCTACCATCGTACTGGATCCATGGGGCAGCGGCGAAAAGGCCGATCATTATTAGGCCAAAGAAACGTCGAATGTTTTCAAACATTCCTTGTACTGATCTTACATAGATTCGACTACGGGCAGAATAACTGGGTTTGGTTATTTGAACAGACGATTTTTCTATTTTCACTGGCGTGACGTCTTTCACTCGTATTTTCTCTGTCATTTGGATATCGCCCTTTCACTAAACACTTTAATTATATCAATTGTATCAAACTAGAATTTTTAAAAAGTTATTTAAGATCAATAAAGTGATGATATAAGCATAGGGTAAATTTGTTATAGATTTGATCTTAAAGCGCCTAGTTTCAAATTATTACAAATTTCCTAATTCACTCAGATAAGTTCGTATACTATACTCTAAGCGGTATAGTACCAATAATATAAAAGGCTTAGAAATTTATCGCGACACTGTTAGCAAGATAGGCACTGAAGCCGGTAAAGCACATTGACAAAGAAATATGGCTCTCTCATTTTGTTTGATGGGCGTATTAACACAGGAAATCGCTAGAAATGCGGAAAACAATATTCATTATTGTCCAAATTGTAATTGTGATAATGCTCTTACAAACATCCTATGCTCAGAAGTTTTTCAGCGGGGTTGCGTCGACCGTCTCAGGTTGGTATGAATCCATTATAGAGGTGCCAGAGCGCAGTAAAATTATAAAGTTACGAGACCGCTTTATGCGCAATAATATGTCACTACAACCCTATCAAACTGACTATATAATCGAGGTAACAGATAGCGCTGAAAAAATAAATCAGTTTTATCAATTATATTGCATAAAAAAAGATGCAAACCCTTATATTTTCGGCCCTAATTTATCAAAGTTTTGTTTAGATATTGAACAGTCCGAACTTTTGTATGAATCAAATATCTAAATGTTTGACATAATAAAAGAGGCAAATTATGAGTGGACTAAACAAGCTATACATATTAATCGCTTTATTGTGCGTTTGTGGTCTGGCGCAAGCAGAGGATGCAAAGACTGAAATTATTGATAATAATAGAAATTTCGAGCGTATAGACGTTCAGTGGGTCAATCCCAAGAAATTTACTGACATCCGGCCAAGTAATGAATCTAGAGCTCGATTTAAAAAACACGTATTTGCACAGCTAGAAAATCATTTTGAAGAGCTGTCCATGGCTCTTCCACAGGGACAGTCGCTCGAGGTAAATGTGATCAATCTTGACCTAGCGGGCCGCGTTGAGCCTGGTACATTTGTAGGGTTATCCAGTGGTATCAACGATATAAGAATTTTGAGGAATATTGATATTCCAAGGATCAAATTCGAATATAAATTGATGAGCGATAACGGAGCTGTTATCAAAAATGAAACCGTCAACTTGAAGGATATGAACTACCTTTTTCACTCCAATCATACATTTGTGTCGCGTGAAGCTTTCGGCTACGAAAAACGTATGCTGACTGAGTGGTTCAAGGCTAATCTAATTAACAGCGAGTAATATGTTCGTAAAATGACGTAAGCGTATAGGTGTTATTTCTGGTCAAAAATTGGACAGTTGTCCGTTTGCATCAAAGTAACACCTTATTACTAAATATCTGCTAGATGTTAATTAGAGAGTGCTAAATTATAAAGCAAGTGCTGAATGTTGATAAGACACCGAGCAGTTGCCTCCGTTTTTCTTCGCATTAAAGACGGCCTTGTCTGCCATGCCAACCAGCTTTTTATAGTTCAAGTCATCACAGGTTTCTTCATCCTCAATGTTTACAATGCCAATAGAAGTCCCAATTCTCAGTGAGTGCGTCTGAATTGTTTTCGGTTTGCTCAGTTGAGTTAAAATTCTAGTGGCTAGCGTCTGTGAGTTTTTATGGTCGGTTTTTGGCAGTAATAGTCCAAACTCATCACCTCCCAAACGACCAAACGTGTCTGTGTCTCGTATACAGTCTGACACGTTGTTTACGAAACATTTTAAATACTCATCTCCAACGTTGTGTCCATATTTGTCATTGATTGATTTAAATTTATCAAGGTCAAAGTACATAAAAGATAAACATTCATTTGCACGCTTCACTCTAGCGATTGCTTGCTTGACTCTGTCGCTAAATAAATATCTATTAGTTGCTCCTGTTAATGCATCATAGTGAGCCAATTTTTTAAGTCGGATATCTTTCCTAAAATCTCT
>CBFIBG010000035.1:0-28396 GCA_965660815.1 Glaciecola sp.
GCTTATTTAGGAGCAAATTATGCAACAACAAAAGGGTTTTACCTTAATCGAATTAATTATCGTCATCGTAATACTAGGGATTTTAGCGGTCACTGCTGCTCCTAGATTCATTGATATCCAATCTGACGCTCGAACAGAGACCTTACAAGGTGTGAAAGCGGCACTCCTAGGTGGGTCGCAACTTGTTTATGCAAAAGCGGCTATTAAGGGCGTACAAAAGAGTGCTGATAGCGACGTACTTGTAAACAGTGCTTCAGTAGATACCGTTTTCGGTTACCCAGACGCAAACTCACTCACTAATGCTGCTGCTATCCAAGCCTTTGTCGATATCGAATTAGGCACTGACTCAGAACTCAATATCGTTAATGACGTTCCAACCGATGGGACGGTGATAATCAAGTTAGAAAATATAGCCATTGACGGGACTGACGGTTGCTTTCTTGAGTATGAAAATGCAGCGTCCGCAGGCGCTTCGCCTTCCATCACTGTGACTGCCACTAGCTGTTAAGTTGTCAAGGCTAGAAACGAACGCATTAGGTAAACTCTACACATATGGGAAGGGCAACCGCTAATCACAAGATTTCCCATCAGAGTCAACAAGGGTTCTCCCTTGTTGAGCTTGTCGTGGTAATCACTTTGTTGGCGACCCTTTCTGTAGTGGTCGTTCCCAAGTTTTTAGACAAGCAAGGCTTTTCCGAGTACGCAATGCAAAAGCGGTTAATTAACGCTTTACGCAATGTTCAGTTGAAATCGATGTACGATACAAGATCTGATTTCTGTCACAGAATGATGTTCTTAACCAGTCTTGCTTCAGGCCCTCAATTCGGTCCTACAACTGACTCATACCTTGATGGCAATCAAGCGGCGTCTTGTAGCACCAATATCGACAACGCATCAGACAGTTACTTACTGAGTGAGCCTGGTGAAATCACTAGAGAATCTTTATCCCTCTCCGCGTTTGACGATGCAACTTCAATCACTTTTATCGATTTTGATAGTTTTGGCCGACCGGTAACGCCTGCAGGGAATTGTGCACAGACCTGCATGATCAATTTTGTTGGCGAGAGTACATTTAGTGTATGTGTTGAACCAGAAGGTTACATATATGCATGTTAGCTTATTGGATAAACAGCTACGACAGCGTGATCAGGGCTTTACTTTAGTTGAGCTAATTATTGGCATTACCCTAGTTGGGGTCGCGCTTATAAGCTTAGTATCCTTAGTATCCCCTTTAAACAAACAAGGCGTTGACCCTTTGTGGCAGGTCAGGTCAACGAGCCTAGCCCAGTCATTGTTAAATGAAATATCATCAAAGGCATTTGATGAAAACTCAATTACCGTTAATGGAAGAGCCGCATGCAACAATGTAGTCAACTGCACGCGTGCAGACTCCCTTGGAGTTGACTCTTCCGAAAGTCGAAGAAATTTTGATGACATTGATGATTTTAACAATTTATTGTTGTCAGGAGCAGAAATAAGCAACTCGCCCGAGAATGCTCTTAGCCAAGATATTATCGATTTATTTTTAGGATTTAGGGCGCAAGTGACTGTATTTTATGATGACAATGAAGATGGCATCAACGACGCTGATTCTAACAATGATGGGGTCTTGGATAATGGTGCATATATAGGCAACCAAAAATTAGTCCGAGTCATCATATACACGCCAGACGACCAATCAATGACCTTCTCAACTTATAGGACGAACTTTTGATGAATTGTCCAGTGGAAGGTCGTTCCATCATCAATTGCCAAGGATTTACCTTGGTTGAACTGGTGTTGGTGATCATGCTTGTGGGCATAGTTGCCATTTCTGTAAGCGGCATTTTGGGCAACTCAGTAAATGTGATCACCAATGTTGCAGAGCGTGAAGAGTTAGTGAGAGAAGGGAGTTACTTGTCAGAGCGTATTCAGAGAGAATTGCGCTCTGCAGTGCCTAACTCGGTCCGTGTCGCGGGTAACGCAAATGTCCACTGCGTTGAGTTTGTGCCCATGAAATACAGCACTATCTATTTGGATTTGCCCCTTGCAGGCAGCGGCGACACCACGGTCGATGTGCTCGAGTTATCGAATATTAACAACAATCTTTATGTTCCTACTGGCGCAGATTTCGCCATCGTTTATCCTACGCAGCCGTCACAAGTATATGACATAACCCTTGCGCACAGACAGAGTATTAGCAGTTGTAGCGACGATGGAGATGGGAGTTGTGCAACTTTAGATGACTCTGACAAAGTTGTACAGTTAACGGTTGCAGGAGGTTTTGCTCAGCAGTCACCATCACGGCGAGTGTACTTTGCAGATCGGGCCGTGAGTTTTTGTTTGCGTGATCAACAAGTGTATCGGCATGAAAGCAGCATTGCTTTAAATCAGACAATATATACTTCTGGTGGAATATTAATGGCAAAAAACGTCACTAATGTTTTAGGTGCAGACCCTCTCGTGGGAAGCCAAAACCCATTTAGACAAATAAACGCTTCACTTGTGCGAAATGCCTCTACTCAAACATTTTTTAAGTTTAGCGCAAACGATGAGAACGTCAGTTTTATGCAGGAGGTACAAGTACCCAATGTGCCATAGAACAAGATTAACTGTCCATGCTCAACGCGGTAATATGATCGTAATGGCAACTTTTTTAATTGTAGTGATAGGCTTATTAGCTGCTGCCATGATAAAGGTCATATCTGCGTCGTCAAGTGCATCAATTGTTCAGGTTTACGGTGTAAGAGCTGAATTATCAGCGAAAACGGGTATCCAAAAAATTCTGCAAATAAGCTTTCCCGCGGATGGAAGTTTGGCAGATTGCAATACAACCATTGCAAGTAGCCCAAGTTTTAGTAGTGTTGATGGATTATTAAATTGCAGTTATCGAGCGTTTTGTTCCCGGGACACAGTTACATACTCTGGCAAAGACTTTTATTCTTATAAATTTCAGAGCACTGGCTCGTGTGAAATTGACAAGCAAGTCGTGAGTAGAACACTCTCTGTTGACTCGTTTTTAGAAATAAACTAGCGATTAATTTGCTTTGCGCTATATATCTGCTGTTAAAACTAACCTACTGTATTCAATGTTCATCGCGAATAAATCCCAATAAGGCAAATGTTCAAAGTATCTATTAGCAAATCGATGATAGACCTTACTGCTTTGGCTAAAAGCTGTCTATGTGAATATGAGACATAAAAGCCTTTTAGAGCGCAAATCATGAGGCGTTCTATAGGCAAACTCTTAAAGCTCAGCGTTTGCAAGTGTTAATTTTTCTTCTGTTCTTTTCAAATACGTGATGTCGGTATGAGTGCCGAATATGAGGCAATGATTGGCTTAAGCCGTCTTTCTATCTATGTTATGCATGTAGACTAATGTATCGGGAAAATGTGTCTAAGCTTTAATTATACAGGAGAATCAATCTTTATTATTAAAAGGGATATTGGGTGATATTTATATAGAAATGCACTATGTTGTTATTGTACGGGTATGCAAATAATGTCGGCTAAAATCCAAAAAGAAATATTTTCGCAGTGTAGTCCTGTTAATCCGGCTTTTGTGGCAATGAGTCTAACGTTAAATAGGGTGTCATCATTCCTTGTCTTTTACTAGCGAATAACCCCATATGGCGAGACTTGACCTCTTAACAATTTTTGAATTTTACTATAAATGAATAAAAATATCCTAAATCATCTTAATATTATCATTCTAGTAGTCGTATTATTATTAGTCGCAATGTTAATTTATTTTTGGATTGATCACCAAGTTCAGAATAGTGTTCGATCAAAAATAAAAGAAAGTTCAATTAATATTGAATCTTTAATTCAACAGCAATACTTTAGATATAAAAAAGATATTTCTTATTTAAAAGACTCGCCATACATTAACCAGTTATTAACCGATAATACTGAATCGATTGAGCCATCTTTATGGATGAAAGAAAATGGGCATAAACAATTGGATTTAATAAAACAAGTTTTCGCTGCGTTTATGCGAAATAATGAAAACTTTGGGCAAATTCGCATAATAAGTGAAAAGGGAAAGGAGATTGTCCGAGTGGATAGAACGGCAAATGCCGTTGTTCCAATTATGCCTAAAGATTTACAGGATAAAAGTGCTCGGTTTTATATAGAACCAACCCTCAATTTATCAAATGGCGAGTTTTTTATTTCCAGAATTGATTTAAATCGTGAGTTTGGAGAAATCCAAAAACCGTTCATGCCGTTCATACGCATATCAACCCCTTTATATAGCCAAGATAAACGTTCAATTGGTTTGCTTATCGCCAACATTGACCCTCAGCCATTAATAAGCGCTGCCAAACAACAACTCGATGACGATTTAAAACTATTCATTACAGATAATGAAGGCTTTTTTATAGAACACTTTAATGAGCGTTATAAGTATAGTCGTGATCTTACTCCAACGCTTACTGTGGATTCAGTATATCGAAAAGTTAATAATAATAGCTTGGACCAATTTATCAATATCAATACAGATGAGTTAATACGAGCAGCCAATAAAACCATTACGATAGATGATAACTTCCCCGATGCAAATTTAAATCTACATGTCGTGATGCCGAGCAACAAATACAACCAACTTATTGCTCAACAAACTAGTGTCGTGTTTGTGACTTTTGCAGTAGTGGTGAGCATCGCGACATTATTTATATACCGCTTATACTCTACAAACGCAAAGTTACAACAATCTACCGACAGAAACCGAGAATTAGCAACTTCATTGGATGTAATTCAAGATGCCTTAGTTATCTTAGATAGCGCATTTAAAGTGAAATACACTAATGTGGCTGGTATGAACATATTTGGTGCAGTAAATATAAAGGGACAGGCCTTTCGCAATCTTTTTACTGACGAGTCGAATATAAAGGCTACAGATGAATGGTTATCCGGTATTGGCACGCCCGACCATAACTCAACAATAAATTACGAGATAACAGATAAAAAGGGCGTTAGCTCATATTTTAAAGCAACACTGGCCTTTATCCGTGCGGATGATCCGTCTTATGGGTATGTCATTGTATTTACGGACTTTACCTCAGAACGTTTTGCATTCGATAAATTAACTGAGACCAATCAGTTATTAGAAGAACGAGTTGAGGCCAGAACGGCAGACCTCAAAGCCTCTAGAGATGAAGCTTTTTCATACAGTGAATTAAAATCTAAATTTATAACCACCGTTAGTCATGAAATGAGGACACCACTCAACGGCCTTGTAAGCACTATTGACATATTGCGTTCGGAAATATCAGACACTCGGCATGCCGAAATTCTCAAGGTAGCTCAATTGAGTTCTCATATGCTATTAACGCTTATTAATGACATATTAGATCTATCGAAAATTGAGGCTGGGAAACTTGAACTAAACTTTAAAGACATTAAATTAGAACCGTTTATTGAGAGTATTAGTAGCACATTTACTGTCTTAGCTAAGCAAAAGAACATCGAGCTTTACGTCGATACCAGTCAGTTGGGTTTAGAATCTATGTATACCGAGCCTCAAAGGCTCTCCCAAATAGTCAATAATTTGTTAAGTAATGCCATCAAATTCACTAAATCTGGATACATTTGCATCAAGTGTTGGAGCGAAATTCAGGACGATAATAAGGCAATGTTTCATCTCGAGGTAACCGATACGGGTATTGGGATTGAGAAAGAAGCGAAAGAGCATTTATTTGAGCAATTCACTCAAGCCAATCAGAACATTTCATCCGAATACGGTGGCACTGGGCTAGGATTGTCAATCTGTAAAGAATTAGCCAAATTGCTCGGTGGCACCATCGGTGTTTCATCAACAAAAGATGTTGGGTCCACATTTTCAGTTTCTATTTCAAGTGAACAGGTAAGGCAGAAATCACAAACCGCGCGTCTTAAGTTGAATAATATTTCAGTTTATCTCTTAGTGGATAAGCCTAAATTGCACTCTATCATTGCTGATATGGTCGAATCAGTCTCTGGAAAAATCATAGCTTCTGATAATGCACTTCCAGACGATTTAAACTTTGATGATATTGACACCATCATTGTAGAAAGTTGTCACAAAGATTACGAAAAGATTAAGGCGCTATTCCAACAACAATCAGAGTTAAGCATTAAGTCAGTTCAATTAGTGGTTTTGTCTGAAAAGCCGATATCGCGTGACAAGTTACCCACTGATGCACTCAACCTACTTCAGCCCGTTTACCCTTCTGCATTAATTCAAATACTTGAAAAGGGGACGCTGCCCGCTACTTCTGCACTAAATTCAGATGATGAAAACCTACAGGGAGAGGCAGATAAAGGGGCGGAGTTTAATCAACACTCACAACATGCAGGTCAAATTCTAGTTGTTGATGATAACGAAATTAATATCAAGATTATAGAGTATATATTACAGCCGTTGGGCTACAGTATCTATACCGCAACAAATGGCGAAGAGGCCTTGATTAAACTAGCATCGCATGAAGACTCTATTGATATTGTATTGATGGATTGTAATATGCCAATAATGAACGGATTTGAAGCTACTGAAAGCATAAGGGCAGGACAAGCTGGCTCAGCGAATAAAGATATCCCCGTTTTTGCAATGACGGCTAACGCAATGCATGGAGAGAGTGAAAAGTGCTTTAATGCAGGAATGAACGAATATTTAGTTAAGCCGATTGAAAAACAACACCTCATAAAAGTAATACATCAATATTTAAGTGTTAAAGTGAGCAGCTCTAACATGCAAACAAACGCCGTCGAGCTGGAACAAGCAAAAGAGGTAAGTTCCTCTGTTCATTGGAACAGAGGCGAAGCCATTGCAAGGTTAGGTAATCAAGAGGGGTTGTTAAAGGAGCTTGTTACACTGTTTTTGAAAAATTGTGATGCAAAATTTTCCGAAATAAAACATGCGGTTGAAGCAAAAGACAGGGAGCTAACACGGCAGACTGCACATGCATTGAAAGGTAACTGTGCTGACATAGGCGCAAATAAGTTATACAGCATTTTATTCGAGTTAGAAACATGCGCTAACCAATACTCATTTGAAAAACTAAATCAACTTTTAGACGATATTGAGCCAGAATTAAATCAGCTCAAATCAACACTAATGGAATTTAACAAGGCTTAATAAGTTTTGGCCCAAACACGTACACAGGGCGTTTTGATTTAAAAAAATACCAAGTTAGTACCTACCGCAAAGTGACAACTTGCGTTACACTACGCTAAATTAATCAACTTTAGAATTATAAAGGCATTCCATGTTCAAAAAGCTTCGAGGTATGTTCTCTAACGACCTATCTATCGACCTCGGTACCGCTAATACACTCATATACGTGAAAGATAATGGCATTGTACTCAACGAGCCTTCGGTGGTCGCTATTCGACAAGAGCGAGCAGGAGGGCCCAAAAGTGTTGCTGCGGTTGGACATGAAGCAAAGCAAATGCTGGGTAGAACACCGGGCAATATAAAAGCGATCCGGCCGATGAAAGATGGCGTTATCGCAGATTTCTACGTTACCGAAAAAATGCTTCAACACTTTATAAAGCAAGTCCACGACAACAATTTTTTAAGGCCGTCTCCGCGTGTTCTAGTATGCGTGCCGTGTGGTTCTACGCAGGTAGAACGACGAGCTATTCGTGAATCTGCCCTGGGTGCAGGCGCTAGAGAAGTTTATCTAATTGATGAGCCCATGGCCGCTGCTATTGGTTCTGGTTTGCCAGTGTCTGAAGCCACCGGTTCAATGGTGGTTGATATTGGTGGCGGTACAACCGAAGTTGCGATTATTTCATTAAACGGTGTGGTGTATTCTTCATCAGTAAGAATTGGTGGAGATAAATTCGATGAAGCCATTATTAATTACATTCGTCGTAATTTTGGTTCTTTGATAGGTGAAGCAACTGCCGAGCGAATCAAACACGAAATAGGCGCAGCATATCCTGGAGAAGAGGTCAAAGAGATAGAAGTACGCGGCAGAAACCTAGCCGAAGGTGTTCCACGAGGCTTTACACTCAACAGTAACGAGATATTAGAGGCTCTTCAAGAACCTCTATCTGGTATTGTGAGTGCGGTTATGGTTGCACTTGAGCAATCTCCACCAGAACTAGCTTCAGACATTTCTGAACGTGGTATGGTGCTAACTGGCGGCGGTGCGTTGCTTAAAGATCTCGACAGATTATTAATGGAAGAAACAGGCATCCCAGTGGTTATTGCTGACGACCCACTAACATGCGTAGCACGTGGTGGTGGTAAAGCATTCGATATGATTGACCTGCACGGTGGCGACCTGTTTAGCTACGAATAACAAGCCTTATTGCTATGAATGAGGTATTTGCGCGTGGACCAACATTATTTACCAGACTGTGTTTGGTGTTATTTTTGTCAGTCTGCGCCATGTTTATTGATACCAAAGTTGAAAACATTTCGACACTTAGAACCTACCTCACATCACTTGTAAGCCCTTTACAATATATTGCTGATTTGCCAGGAGAAGTGCTTGACTGGAGCGCTTCTAGATTTACATCGAGGCAGTCATTGCTTGAAGAAAACGAACGTTTGACCAATCAGATCACCTTAATGAGTGAGCAACTGCAGAGATTCATTGTGCTTGAACAAGAAAATGCAAACTTGAGACGGTTGTTAGATACCCCTGTTCGAGACGACATGTACAGAATGATAGCTGAGCTGATGGCCGTTGATAATAACCCGTACAGTCATCAAATAGTAATCAATAAAGGTACAATACACGACGTTTATGAGGGCCAATCTGTTCTAGACGATACAGGGATTGTTGGGCAGATTGTAGAAGTCAGCACAACCAATAGCCGTGTGCTGCTAATTTCCGATATTACCCACGCGATACCGGTGCGAGTCGCTAGAAACAATGTGCGGCTGGTAGTGAGTGGGACCGGCGCTCTAAATGAATTGGCCCTTGAACACGTACCTCACAGCGCAGATTTGCAAGAGGGTGATGTACTGGTATCTTCTGGATTGGGAAAAGTGTTTCCTGAAGGGTATCCAGTAGCTAAGATTAAAACTATTATACGCGATGAGAGCAAGCCATTTGCTAAAGTAACAGCGACCCCATCCGCGCAACTGGATAGGCTTAAGTTTTTGTTATTACTGTGGCCTGAGGATTCCGCGCCAGAAGAAGCCATTGGTCGAGATGAGATACAACTAGGGACAGTAAATGGCGAATCAAACTAACCGTTCATTTATTTACATTTGCATCGGAATAGGCATAGTTCTTCAAATTATCCCTATGCCGCCTCCTATTGACCCATACCGTCCAGATTGGCTTTTACTTATCATGATCTATTGGGCTATGGCCTTGCCAAATCGTGTGAGTGTTGGCGTTGCCGGTTTAAGTGGGGTAATTTTAGATTTATTATATGGCACATCATTGGGCGTTCACAGTTTCGCGTTGGCAGTACCTATCTATTTAGTGTGTGCGAATTACCAAAGAATAAGAAACTATTCATTACTGCAACAGGCGTTGATGGTGTTAGTACTTTCGTCTTTGTATCACATTACTGTATATTGGTTACAGTATTGGATTACGGGTATTGAATTCAGTTGGATATTTTTATGGCCAGCCGTTTCCTCAGTAATATTATGGCCTTGGCTGTTTTGGTTATTACGTAAATTTAGGCGCAACTTAAACGTTACTTGAGTATTTATGCGATCAAATATTGTATTGGCCTCAGCTTCGCCAAGACGCAAGCAGTTATTACAAAATGTGATTAACGACTTTATTCAATGTCCTGCAGACGTTGATGAAACGCCTTCTACCAACGAATCACCAGAGTCTCTGGTGGCGAGACTCTCTTTTGCCAAAGCACGTGCCGTGCTTTATAAATATCCAGGTAAGTTAATCATTGGCTCTGATACTGTAATAGCCTCAAGTGGCAAAATACTTGGCAAGCCTAAAGACTACTCAGATTTTTTATCCATGATGCAGCTACTGAGTGGTTCGACACATGAAGTATTTACCGGGGTATGTGTTCTATTTGACGATAAACGATATGAGACGGTTGTTGTGACTAAAGTAACTATGTGTAATGTTACAGAGCGACAAGCGTCTGACTATTGGCTCACAGGTGAGCCTGCCGACAAAGCGGGTGGGTATGCCATACAGGGTATCGGCGGCAAATTTGTTATTAGTATTAATGGTAGTGTTAGCGCGGTGGTTGGTTTGCCTTTGCATGAAACCAAACAGCTTTTAGAACGAGCCATGGGAAGTAGATTATGAGCGGAGCAGAGCTACTAATTAATGTTACGCCATCTGAATCAAGGGTTGCCTTGATTGAAAATGGCATACTGCAAGAAATTCACATTGAACGCCATACTAAAAAAGGTCTTGTTGGAAATATCTACAAAGGCAAAGTGAGTCGTGTTCTTCCTGGTATGCAGGCAGCCTTTGTTGACATTGGTCTTGATAAAGCGGCCTTTTTGCATGCCTCAGACATTGCAGTTTACGATGAGTTAGCCGAAGAACTGAAGTCATCAAGTTTTGAAAAAAAAGACATTAGAGAACTCGTTAGGGAAGGGCAAAGTATTGTCGTTCAGGTGGTGAAGGATCCTATCGGAACAAAGGGGGCTCGGCTAACCACAGACATTACCTTACCGTCTCGATATTTAGTCTTTATGCCATCGGTCACGCATGTGGGTATTTCGCAAAAAATTGAAGAAGAATCTGAAAGAGAAAGGCTTAAATCCATTGTTTCTGTGCTTTGTAGTGACACTGGCGGTTATATTCTTCGCACTGCTGCCGAAGGTGTCAGTGAGCAAGAATTAATTCAAGATGCCACATTCCTAAGACGTTTATGGGAAAAAATCCAGTCTCGCAATAAAGGCAAGAAAATACAGGTTTTATACGAAGATTTGCCCGTTGCAAGGCGCGTTCTTAGAGATTTTGTCGGAACTCAGATTGACAGAGTTCGTATTGATTCAAATTTAACATATCAGGAGTTAACCAGTTTTACTAAAGAATATGTTCCAGAACTGAGCGATAGATTAGAGTACTACAAGGGCGACTTACCAATTTTCGATCTTTATGACGTTGAAAACGAACTTCAACGCGCGCTTGGAAGAAGAGTCGATCTCAAATCCGGCGGATATCTAATTATCGATCAGACAGAAGCTTTAACGACCATCGACATCAATACGGGGGCTTTTGTTGGCCATAGGAACTTAGAAGAAACTATATTTAATACCAACATCGAAGCTACTTCTGCAATAGCGAGGCAATTAAGGTTACGAAATCTTGGCGGAATGATTTTAATTGACTTTATTGACATGACTGAACTTGATCATAAACGCAGGGTCTTACATGCGTTAGAAGTGAATATGTCTAAAGACAGAGCCAAGTCCAATATTCATGGTTTTACTGCTCTTGGCCTCATTGAAATGACCAGAAAACGTACAAGGGAGTCTTTAGAACACCTATTATGTGGTGAATGCCCTGTATGCAAGGGGCGAGGCAGCATCAAAACAGTTGAAACAATATGTTTTGAAATTACCAGAGAAATAGTGAGAGTGAATAAAGCGTACAACGCAGACAAGTTCGTGGTTTATGCTTCATCAGTGGTATGCGATGCTTTGTTAGGTGAAGAATCACATATGTTGGCCGAGGTAGAAGTGTTTGTAGAAAAACAAATAAAAGTTCTAATAGAGCCACTTTATCATCAAGACAAATTCGACGTTGTCATGATGTAACATTGGTTATTTTCACATACTTTACTTTTCTTGATATTTTAATACAGTTTACGGTGGCTACGCGCTGGCACAAGGCCCACACCTTCGTTTAAATTTCAGAATAAGAGTGAATGACTGCAACAATTAATCCGCCATCGTTGTTTACACGAGTTGCTACTTTTGTGGTCAAAACACTGTGGATGACCGTTGCGACTTTGCTGGTTTTATTCGCCTTAATTATGAGCCTGCTGAGGTATTCATTACCTTATTTTAATGATCATAAAGACAAACTCGAGCAATATATTGCCAACCAATATGAAATTGACTTGGACATTAATGAGTTGTCGGCCAGCTGGAAATCAGATGGCCCTGCTTTGATATTACGAGGCGTGAATATCAAAAAAGGGAATAACTCGCCCATTGATCTATATGTTGGAGAGGTGTTCTTAGAAGTAGAGTTCTGGCCTTCTTTGACCTCAATGTCATTTCAAAGTGACCAAGTTGTATTAAACAATCTAAAACTTGAAGCAGACCTTACCCAATTCCAAACCGGAAGCGGTGAGTTTCCAATTATGGATGCTCTGGAAAGCATATTTTTAGAGCAGTTAACCAACTTTATTGTAGCTGATAGTCAACTCAATCTAGTCTCGGGAACAACAAGCGATGTGATTAATATAAGGCGTCTAACTTGGTTGAATCGGTTGAATCGACATCAAGGCGTAGGCGAGTTTAGTTTAGAAAGTGTAAAAAGTAGTCAAGCGAGCTTTATATTAGATCTTTATGGTGATGTATCAAGCTATAATGGCACGTTTTACGCTCAGGCCGTAGACGTAGATTTATCGAGCTGGATTAATCAATTTACCGGTTTAAATACTCAATTAATTTCGTCTAAAGGCAACTTGAAAGTGTGGAGCGCCATCACTGATGGCGTGGTTAAAAGAATAGATGGTCAATTACTTCCTTCGACTTTTACTTGGAATATGCAAACGGACTTTGAGAATAAAGTTTCCGCAAATTTCGCCGCAGTTAATACTGAGGATATATGGCAATTTTCCGTGGTAGATACCACGATAAAAACAGAAGGTAGAGAATTTACGGCGGATTTTAATGGACAGTATAGTTCTGAAGATGGGTTATCCATGAGGTTAGCAGAACCTGTTTCCTTGAAATCTTTACGTCCTTTAAGTGGACTCTACTCATTAGAGCTATCTGACAAATTGGCTTTAATTGATTTGAATGCTCAGTTAAACGACCTAGCGATGATATTCGATGAATCAGGTACCAATATCTTGGCAAAGATAGATAATTTGTCTTGGATGGAGTTTGATACTATCGTTGGAATAGATAACGCGTCATTTGACCTTTATTGGCATAATAATCTGGGTAAATTAGCCTTTACTAGTCATGATTCTACCCTAAGCTTGACCACATTTTTAGATCGAAACCTACCAATAAAGAGTCTAAATGTCCCAATATTTATTGATTTGAAATCGAACGTCTTTGAAATTGAAAAGGCCTCGTTAGTAAGCGATGAGATACAATTATCACTCGACGCTGAATATAACTTTGAGCAAAAATTTCTGTCTTTAACTTCAAGCACAGACCCAATAAAACTCAATCAAGTACCCAAGTTTTTACCTAACCGCTTAATGGGCCCTAATACAAAGAAGTTTTTAAGCCGAGCATTTAATGGAAAAGGCGACATTGCAAGTTCAGAGATCTTGTATCATGGTTTGTTAGATGCGTTTCCTTTTAACGACAATGCCGGTGTTTTTCAAAGTCGAGTGTCGATAGAAAATGGGGACTTTTTATTTTCGGAACAATGGCCAATGCTCAGCAAAATGGACATTGAACTGCTATTTGAGAACAAGCGTCTCTTAATGCAGGCATCACAAGGTAGCTTAGGAGATATTCAGCTAAAGAATATACAAGCAGATATCCCAGAGTTAAAAAATAACGCCCAATTGACCATCACTGCCGATGGCGAAGCCAGCAGTGCCCAACTGACCGAATTGATGCAAGGCAGTGCATTGGCCAATTCACTAGGAAATTTATTAGCCAATCAACTGATAATAAGTGGCGATTTGTTAGCTAACCTTCGTTTGGAAATCCCTCTAAGGTCTGGCGCCAAAGTCAGTGCTCTAGGAAAAGTCTTCGTGGATGCCCCAACTTTTTATTTACCTTCTGTTGATTTGACTTTAACAGATGCTAAGGGCGCAGTGAGTTTCGACAATCAGAACATACAGCTATCCGATTTTAGAGCCAATCTCTGGGGGCAACCGCTTGAAATTAATGCTCAAGGTATGCAACAAGACGATTATATTGTAGACATAGACGCCGAAGGTAAGTGGGACAGCGCATTTATCGCTGACAAGTTGGGTGGGGACTTTTCTAAATATTCATCGGGTGACGCAAATCTTGCCTTAGATCTGACAATGAAGTTTAATAAAAATAGTTTTCTTTATGAGGGCGCCGTTACAAGTGATTTAAAAAACTTGGCTTTGAACTTGCCTGCCCCCTTTGCAAAAGATAGTGACACTGTTCTTGATTTTGAACTTCTCGCTTCGGGCGATAATACCGCATCTCGTATTGATATTAGTTTAGGAGACATCGCTTATTTTGACGGTGCATTAGCACATAAAGAAAAGCGTTTTAATCGCGCACATTTAGCGCTTGGGCCAACAGAATTTGAAACTCGCGGCGTTGGTTTTTCGATCAGTGGAACTTTTGACTCGGTTGATGGTGTAAAGTGGTTTGATTTTATCAACACAATCGCTTCATCAGAGCAAAAAGGAGGTGCAAGCTTTCTTGGTTTACCCCAACGAATATTTATCGATACGCAACGTCTTGTGTTTGCAGAACAAGTCATTAATGATGTTGACGTCACAGTTAGGCGATTGGATCGTCAATGGGATATTGATGTTGATTCAAACGAAGCTAGAGGCAATCTTACTCTGTTTGATCAATGGTACAGCAAAGGAATCGTAGCAAATTTTGAATACATTAAATTCAAATCAAGCGAGGGTAAATCAAACCAAAATGTCGCGAATGACCTTTTTTCTGAAGAGTTGGTGTCAGCCAAATCAAACTACTTTAGTAACCTTGATCCACAAAATTTACCGAACGTCAGTATAACCTGCAAGTCGTGTGAATTTAACGACAGATCACTAGGCAGAATATCATTAGAGGCACAACCTAACAATGATGGCTTGGAACTGACCAGGCTTCTTGTTGAAAATGAATTTGGACGTATAAAGAGTACAGGACAATGGTATAAAAGGAATCAAGATCATTATTCTTTTATCGCGGGTAGCTTAGATAGCTCTGATTTCGGTCGATTTTTAGCTGACTTAGGCACTCCAAATGGGATCCAAGACAGCAGTGCGGACATGAATTTCGCATTAACATGGAAAGATTCGCCATTTGATGCGGCTTTCTCAAATCTTGACGGTGAAATAGATTGGCAATTATCAGATGGTTATTTGAGCGATGTAAGTGACAAAGGGTCTCGTTTGTTCACATTGTTAAGCCTTAACTCGTTAGTGCGAAAATTGTCACTGGACTTTAGGGATGTTTTTGCCAAGGGGTTCTTTTACGATAACATGTCTGGTTCAGTTCAAATTACGCAGGGTAAAGCGGACACTAGAGATACTAAAATAGATGGTGCAGCAGGAGAAATTGAGATTTATGGTTTTACTGACCTTGAAAACAATGATTTAAACTATAATGTAAGTTTTACGCCCAATGTAACAGGTAATTTACCTGTGCTTGTCTACTTTTTTACGGTCAGTCCGCCTTCAGCGTTAGCTGCTTTAGCCATAGATCAGGTACTGACTTCTGCAAAAGTGATTTCAAACGTAAATTACTCAGTGACAGGTACAATAGACGAACCGATTTTAATTGAAACGGGAAGAGAAAGCACTGAGGTAGAATTACCAACCAGGCGACAGGTTCCAGTAGAAAGCGAGAGCGATAGTTTATTTAAACCACCTACAAAGGATGATTTAATTGACTTGGAGGTGAAAGATGCTAAATCTGATTAGTATTCAAATATGCACTCAGAACTGTGTAGAGCAAAATTTAGAGCAAATTGAAAAACAGGTAGAACTGGCTTTTCATTCTTTAAAAAAACAAGATAAGGTCGAAAAACGACATACATTAATTGTATTACCAGAGTGCGCGAGTATATTTGGAGTGGGCAGCAAATCGATGTTGGATGCAGCTGAAACCTTTGGAGACGGGTTTATTCAAAATACTTATCAACGGATTGCGAAAAAGTTTCAATGTTATGTAGTCGCTGGAACAACCCCTATTTTGTTTCCAAATAACGAAGAAACAAGCCGCTATTCTGCTTGTAGTTTGGTGTTTGACCCTAATGGGAGATGCATAACCCATTACAATAAGATTCATTTATTTGACGTTGAGGTTGACGATAATACAAAATCATATAAAGAATCTAATTCGACCATTCCAGGTGAATTTTTATCGTTATTCCAGATCGATAATTTGGATATTGCGCAAACTGTTTGTTACGATTTGCGATTTCCAGATATGTTTTCAGCCTATTCGAATTTCACTCATTCTGGACTAGCTCCGCATATTTTTGTAGTGCCTAGCGCATTTACAAAAGTAACTGGCAAAGCTCATTGGCATGCTTTATTACAAGCTAGAAGTATCGAAACTCAGTCATTTGTAGTAGCATCTAACCAAGTTGGAAAACACGCCGACAAACGCGAAACCTTTGGAAATAGTTGTATTTATTCTCCTTGGGGCGAATGCTTAGATTGCATTGAAAATGAAATAGGATTTGCTGCTGCCACGTTTGACTTAGCGCAGCTCGAATCTATACGAGCTAAAATGCCAATCTCTTCACACAAAAAAGCGAGATATGAACTTGAATCCTAATGTTGTAAACAATTTATTAACTCAATCTGGCCTTAACGAACAAGACCTGCAAAGTTTACTTGAATTGATTTTGTTAAATAATAACGACTTTGCAGACCTTTATTTTCAATTATCTCAGCATGAGAGCTGGGTGTTAGAAGATGGAATAATTAAAAACGGAAGCTATAACCTTGAGAAAGGAGTAGGAGTTAGAGCATTATCTGGGGAAAAGGCAGGCTTTGCTTATTCTGATGACATAAGTTTAAGTACATTAACACAGGCCTGTCATGCCGCTAAAACCATCGCCAACGAAGGTGGGAAGCAAAAAATCAAGGCTTTTAAACCCTTTCAGAATAAAGAACTTTATACTACGGGAAATCCTCTTTTAAGTATGTCGGACGCCGACAAAGTAGAACTACTAAGAGCAACAGATAACTATATTCGCTCCAAAGCGCCAGAGGCAAGCCAAGTGAGTGTAAGCCTTTCAGGCGTGTACGAAGAAGTATTAATAGCCGCCACAGATGGCACACTTGCAACTGATATTAGACCGCTAATTAGGCTAAACTGTTCTGTGCTGCTTGAAAAAGAAGGTAAGCGTGAAAGAGGGAGTGCTGGCGGTGGCGGTCGAACCACTTACGAGTACTTTTTACACGACGTGAGTAACGGTGTACCACGGTTTAAAGCTATAGCTGACCAGGCCATTCACATGGCGAGAGTAAATCTTATGGCCATCCCAGCACCTGCTGGCAGTATGGAAGTTGTACTAGGCTCAGGCTGGCCGGGAGTTCTGTTGCACGAAGCAGTAGGTCATGGGCTTGAAGGTGATTTTAATCGTAAAGGGTCAAGTACGTTCAGTGGGCGTGTGAATGAGCAAGTTGCTGCAAGAGGTGTGACAGTAGTCGACGATGGAACCATTGAAAATAGAAGAGGCTCGCTTTCTGTAGACGATGAAGGTACTCCTACACAGTACAACGTCCTAATTGAAGACGGTATTTTGAAGGGATATATGCAAGATAAACAAAACGCTAATCTGATGGGAGTGAAAGCAACTGGCAATGGCAGGCGTGAGTCTTACGCCCATCTTCCGATGCCAAGAATGACAAATACTTACATGTTACCGGGAGAGCATACCCCAGAGCAGATAATACAAAGCGTCGAAAAAGGTATCTACGCGCCCAATTTCGGTGGTGGACAAGTCGATATTACGTCGGGTAAATTCGTGTTTTCCACCAGTGAAGCCTACTTAATAGAAAACGGAAAAATTACCAATCCTATTAAAGGCGCCACTTTAATTGGCAATGGCCCTGAGTCAATGCAAAAAATATCCATGATAGGTAACGATTTGAGTTTAGACGCAGGTGTTGGCGTGTGTGGTAAAGATGGGCAGTCAGTGCCTGTTGGTGTGGGTCAGCCGACCTTGAAAATAGATCAGATGACAGTTGGTGGAACTGCTTAACTCTTTACATTCATCACCCAAATCGCGTATATAGCTGAGATTTACTCATGTTATTTATTTGAGCATCTTATTTATTGGCTCATTTTTTTGCACTGTTGCTTTAGTTAATTATTTAATTATCTATAAGCGGCAGTATATTAGTCATTAAATAAAATTTATTAACTCTTCTATTTATTCATATTGAGGTAAAAAATGACCAGTCGATCGTTTGGCGCAGACGGTTCAATACGGCAGCGAGCTCATTTATTTATCGAACATCCTGTAGTACAAAGAATACTGTTAGGGCTTATACTAGCCAATGCCGTCATACTGGGGTTAGAAACTGATAAGAATATTATGGCCGCAGTTGGTCAATATCTTATCGCTGCTGATAGAATTATTTTAGGCATATTTGTGGTCGAAATAAGTATCCGACTCTTTGTACACAGGTTGGCTTTTTTCAAACAGGGCTGGAACGTTTTTGATTTCATCGTTGTAGGCATAGCCCTTGTTCCCGCAAGTGGCCAATTTTCGGTTTTAAGAGCGTTACGAGTGCTCAGGGTATTAAGAGTTTTAAGCTTTGTGCCTTCAATGAAAAAAATAGTAGGTGCGTTGATTCAGTCTCTCAACGGGATGCTATCTATAGCCTTGGTATTGAGCTTGGTTTACTATGTTGCCGCAGTAATGGCGACAAAATTATTTTCAGAGGCTTTCCCTGAATGGTTTGGAACTCTGGCCGCCTCTTTATACACGCTTTTCCAAATCATGACGTTGGAGAGTTGGTCGATGGGCATAGCTCGGCCTGTAATGGAGGAATTTCCTTATGCTTGGGCCTTTTTTATTCCTTTTATTTTAACAGCCACTTTTATAATGCTTAATCTATTTATTGCAGTGATCGTGAATGCTGTTCAAACCATGCACGATGAAGAAAATAAAGAAATGCTCGACCAAGAAAAAGCGATTCAACAACAGTTGCTCGAACAAATGCAATCATTAAAACAAGAGATGAGCGATTTAAGAAGTGAGTTAAATAAAGAGTCGGATGCGAAACAATAGCAAGTTTTTAGTCACGGACTGTAATCGTAAGGTAAGAATTTCTAATCTGGCATTGTTACTATTTTAACACTAACGGCATTAAGAAGTGCATCCATGCTTAGATATCGTAAGGATGTAAGTTGGTATCTAACTATCTGTTCTCAAATCAGCAAATCTTAAACCGAGCAAAGCTTAAACCGAGCAAAGCTTAAATTTCAAACCAACCTCACTCTATTGGTGTTTTTAGGTTCAATCATCTGATTCACATAAATGGAGCGGAATATTTAAAGTCTAGGCTTTTTTCAATTCAATTATTTCTGCATTTTCTTTTTCAAGTACATCGCTGGCATCAGTGCCTTTTAGCAATTTTGCCACCGAGTCTTTGTTTTTTGCCAGTAAAATACTCAGTTCTTCAGCTACATCTTCGTTCAATTCAATGCCTTTGGCGTTTATGTATTCGGAAAGGTTATCAGCGACTGCCAGCATTTTATCGTATTGATCGGCTTCTTTTTTATCTGTGGTTACCAATTTATCGACTCCTTTATGCTGCACTACATATTGGGTGATTACCGCCATTATAGTTCTCCAACTGTGTTGATCATTCACAAGGGCCAGATAACTTATATTACCATTGTCCCCTACTCAAGTTAAATAATACTACTTTATACTGTATAAATAAACATAAGTTTGGTAAGCCGTGACACTTATATCCGGCTTTGAAAAATCGCGAAATTCATCATTATTCGATTCTAGAAATATAGAGTATGGCCGATATTTAAACCATTGGTAAAATAAGGTGTAAATTTTTATGATCAGTCTTTATATTCAAGGTAGACCTAGCCTTGAAAATTACTTTACTTACATGATGATTTTCAGTTCTATACTAGTGTTAGTAGCTGCAGGCTCATTTTTCTACCCTGTTAACAAAGCAGTGCTAATACCTTTGTTCAGTTTTTTAACGCTTGTTTCGTTGGGGTTAAATATGAAAGTAATTTCTATGATCTTATCTCGCAAAAAGCAGTGATGTTTCTCAATGGCCTTTAGTGGTTTGAACTAACTATATCGATGGATTAAATAAAAATTATCTCAGATATGACGAAGTTGCTTACTATTGAAGTCGGGTACCCTTGAAGCCAATCAGGCGTTGTTAATTTGATCATCATAAGATTGACATTATTTGTAGTCCAATTTAAGAATAAAACGTATTGAGCTCAATTGTCTTTGGCTTCTTCAGATTAATTTCTGAACCATTTTATGTAGGGCTTACACCAAATGGCGTTTTCATTTAATAATGTGCAGGGAATAATTTTTGATTTAGACGATACCTTGGTGAAATCACAGCTCGATTTTGTTGGTATGAAAAAACACATTGGTTGTCCTGAAAATCACGATATTTTAACGTTTATTGAGTGTTTGCCGCATAAAGAAGCAAGCCAAGCCCGTCAAATTGTTTATCAACATGAACTGGATGATGCACGCACATCAAAATGGCTTCCGGGCGCTTCGAACTTTGTCAATCAGGCGCTTTCTAACGAATTGCCTCTAGCTATCGTCACTAGAAATTGTTTAGATGCGACCAAAATTAAAATTGCGAATAACAACATCCCAATTGATTTTGTCTTAACCCGGGAAGACGCTCCTCCAAAACCAGACCCTACCGCACTAAATATAATTGCCCAAGATTGGAACATCGAACGACGTAATATTGCTTATATCGGGGATTATCATTACGACATTAAGGCCGCCCATAACGCCAATATGCAAGCTTGGCTCTATGCTCAATCCGAGCAATCTGAAGAATATGTAAAGTGTCTTTCTTTCATACCTAAATAGCAATACCAATAAATAAAGTTGGGCATCTCCTATACTTAGAGATTGCTGATACTTTAATCTTATTGCGCAAAAATCCACCAAAAATAAAATAAAGCAGTCTTTTTTGAAGACGTTGGCAAGTTGATACCAATTAAATGCAAGGTTCATTTTTCAGAACATTGCGCTTAAATGGGGTTAAGTAATTAAACAGTTAATTTCTATCATGGTCTTGAAACAGGAAGTTTAATGAAGTATTCACAAGGTAGACAAAATTTGCTCAGTGAGCGTTTCTTTTCAAGAGCAAAGCCTTTTTTAAAGGTAAGTTCGCTCAATCATTGGGTCATAGAGAGGCCGAAAAAATTCGCAGGTAATGTCCATAAGTTACTATCATTTGACGTTTTGGCGTTTTGGAAACAAAAGAGCAAAACTAATACAAAAAAAATCGGGTTAACTCCGATCACGAGGGTATCTACAGGTAATTTAGCTAGTGTAGATAAAACTCTCAATTATTATCCCGCAACTAGCTTTACCCAACAACAAAACGTAAATTGTCGCGACCGATCAGGTCCACTGATAAACAATTGCGTGAGTTGTAATCCCGTCGACATTGCGACAATAACAAGCGAGTATGTACAAAGGTATCATTCCAGGCATGCGGTGCACGTTACTCATTCCAACAATAACGCACAATTAGTAGGAATTTCATCGTCGCAATTAAATCAAATATTAATGTTTTTATACACTGACGGATTCAATCGTCAAAAGACCAAACAAAAACAAATAAGTGTGAGTATCAATTTTGATCATCAAAACTGCTTCATCGCAATTTCTGATAGCGGCGTTAGTATGTCAATCGCAATGAGTGCTAAAATTACCGCTGCTAAAGAGCATTTCGGATCATTAGTCGATATATCAGATCCTAATGAGCAAGCGATCCAAAACCATATCAATGTCTTACACGTGCTTATGTGTTTAGGTGGGATGCTTGAGATTAAATCCGCCAATAACTTTTACAATGTCTCTTTAATCACTCTTCCGCTAGTCGCGACGAAAGTTAAGTCAAAATCAATGGCTAATATAGACATCTCAGCTCCATCAAAATCGGTTGTGTCCTGTCCAGCCAACCAATATTATTCGCAGGCTTTCGACCAAGATTTTATTATTAATGATTCTAATTCTTTGTTTATGGAAAAATTTAAGCGGATATTATTAGAAAACTTCCAAAATCAAAATTTCAAGCGCTCTGTTGCCGCGAGTAAGTTGGCAATTTCCGAGAAAACTTTATCTAGAAGATTGTCATATCACTATGGCTCAAACTTTAATCTAATCATTAAAAATTACCGTCTGAATAAAGCGTATCAAATGTTAGATAATGGAGAGTCCATATCCAACGTAGCTTATAATGTAGGTTTTAACTCTGCCTCATATTTTACGAAGTGTTTTAAAAGAAAGTTTGGCTTTCCACCATCGAATTTGAGGACTAAATACAACTGATTTGAGCAGGCCTGAACTCTTACTCTGTTAACATAATTCACTGCATAAGATCAGTATACCTCCACGCGCTAAACATATATTATTTTACTGACTGCTGATACCGCAGCAGTTTACCAAGGACTGGTTATACAACCTCATGGACGAGGTCAACTTATTCAAATTAAACTAAGGAAAGTTATCATGAATTCATCGATAAAAGTGCTAAATAAAGAAGATATAGACCAAGTAAATGGAGGCTATCAAGTTGTTGCGATGCCGGCGCCTTTTGGTTATCCCGAGGTGGTTACAGACAAACACGCTGCCTTAATACATCAGTACAAAATCTTGCGAGATTATATGCAGGATGCTAATTAATGTTGAGTTAACCCCAAAGCGAGGGCTTCATTATGTTGCCCTTTGCAATACGCTATGAACTCTGCCCGCTAATAACTTGCATTTGCTTCAAATCAGTATCACCTTTCACGACTTTGAAAATGGCATCCTGTATTAGAGTGCGCATACCATCTTCCAAGGCTTGCTCTTTCATTTTATGCACAGATGATTCATTGTAAATTATTGCGCGTAGGTCATTGGTCATAGTCAGTAATTCGTGAACTCCTGTTCTTCCTTTATATCCTGTATCACCGCATGCCTCGCAGCCTACCGCACGATGTAGTTTGTAATTTTCCTCTAAACCGAGTTCGGCAATGTGCTCTTCGCCATATTGTCTTAATATAAATGCTTTTTCTTTTTCAGTGGCTTCATATGGTTCTTTGCATTTCGGGCAAAGCGTTCTTATTAACCTTTGGGCTAATATTCCGACGCAAGCATCTGAGAAATTGACTGGGTCGAGGCCCAAGTCTAATAAACGAGTAATGGTTTCTGGGGCTGAGTTTGTGTGCAGAGTTGACAATACTAAGTGACCGGTTAAAGACGCTTCGATACCTGCATGTGCAGTTTCTTTATCGCGCATCTCACCAATTAAAATGATGTCTGGATCTGCCCTCAAAAACGCTCTAAGCGCGTTTGCAAATGTAAACCCTATTTTTTGTACTACTTGAACTTGCTGCAGGCCTGGTTGGGTTATTTCGACAGGATCTTCAGCGGTCCATATTTTTTTATCTGGCGTGTTCAAATATCCTAATACTGCATGAAGCGTGGTAGTTTTGCCCGAACCGGTAGGTCCAACAACCAATAAAATGCCGTGTGGCTTCTTGATCATTTCTTCAAGCATAGCAAGATTGCGCGGTGCCAAATTCATTTTCTCGATTGGCATTGCTCCGCCTGTCGCGAGGATACGCATCACCACACCTTCTCCCGCAACGGTTGGTATTGTCGCAACACGCACTTCTACAGATTGTCCGGATGATTTGAATGCAAGTTTTCCGTCTTGAGGAATGCGTTTTTCAGCTATGTTTAATCCAGACATAATTTTGATACGAGCAATAACCGCATGGTGGTGAGAGGCAGGTACTTGGTTGATGTCTTGTACGACGCCGTCTACCCGCATGCGAACTCGAGTCGGTGCGCCTTTTTCCGGATCAATATGAATGTCTGAAGCATTCAGGCGCTTTGCATCGTGCAAGATGCGACTAACCAACCGCACAACAGCAGGCGCATCTTCTGCCAAATCGTCCGTGCTTTCTTCATTTTCTTCCGCCGATGTTCCTATTTCATCTAAGATTTCGTCTAACTCGCCTGGTGTCGCACCACCACTATTTTCTCCAAGGTATTGAAGAATTTGATTGGGTAGGGCTACGGCTATTTCATAACTTTCAATGCCTAAAGCGCTCTCCATTTCCATTAATAGGGAGGCATTATTTGGCTCCGCCATCAAAACGATAGGATTTTCTCTAACGTCTGCAATAACTGCAATGTGGTTGCGCTTCAAGTAAGATGAGTTCAGCTTAGAATCGGTGTGGAAAAGATGATAAGTATCGGGTAAATACTTGATATATGGAACTTGAAAATGCACTGCTATGGCATTTCCGATATCGTCTTCATTGATTCTTTGTTCTGAGACCAAACGCTGAACACTGGTTTTCATTTCGCCGCTTTGGGCAATCTCGTCAATTACTTTTTGAGTCGTTATTCCTCTGTGCACCAGATAGTCGAACGGGTTGGTAGTGCCACCTAGTTCATATCTGAATTTGTCACCTAGCATATCCGCTATTTCAGTGCCCAATGCTAAATCTGACTGTGTAAATCCTACTTCAGCCTTGTTGATGATTTGCATTACACCCATCAACACACCGGCGTTCATTACAGGGATACATAGAACGTTTTGGGTTTTGAACTGACTTTTAGTGTCGAATTTTTTATCAAATCTCAGTCGAATATGAATATCTTTGAGTGCATTATCGTCGTATGGGTCATTTATTATTAACGCTTGTTGAGACATCGCAACGTAGCCAGCAATAGATTGTGGGCTAATTGGAACTTTAATTTCGCGAGTTTCCTTACCCGTTTTAAAACGAGCAACCAGATCTTGTTGTTGCGCTCTACGTTGGAACAAAGACATGCGTTGTGCGCCAAATGCTTTCAAAATTACGGGTTCTAACTGCTGATAAGCTGCCATAAGATTTGGAAACTCTGCCAGACGAACTTTTAAAGTGGAAAGCAGGGAAGCGTGATTAGTGCTATCTAACATATCTAGCATAAAATCCTATAAGTGAACGTAAGCGTTTGATATTAATATAAATGTCAATCTCTCACTAGGTTATCGGCAAAAATTAAAAAAGCTAAATCAATAATAAAAGGCTACCTAGAAAATTATTTTGAAACCACTGTACCTTGTATACGGTTATTTTTGATGAGTTTTTATTCAAATTAAACTTGCGGTTGCTGGGAATGTATGTATAATTCGCGCCCTCTAACAAGTGTAGCAAGTTTTATTGAAATAATGCTTGTTGTTTTTGTTATGACAAAGTGGATAAGGCGCTAGGTCAATTAGCTTCCGCTTCTTTAGCTCTTATCACTTAAATCGGCAATTAAGACGGCTAATTTGAGTAACACACTTTTAATGAACAAGGTTCCGATTAGGAGCCATTGGTTTACGCACATCTTTTCACCTTATTTAAAATAAAGAGGTTTGAAAAGATGAATTTTTTTGTTCTTTCGATTGGAGCTTAATCGATGCCAAATCAAAGAATTCGTATTCGTTTAAAAGCGTTTGATCACAAGTTGATCGATCAGTCTACTGCGGAAATCGTTGAAACAGCTAAACGCACAGGTGCGCAGGTGAGTGGTCCTATTCCATTACCAACCCGCAAAGAGCGTTATACTGTGCTAGTTTCTCCGCACGTAAACAAAGATGCGCGTGATCAATACGAAATCCGCACACACAAGCGTTTAGTAGATATCATTGAACCAACTGATAAAACAGTTGATGCTTTGATGAGATTAGACTTAGCTGCGGGCGTTGATGTTCAAATCAGCCTGGGCTAATAGAAGAGGGTAATAACAATGTCGATTGGTCTTATCGGTCGTAAAGTAGGAATGACCCGCATCTTCACTGAAGATGGTGCGTCAATCCCTGTGACTGTTATCGAAGCGACCCCTAACCGTGTTACTCAGTTGCGTTCAACTGACACAGACGGTTATCGTGCACTACAAGTTACCACTGGCACCAAGAAAGCAAATCGCGTTAACAAAGCGGCTGCAGGCCACTTTGCTAAAGCTGGCGTTGAAGCTGGTCGTGGTTTGTGGGAATTTCGTCTGGCAGATGACGAAGGTGCTGATATTGAAGTGGGCAGTGAAATCACTGTTGAAATCTTTAACGACACTAAAAAAGTCGATGTAGCTGGCACATCAAAGGGTAAAGGTTTTGCTGGTGTTATAAAGCGTTGGAACTTCAGTTCACAGCGTATGACACACGGTAACTCATTATCTCACAGAGCTCCAGGTTCTATTGGTCAAAACCAATCACCTGGTAAAGTTTTTAAAGGCAAGAAAATGGCTGGACAGCTTGGTAACAAGCAAGTCACCACACAGTCTTTAGAAGTGGTTCGTGTAGATGCTGAAAATAACCTTTTATTAATCAAAGGTGCCGTACCTGGCGCAACTGGTAGTGACGTCATTGTCAAACCAGCTGTTAAAGCGTAACTGGGAGTGAACTGATGGAATTAACATTGAAAGACGCAAATAGCGCTCTTGAAGTATCAGACGCCACTTTTGGTCGTGAATTCAACGAAGCTCTAGTGCATCAAGTAGTTGTTGCTTATGGTGCTGGCGCTCGTCAAGGTACTAAAGCACAAAAAACAAGATCAGAAGTACGTGGTGGTGGTAAAAAGCCATGGCGTCAAAAAGGCACTGGCCGAGCACGCGCTGGTACCATCCGAAGCCCAATTTGGGTTGGTGGTGGTCGAGCTTTTGCTGCGAAGCCTCGTGACTATGATCAAAAAGTCAATAAAAAGATGTATCGCGGTGCGATCAAAAGCATTCTTTCTGAGCTGGTACGTCAAGATCGTTTAGTAGTAGTTGAGAAGTTTGGTGTAGATGCACCAAAAACTAAAGAGCTATTGGCTAAATTAAACGAATTAGAACTGAAAGACGTGTTAATTGTAACAGCTGAAGTTGATGAGAACTTGTTCTTAGCTTCAAGAAACCTGTACAAAGTTGACGCGCGTGACGTTCAAGGCATCGACCCCGTTAGCCTTATCGCATTTGAAAAGGTACTAATGACGGCTGAAGCAGTGAAGCAACTTGAGGAGGCTCTAGCATGAACGAACAACGTTTATTAAAAGTGCTACTAGCACCTCATATTTCAGAAAAGTCTACTATGGCTGCTGAAACAGCAAACACTTTTGTATTTAAAGTGCTTAAAGACGCTAATAAAGCTGAAATCAAAGCGGCAGTTGAGAAACTGTTCGAGGTTGAAGTTGAAGGCGTTCGCACTGTAAATATGAAAGGTAAAGTTAAGCGTCATGGTATGGCGTTCGGCAAACGCAGCGACTGGAAAAAAGCATATGTTGTGCTTAAAGAAGGTCAAGACATCGACTTCGTCGGTGCAGCTGAATAAGGGGATTCGAAATGCCATTATTAAAAGCTAAACCTACTTCTGCTGGTCGTCGTCATGTTGTTCAGGTGGTTAATCCTGACCTTCATAAAGGTGCACCACACGCGCCATTGCTAGAAAAAAATAGCAAAAGCGGTGGTCGTAACAACAACGGTCGTATCACAGTTCGTCATATCGGTGGTGGTCACAAGCATCATTATCGAGTAATTGACTTTAAACGTAACAAAGATGGCATTCCAGCCAAAATTGAGCGTTTAGAATATGATCCAAACCGCTCCGCTAACATTGCATTAGTTTTGTATGCGGACGGTGAGCGTCGTTACATTTTGGCCCCGAAAGGTACCAAAGTCGGTGACGCAATTAAATCTGGTGCTGATGCTCCTATAAAAGCAGGTAACGCGATGCCAATGCGTAACATGCCTGTAGGTACAACAGTACACGCGATTGAAATGAAGCCAGGCAAAGGTGCTCAAATTGCACGTTCTGCTGGTGCATATGCACAAATCCTAGCTCGCGAAGGAACTTATGTTACCTTGCGTTTGCGTTCAGGCGAAGTGCGTAAAGTTTTATCTGATTGCCGTGCAACTATCGGTGAGGTTGGTAACTCTGAGCACATGCTTCGTTCACTAGGTAAAGCCGGTGCAAATCGCTGGCGTGGTGTTCGCCCAACTGTTCGTGGTGTTGCCATGAACCCAGTTGATCACCCGCACGGTGGTGGTGAAGGTCGTACATCTGGTGGTCGCCATCCAGTAACACCTTGGGGAGTTCCTACTAAAGGTAAGAAAACCCGAAGTAACAAGCGTACTGATAAACTTATCGTACGTCGTCGTAACAAGTAAAAGCGAGGATTCACCATGCCACGTTCTCTCAAGAAAGGTCCTTTTATTGACCTACACTTGCTGAAGAAGGTAGAAGCTGCAGTGGAAAAGGGCGACAAGAAACCAATCAAAACTTGGTCTCGTCGTTCTATCATAATCCCTGATATGATTGGATTAAACATTGCAGTTCATAACGGTCGCCAGCACGTACCTGTTCACATTAGTGACGAAATGGTCGGCCACAAGTTGGGCGAATTTGC
>CBFIBG010000036.1:0-5072 GCA_965660815.1 Glaciecola sp.
ATCGACATTCGATTTATTTGATAAATTGATGCCAAAGTGGCTAAAAGTACAAGTCCTGCAAAAAATAATGTGTGATTATTAAGGAGATTGGACACTTTAAATTGTTCAGCATGCCCATTTTGCTTGTCATTTTCAGTTATCTTTTGCGCAACGTTAGTTGACAACCACCTCTGCTCTTTTTTCCTTATAACCTCGCCAATCAAAAATAAACACACCAATACAAACGCAAAAAAGAACCATCCATATATTAAATGGTCGGCGCCCACGGCATGCTCCATGTCAGTCGCATAGCCGATATAAATAATGCCATAAACTCGTAATGCATTTGCAGCGATTGGAAAGATTACCGATAAGATCACAAAGGAAATGCGAGTTCGCCATGACACTAAATACATATTCGCATATAGATTGCCTAACACGATAGAGGCAATTAAAAAGCTCACGCCAGAACACGCTTCAGCGACCAAAAACTTCCCTTGGGGTATTTCTATATACAAACCGCTTCTGAAAAGCGGTATACCGGTTAACTCCAATAAAAATACCGATAGGTCGGCTGTAAGCTCTTGTAAAAATGGGATAAGTTCTTCTCCCACTGGTACTGAAAATAACACAAAAAACAGCGGAAAACGGATTTGCCAAGCCAGTTTTGTTCCTAAAAACATCCACACAAGCGTCGGCAGCATGCTAAAAATCGCAACGTGTTGAAATAATTGAATGCCTGCGGCGGTGCTGAGTATGTAAAAGATTAGCTGTAAGATGAAAAAGAAGGTAGCGAGGCGTGAAAAGTAAATTTGCGACCAATCTAGTTCGTTACGTCTTTCGTAAATTAAATAAATTGATGCCGGTATTACAATCAGACAGTGGTTATAAATTTCATTCCCTGTCCAAATTTTTATGGCGGACCACAAAGGTTCATGCACTAGAACAAGCCAAATTCCGAAAACGGCTAAAAAAATAAGGCCCAGCTTTTTCGAATCATCGGGCAAATTATATTTATCCAGTGACGCTGTGGTCATTGACTACTCCTTTGTAATCCCATAGACATCTTTCATTGATGACCAACTAAAATCCTGCATCAACATAACCAACTTTTTTTCCATTGCGTTTAGATTAATGTAGTGCCTTAATTTAGATTTGAAGGAAGCATCTGCCACTCTAGGTTGTTCGGCATCGATTTCCCACGGGTGAAAATAAAAGTTATAAGGTTGATCGTTCTCTATCAGATAACGTTCAATTCGTCTTTTAGACAGCCAATAAGGATAGAGTCTAAAGTAGCCGCCTCCACCTATTCCCTTATTCTTGTCGTTTTTTTCTAAAGTGGGAATGGGTATTTCAATAATGCCTTCAGGCCGAGTGTGCATAAATCTGGGCCAGTCTGGCACACCATATAGGTCGTGCTCTATGGGATAGGTACTGGAGGAATATTTAAAGCCTAACTCAATCAACATTTCAAAAATATATTGGTTATCTTTATTGATCGAAAAACTGGGGGCGCGATATCCTATAATTTCACAGCCTGCGACTTGCTCTAACACATCTTTACTTTCTTTTATGTCCGCGAACACTTCGCTTCGCGACATGGTAGTATTTCGTCTGTGGTTAGTACCATGGCTAGCTAACTCGTGGCCTTCTTGCACAATTCTTTTAATCACATCTGGGCATTTTTTTGCCACCCATCCCAAAGTAAAAAAAGTTGCTTTGACATTGTGTTCGTTAAATAAGTCAATAAGCTTGTGAGTGTTATCTCCCACTCTTGGGGTAATGCTGTCCCAATCAGATGGGTTGATGACTTTGTCGAAGGCAGAAACGTGAAAATAATCTTCAACATCCACTGTCATTGCTTGAAATTTGTTATGCTTTTTAGTGTGTTCATTCACAAGCTTATCTGCCCTTTCCAAATAAAACGACTTCTGTGGTTCTTATTAAAATTAATATATCGAGCAATAAACTTTGGTGTTTGACATAATACAAGTCAAACTTAAGTTTTTCGAGAGAGTCTTTCACACTTGCGCCATAAGGATAGTTGAGTTGCGCCCAACCCGCCAAGCCTGGCTTAACATTGTGCCTTTGGTTATAGTATGGCACTTCTTCAATAAGTTGTTCAACGAACTCGGGGCGCTCTGGCCTTGGCCCAATAAAAGACATTTCGCCCTTTAAAACGTTAATTAATTGAGGCAATTCATCTATTCGATATTTTCGAATAAATGCGCCGATAGACGTTACTCGACTATCATTTTTTGAGGCCCATTTGGCACCGTCTTTTTCAGCGTCTGGTCGCATACTTCTAAATTTAAGAATGTCAAAGAGTTTTCCATGCTGACCGACTCGCTGCTGACGATATAATATGGGCGCACCTGTGCGGTACCCATCATCAACATAAATAATTAACGCGGTAATCAGCATAATTGGCCATGTAAAAAACAAAATAACAAACGCCAATAAGATATTCAGCCAATAATCGGCGGCTTTCCTAAACAGCTTTTGAGTTTGAAAGCCGTTGGAATAAATAACCCAGCTTGGATACATTAAATCCACCGCTATTTGACCGATTTCGCGCTCCATAAAATCTAATAAATCGGTTATTTGAATGCCCTTTAAGCGAGCTTCAAACAACACATTGACTGGCAATGTGCCACGCCTTTGGTCATTGGCGATGACGATTTCACTAATCTCTTCGTTAGTAATGTAGTCTTCAAGTTCATTATCTAAGTCTAATTTGGTGATGTTTTCATTCTTTACGCCATTTTCTAATTGGTCGCCTTCCACGGGGATGAAAGAGACCAAATTGAAATTTACTCGGTCAACAACCCGTCTCATTCTTTTTTCAATAACTGCGGCCCTAACTCCCGCTCCAAGCACTATTAAATTTGGTTTATCTTTGATACTGTCCGTTTGATGTAAAAAGTACCGAAAGCCGACCAATGACAATATAATAAACGCAACCGACAGCGGCATATGAAGGTAATGTTCTGTCGTATCGTCGAAAAACAAACTAGTAAGAATGGTCACGCCGAAGTAGCTCATAACCGCAGACACAAAGATACGCCTAATGATGCCCCTAAATGGCTCTCTTAAACCTTGCTCGTATAAACCTACTGACAAGTTTACAATTAACACTGTGAGGGTAAAAAACCCCACATTGAGCAATGTGCCTAATGTATTCGCCGATGCATACAACCCTACCCATTGGAGCGCTAGCGCTGCTAAATAACTTGCTAAGGCAACCAGGAAACCTTCGATAATAACTAACTTCACTGCGCGTGCTCTTGATTTGAAAGGTTGTGCCATGTTACTCCTAAGCTTGGTGTAAAAAGTGTCAAAAAAAATTACTACTTATATCACTATATACACTAAGCTATAATCCGTATATTTATTATTTAAGCAAATCACATTATAGTGAATTAAAACCATTCGTAAATAAGCGCTTCGAGAATGATTAATGAAATGTGTTTTATTTTAATGCATAATGCGCACAAATTTTTAAAAACCGTCGTTAAGTGATAAAAGTAAGTTTATCACTTTTTTATTACAGACTATTTTTTCTGTGGTATGTTTTGAAAGTAGCAAGACTTTGTATTGTAAAATTTGAAGGAATAACAAATGAATTGGTTGAAACGTATTTCGGTAATAGGTGTAGCAGTATCTGCTGTAATTCTAACGGGGTGTTCATCTCATCAGACCTTACCAACAGCAACTCCAAGGGCTTCTTTGACCACGGATGTAAACGATTACCAATATTTAATTGGACCTGGCGATCAACTCACAATTTTTGTGTGGCGAAACCCTGAAATATCTGGTTCATTTACCGTTAGACCAGACGGCAAAGTCACTACGTCACTTGTTGAAGACATAGATGTAACCGGCAGAACGCCCTCTATGCTAGCCAGAGAATTAGAAGAACAACTCTCCACATTTATCAATAACCCCAGAGTAACGGTATCCCTTGGTGGTTTTTCTGGACCATTTAGCGAACAAGTTAGAATTATCGGGGAAGCAACCAACCCAAGGTCCATCAGTTATACTCAGCACATGACACTGCTAGACGTAATGATACAAGTCGGCGGTCTCACTCAATTTGCAGCGGGCAACAACGCTAAATTAGTTCGCGTAATTGACAATGAACAGAAAACTTTCGACATAGATATTGAAGATTTAATAAAAGATGGCGATATATCTAAGAATGTAGACATATTGCCGGGCGATGTAATTATCATCCCAGAGGCTTGGTTTTAATCAATAGTTCAGAGAGTTAACATTTAATGCAAGATTTTCAACAAACTGTCCAAGCCATTCTGGACCATATTCGTGGCGTTTGGATTCGAAAGCGTTATTTAATTATTTGTTCTTGGTTAATTTGTCCAGTCGGATTTTTTTACGTCGCATCTTTGCCAGACGTGTACAAGTCAGATGCTCAAGTTTTTGTAGACACCAGATCTATGTTAGAACCCTTGTTGGCCGGCATTAGTTTATACAACGATCCGGAAGCCGAAGTACTCATGATGGCGCAAACATTAAAAAGCAGAACCAATATAGAGGAAATCGCAAGGGAAACCGATCTAGACATCACTGTTACAACCGATATGGAATATGAGCGTTTAATAGAAACTCTTACCAACGGCATAAGGTTAAGCTCCACAAATAGAAGCGACATATATACCATCTCGTTCACTCATGAAAATCCACAAGTTGCTAGGAACGTAGTACAAGAAACGTTAGACATTTTCGTTGAAGGCTCATTAGGTGGAAACAGGCGAGATAGCGATACTGCCACTCGATTTATAGACGAACAAATAGCGGAATACGAAGCACGCTTATCAGAGGCCGAACAGCAACGAGCAGATTTCTTGCGTCAGCATTCAGACGTGTTGCCATTGCAGGGCTCGTTCCAAAGTAAAATGCAAAGCCTATCTGAAAAACTGAGCGCCACTAGGCTGTTAATTGCTGAACTTGAGCAAAGAAGCGAGTCATTGAAAGGTCGATTAACTGGCAATAGAAAAAGCTCAGGCAATTTTGCAGTGAAAAGCGGCGATGAACCAGCGCTTACCACTCGATTTGACGACAGAATTATTAAT
>CBFIBG010000037.1:0-8576 GCA_965660815.1 Glaciecola sp.
ATCTTTTCTGCTTCTTGCGATCATGGCAAGATTGTAAAATGCTCTTCCGTCACCTTCTTCTGCCGCCAACAAGTAGTACTTTTCCGCCGAGTCAACGTTTTTTTCAATAATATCGCCAATGTAGTAATGGTCTGCTAATAACAACATCGCTTGAACATTTCCTTTGTCTATGGCTGTTTTAAGACTTGTTAGTCCTTCCTCAATCTGATTCTGACTAAGAGCAGAATAACCAATGAAATACTCAGAAGTACCAGATTCATCTTTGGATTCAATTTGCTTAAAAATTTGTAGCGCTTTCTGTTTATTATTTATTTCTGAGTCTTGAATTAAGTACAAAATCTGAGCATAAAGCCGTGCCCAATTGACATATTTGTAATCTGGAAACTCATATTTAAAACCTTCTACTGTCCGCAGATATCGAAGAGCGTTCTCGTAATCATCAAGATAGAAGTATAACTCAGCTAAATTCTGCGCTGCCTCATTCACCCCTTGGATTAGCGCACTTTCAAAATAGGCTTTTGCCATTTTGATATTCTCTTTATCTTTCTTATAAAGAAATGCCACGCCTAACAAGTTATCTTTCAACGCTGAATGACCCTCAATCTTCTTAATAATGGATATTACTTCGTCAAGACGTTCTATTGCTTTATCTTCTACTACCTCATCCAGAATGGATTTTGCACACTCAATAGTATGGGTATCACATCTATTTAAAGAATATTTACCTACTTCGTTTGAGTAACACTGAAATGATAGCAAACTCAAAAATATGATTAATAATTGTCTCAATCTAGTTCTCCTTTACAGTGTTATTTGGGACGCCCATGTTTTCCCTCCACCACAATCTAATCTGCCCTAGAGGTGATAATTGAGGGGTGGTCGCGACATTTACGTTGTGTACCACTGTTCGAGCAACTTCGGAGTCAACTTTTAGCGATAGCGCGGCACACGCTCCGCTTGTGCCATGAGTACAAGCTTTGGCACCCGCGACAAGTCCATCTTTATTAAGCTTCAATGCAGCACGCCCTACATTTGCAATATCAACATCTACTATCTCTTTGTTATCAACAGTTACTTTTCCAAGGGCAACTTCAGGTCCATTTACCTCGCCGTTACTATCTAGACCAATCAGTTTATTGCCTCCTGCCTCAAGAGATATTTCTAATTTAGGGTCAGATAATTCAAGTAATTTTTTATCATCAAGTGATTTAAAGTCAAATGCGTCATCGTTCAGCAATCTTGAGAAAGCACCAGTCACCGCTCCATTCGCAAATTTACCTCCACTCAATGCTGATGCAGTTCCTCCAATTGCAGCGGCTTTTATTGCATTGGTAGCTCTATCCGCAAACTTAGTTGCACTTTCGACAAACATACCTTCTATGTTACCTACTGCTTGGGTAAATCCGGCGCTTAAAAAACCATGCCCAAACTTACCTCCACTCAGAACGCTTCCAATACCGCCAACAGCTCCATGAGAAATAACTTTGGTAAAGCCTTTAGCCATATTGTGTAGCTCACCGAACATCCCTCCTGTAAATGCTCCCACTAAAGCTCCTTTAAGGCTGCCAGTTGCCACAGCACCTGATACAAAACCAGTCAAAGCTCCAGCACCAACGGTACCCAATTCTGCAATCCACGAAACTCCAGGTAAGTAAACTGCGATGACAATTGATGCAATTGTTCTCCAGTGTTTCTTGACAAACTTACCTAACTTTTTGAAAAAATACCCACTTGGATCAGTATAACTCATCGGGTTATTTAGAACATATGAATACCGATTATAGTTCTGCGTATTATGGGGAGCCTGAATATGCGGATCGGCCTGAAGGAAACGACCCAAAGTTGGATCGTAAATCCGACCACCCATATGGATAATATCTACATCGCCCATTTCATGATGGCCTGTATACCCTTGATGCGACGGCGCTTGATACATTACGCCATCTAGTACACTGTCTAAGTGCAAAGACGTTTGTTTTCCAAATGGCTCGTAAATATATTGCGCTTTTATTCCGTCGTTCATTGTGGCGATTAACGACATATCTGTCACTAGCCCAACCGAGCCTTGAGTATCTTTGTGCATAAAATACGTTTGGCTAGTATTATTGCTGCGCTTAGTCACTACAATATTGCCGCCCATGATATGAAATTTATGCTCTGTAAAACCGTTTCCAGTTGACTTAATAATTTTCTCATAGCCGCCAATGTAGTTATGTGTCGTAATGACTTGACTGCCATTTTCGTTGCGGTTGAATACCTTAGTGGTCATATTCCTATCAACGCCATAGGTCATGTCTATGATATTGCTACCTTTAGTGATGCGCGACGGTTTGTTAAACGCGGTATAATCAATACTTCGGGTGCCGTCATTTGTCATGTTTCCGTTGTCGTCATACTGCATGGATTTTAAAGGTGCTCCGTAAAATCCACTGTTGGAATAAACACCACTTAATCGATTGGGTTTTGAGTTGTTGCCATATTTATAGTGTCCTACACCGGTTTTAAAAGTGAGATTGCCAGCACTGTTGTAGTTAAAGCTTTGGTAACTGGTGAAATTCCCTGACAGCGATGTGCCGGCAATATTGGCAAAAGATCTGGATTTAATTCGATTCAGCGCATCGTAAGAATACGTTTCTCTAAATACACTGAAAAATCCATTAGTGCGTCTAAAATAAGTCTTGCGCTCTTTGACGTTACCAATTTCATCGATGACTACGTCACTTTCATACAACATGCTACTCGATTTTCTGACCGTATTGTTGGTCAACATGCCCAATATGTTGTATGTTTTTGTTGTTTCAGCCCCATTTCCATATTTGCTTTTATGCAATAATCCGCGCGTATTGTATTCCATCGCTTCCCAAAGCAAAACATTTGTCGCGTTGTCGCGCAGTCGATATAAATTGCCTAGCGAATCGTACTCATGCTTCACGGCTAATTGTGGCTTATCATCATCATCTTCATCATCTTCATTTTCTTTTGCATTCATCGTCACAACGTCAATTTTGCCTGTAGTGGGATCATAAGAGGTTTCTTGATTGTACGCCAAGCCCGCTTGAACTGTATTTTGTTTGATAATTCGCCCTTCATCATCGTATGTGAACTGTATTAGCTGATGGCTAGCATTTGAAGGCATTGAATGGTCGCCGAGGCATATGGCGTTCGCATTCGGATAACTCGCTTTATACACCAATCGTCCAATTTTGTTTGCACCTGCGGATGAGCTGTTTCCATACCCCCAACAAGCGGTACCCTCTGAAGGACTATATCGTTTAATCATTCGCCCTAATCGGTCGTGTATGAAAGTATAAACATGTTGCTCGGCGTCTGTCTGCGATGTGAGTTCTCCGTAGGCATTGTGTTGATATTCCCAGACGCCTTTGTCAGGATCGTTTGTTTCAACCTTACGTCCCCAACTATCGTATTTGGTTGTAATGACCTGAGCATTGAAATTGTTGTTGGTTGAAATAAGCTGAGAGTATTCATCGTAAACAAAATAAACCGTTTTATTGTATTCCACCCCACTTGAGCTTGAACCAGTATACCCATTTGTGCTGGAGACCGTTTCTCCAAACCCATTTTTCGTTTCTCTTGACTGTTGACCCAATGCATTAGTGGTGATGGTATGCTCGCCGATGTAATCAATGGTTTCTTGTTCGTTATCGGGGCGAATAATGGTTTTAGTGCGTCCCAGTACATCGTAGAGGGTGGTTGTGACATTATTCGGCTCATTTGGCTCAGAAACTGTCGATAATCGCCCTTGGTCATCATAGGTCTTGTATACTACCAGAGTGCCATTTGTTGTCCCGTAGCGCCTGTAAGTTTGTGTCGTGGCAATTTCTCTACCCCATTTATCTATGTAAGCCCGGGTAGTGGGGGCGCCAGTTTGAGTGTTGGTGACCATGAAATAGCCGCCATAGGCACTAGAAAAAGTCTGAGTGGTTGATGTTTGACGGCCATCTGGATGTATCGTTTTTGTTTCGCGACCAAACGTATCAAATTCTTGCGTGGAGGCCACGCCATTCGCGTCCCTTGAAGTGATTTCATATATCAATCCGCTTGGTGCTGACACTGAGCCATTATATTCATACGTAATGGCATTATTAAATCCATCGACAGACTTCTCAACAAAACGGCCACCAAAATAGTACAGCGTATCAGCGCAGCGAATGTCATTGTACAAAAACGTCATGCTCATTCCATCGCTGCCCATCTCTGCGGTAGGCAAGTCCATGCTAGACTGAGGGGTCGTACAGACTCTCGTTTTGTTTCCGTATTGGTCATAGCCATACATGGTTTTTAGATCATGATGTACAAATCTTTTATCATTCGAAGAATAATTAGCAGTGGTGTTATCACCACGCTGAATGGACCAAGACAACATACCATTGCTGTAATAGCCAAACTCGCTTTGTCGGACGGTCGAGCGATTGCCTCGAATTTTCGTGACAGTGGTTTGGCTCAAACGCCCCGTTCGCTTTTCTTCGTCAGTACTGCCGTAAGTGTTTTCTGTGATGGTTCGGATATACGGCCAGCCTGAGACCATGGGATCTTTTGTGGTTACTGTGCTTTTCGTCAAATTTCCAAAACCGTCATGATCCGAATCGGTGATTATCCTGCTGGCATGTTTACTTGCGCTTGCATCGGTATCCACTAAGTAAGTATCTTCTGTCGATACGTCAATATAAGGGAAGTTTCCTCCACTGGCGGTTGGCTCCACTTTAAACTGGTTGGATGAATAGGAAATGGTGACATTTCCCCGTTTTTGGCTTGTGGTCAGTGGCATGCCAACCAGCGCATAGCCTTTGCCATCATGGGAATCGGTCTGTTGATGGTAAGTCGTTTCAGTGACCACCGAGGTTTGTAAATCTGTGGTTTTTAACAAGCCAAAGCCTAACGGACCTCGACCGCCAATGTGCAGTTTATTGTTACCGTACCCATATTGCACGGTGACCTGAGCAGTGTCCGTGATATCAGAGCTGACTGTATAGACAAGCGCTGGCCCGCTCGCAGGGGAAATCACGCCATCAGGCAGGGTCGCTCTATTGGGCGTTTCAATATAAACGCTGCTGTCAGTCATGTGGCGATAGACAATATCCGTTTTCACCCCAAAGCCGTTAGTAATGCGCTTGATGGTATCATCCGTTTGATAAGTAGGTTGGTTAAATCCTTTCCAAGTACCGCCATTTTTAGTGACCAGGTCGATACGACTATCTTGGTTTATAAAGCCTAGCAAAACCAGATTATTGCTGCCTATACCCAGTGTATCCGACCACTGAAATTCGACTTGTCCATTATCTGTACTATGAGGCTTAGACATGTAAATTTGTAAGGTCGTCGAATTCGATGCATACAAAATATCCGTCCTACCATCTTGATTGACATCGGCAAATTGCGTTCTATGGTTGTTACTGGTATTACTTGCTAAACCTGTTGAACGGGCTATTTGAAAATAGGTGCCGGTTGAAAGTCGATATCGCCACTGATTATTGGCAATAAACGCCACATCAACTAAACCATCGCCATTAAAATCCACCGGAGTCAGACGCTCAACGTTCGATGTCCCCAAACTGCCTCTCGGCGTAATGCTAGGGTTTGACAAGGAGCCCGTTGAGGTGAAGACTTCAAAGTTAGTGGTAGTATTGTATGTCCAAGTGCCGCCGTTGCTGATGCAGATGAGTTCTTCATTACTGGTATTGGCGTGCACAATATTCTGCATCGTATCATCGGCTTCTGCCATATCTGGATTAACAGAATTAAAGTCAATTATCTGTGATTGAAATGCCTCTTCTTCTGACAAGTCAAGCTCTTCTGTCGATGGCATAGAACTTATTCCTGAAGGCATTTGTGAACTATATGAACCACTATCTGCCCCTGAAACGCCACCAGGCAACTGTCCTTGCTGCAACTCGACACCACCGCCGCCACCATATTGACAAAAATACACGCGACGCCTGATTTCAAAAATAAAGTCAGTACGACCATCGCCATTGACATCAAACCCGGTGGTCGTTTTCGCGTTTTCAAATGTTCGTACATAGGGGGTAGAATCGCTGGCAAAAGTATACAACACCTTTTTCTGCCATTGACCATTTCGCTGCTCAGGTTGAATGTACGCTTTCACATCGCCATTTTCTCGAAACACCATATCCTCGCGGCCATCGCCGTTGACATCGGCACTGATTATGCCTTCTTTAAATACAGAATACCCAATATGCACACTGTTAAGGGTGCTGGTTTCAACGTTTCCATTGACGATGCTGACCTGTCGGACCGGCCCACTTTCAAACAACACCAATTCTCTTACCCCATCTGAATTCACGTCCATCACCAACGCATGAGATTTATGTTGAGTGCTGCTGCCATAGTCATGTAAATAGACATAGTTGCCGCCTGTCAGTTTAGTTCGCCACGCGTTATTCGCTACATAGACGATGTCATCCACTCCATCGCCATTGATATCAAACAGTCTATGCTCGTCGAAGTTGACAGAACTGGTCAATGACGTGGTCTGAGGAAAGGCATTATAAGCACTAGAGTCAGCTTCTTTTTGCCATTCAAAATGCGTTTGAGGTTTGCACAAAAGCGATGAGTTAAATTGGCTAGTGCGAGCACATTCTTCAATAGAAGTTAGATACGTTCTTGAGTGAATGTAGGACGGTAAATCGTAATGCAATTGGTATTTGCGGTGGATGACGCCGTCGACCCGAGTCACAATATCATCTAAGCGTTTATCATTCAGAACTTTTTCTCCAAAATAATAACCCGCAAATGCATTGGCTGAATTTGTTACATAATTGAATTCTACTTCTGCAAAAGGCGCGTCACCGTATACATGCCCTGCGTACTCTATTTTATCCAATAAGACGGTTCCGTTTGCCGTATCTTTATTGTAATGATATGTAATGTAATTGCCTGCCACGTCTTCTATGGCTTTTAGCATCCACATCTTGGCGATGTTGTTATTAGACTGCTTGGTCAAATATCCGTCAGTGCCCCTATAAGCGCTATAAGCATCATATGAATCCCATAATAGTGAGTCTCTCCTGACTTTGTTTCGACTGTAAAATATCGTGGATTACCATCACTGTTATTATCATAAGACGTGATCTTAGCAAAATTATCAATGTCGAGACGATATGTGGTACCGTTTCTGCCTTTGATACCGCTTCTTACATGTAACCTCTGACCATCGAGACAGAAATGGTCGGTCGTATTAAACTCGATCGCATTAATGATACCGTCTTCAATTGGGGTACTGGCACAACGAGTTATGGCAGAGCCCACGGATAAAGACCAGCCGACACCAAGTGGTCCCTCCCTTAAATTTTGACTGTTGTAGCTAAGTGCAACTTGGGGCTTTACGCCGGCACGGCCAGAAGGTAAGGAAAGCGGCACGTTGTAAGTAGCAGCGCCCGATTCACTTACACGAAATTCGCCGGCTACCACGCCAACGTAATCATTCGCTATAGCTGTGGGCAGTGAAAATAGACAAAATAATAACGCAATGAACACACGATTTTTCATATACCAAGTCTGACGACCGAAATTAGATGAGAGAAGATGCTGCTTTGAGTATTCACTCACCTTACGACGACTATTAGAGATCTGGCATATTGTGAATTGATAAGCTAAATCGAGCATAATGAAATCCTTTTACCGTTTTAACATGAAAAATTGCGGGGGTTGACAACATTTACTTGAGCTGAATAGTGCCACCGAAGTGTTGATTGGTTCAACAATGTCAAGACTTGGACAACGTTATGAGCATTAACAAACAGCCCTAAGGTCGCAAAGGCGCGTGCGGGAAATATCGAATAACAATAGTTAACTGCCTTGTACATAAAAACTCCTTTGTTGCCGCAAAAAATTACGTTAAATAATTATCGCAAGTCAAGTGCTAAGCGATTTGAATGGTTAATATATTGTAAATATAACGTTACAATTATAACAATATTCGGGTAGATTACTAGAATTTTACAAACGTTGAGTGTCCGCTAACAACCTGAGTGTTCACGTCGTGTTAGTGTCTTTAACCGTCCGCAAAACGTACAGAGCCGACGAGTCATAGCTATTGCATCTTCGAAACCAGGTATCCCTAATCTAAACAGATGAAAAGGGTTCAACTCAACGCTTTTTATTTGCTCCAATTACACACTTTAAAATTTCTCTAACCATCTTTTATTTCGTTAACGATTTTTTCAGTTCATATAGTTGTGCAGTCTTGGTCATTTCCTGTAATTGTTGTAGAAGTTCAGGGTGTTTTTTCACTAGCTCTTCGGCGTATTTAAGAGCTTCTTTTCGTTCATTGGCGACCAACCCATCAATCCTCTCTAATGTCGGGGCATTGCGCACTATGCCTGCTTGTAATTCGTGATAAGGCGTCAATTGCATAGCGTTTTGCGTTTCCAACGCAAAGCGGTCTAGAACATATTGAGGAAGGCATTCAGTTCGCTTTAAGTGTGAGCCAGTGGCACTTCTTTTATGGCAGTGAACTTTAAAGTCGTCATTATCAGCAAGAGAGTTAAATAATTTATAAAAATCAAGTTCAGCGCGTATTTTTTGCTTTCTATAGT
>CBFIBG010000038.1:0-16655 GCA_965660815.1 Glaciecola sp.
TTGAGGCTGTAGAAAAAACCTTAATTTGATTAAATTTTGTACTTCCCTTTGCGATTTGATCATGATCTAATAGGTATTATCAAAACGCGCTGAAGACAAGATAATGCCTAACTTCAAGCCTCTTAATTATCAACAAAATTGCATGGTAGTCATTAACTACTTAGACCAACTCCAAGCGGGTACGTTTGAGTATGCTATCCATCATTTGGTAGATACCAAACTCGATTTAAGGGTGTTTTATCCGAAGTACAAAAATGATAATAAAGGTCGCCCAGCGTATGATCCAGCCGTACTTTTAAAAATCATTTTATTTGCTTATTCCAAAGGCATTACCTCAAGCCGAGAAATCCAGTGGTGCTGCGAAACAAACATCATATTCAAGGCATTAAGCTGTGATAGCGTGCCGCACTTCACCACCATAGCGAGTTTTGTTAGTAGCCGTCAAAAAGAGATTGAGTCAGTATTTGAGCAAGTGCTTTTGATTTGTCACGAACAGGGCTTATTAGGCAATGAGCTGTTTGCGATAGACGGATGTAAAATGTCTAGCAACGCTGCCAAAGAATGGTCAGGGACGTTTAAAGAGTTAGAAGACAAGCGGAATAAATTGAAGCGTCAAATCCGTTACCACATGAGTGAGCATCAACGTTTAGATAAAAATGAATCTGCAGATGAGATGCGTAAACAACGCACCGAACAAGCCATTGACACACTAAATCAAGCACACGATAAAATCGATAAGTTCTTAAAGACAGCTAGCCCAAGGAAGGGCCAAGGCAAACGAAGCAAGGAAGTCAAAAGTAACATTACCGATAACGAGTCAGCCAAAATGCACACCAGTAAAGGCACCGTGCAAGGTTACAATGGGGTGGCCGCAGTAGACAAAAAACACCAAGTGATTGTGGACGCCCAAGCCTTTGGAGAAGGCCAAGAGCAACATACGTTACAACCCATTATTGAAACCATCTTTGTTAGCATTTAAAAAGCGTGAGTTGATTCTCTCAGTCAACCAACTTTTGCACAAAACGGATATTTTTCCATGGTACGAAATTATTGATTTCCAACCCTAGAATGCAAATAGCATTATGAATTTAATGCAGAGGTATGTTATGTCCTAATTTTTATTGCCCCAATACTGCTACTATTTTAGGTTTTCCAATAAGCGAGCATGTATATGTCGTTCACCATTGACTACTACTTTATTGCTACTGTTATGTTTATTACAAAGCTCGAATTTAAGTGATGAAAGTCTGTTCAATGTGATAGGTTTAGAAAGTTTCTTATCTTTATTCGCAGGTCTCTTTAGCACTATGTAGTTCTCGTAAAAGATGACTTTATATTGTATTAAATATATCGATAAAAAAATTCCTATTACGCAAGCAATTATAGATTGAGGGGTTATCTCTGTTAAAACTGAAAATAATAAAATGAGGATAGATAGAAATAGTAAAGATCCACTGGTATATCGATATAAGTGTATTGTCTTAGTAGGTGCCATTTGACGTTTATCCATAAATAAAGTTTTGTTTCATTCCGTTTAGTAAAAAAGCCTTCAATCCAATTTTGATTTTTGACAAAAGCGCCGATAGCTACATGCAATATTATTTATTCATAATAATGTTAGATTTTACACTAGCAAGGTCTGGAGTCTTTAACGCTTTTTACCATTATGCGCTTGATGTTGCTGCATCTACTTGCTCGGTCGATATTATTTGCTGATTGTCTGAAATAACAGAGCGCAGTAATGCAGGCAAGAACGTCAAGCTTAAAAAGGTAGAGACAAAAATACCACACAGTACAATTATGCCAACGCCTCTGTATAACTCTGTGCCTTCACCAGGTATCAATACCAAAGGTGCAAGGCCAAATATAGTGGTCGCAGTCGACATCAAGATTGGTTTTAATCGTTTTTCCGCCGCTTTTACAATGGCTTGCTGAGCGTCCAATCCTTGGTCAACAAACTTTCTAGTTTGGTCCACAATTAATATCGGATTGTTCACTACGGTGCCAAGTAATATTAAAAAGCCAAGCATGGTGATCATGTCGAACGGTTGATACCCACCAGACAGTCCCAAAGCAGAAAGTCCAGAATTAATCGCGTTGATTAATATTAATCCAAGCAACCCGCCAGCCATACCAAGAGGCACTGTTGCTAATATAAACAATGGATATCGCCAATGCGTAAATATTGCCACCAGTAATAAGTAACAAAGTACTGTAGCGACCACAAAGTTAGACGATAACGATGCTTTTGTGGCTTCTAACTGGTCGGCAGCGCCAGAGATGCTGACGCTTATTCCTTGTGGGATTTTATCTTGTTGGTACAGCGATGGGATCAACTGTTCTCGTACAATGCTTTCAGCGGTTTCCAATGCTACTTCACGCTTTGGAATAATATATACGGTAACCGTTCTATTGCCATCGACGCGCCTTACCGAATCGCTGTTTTTGTTTTCTATTAAATCAGCCAGCGCATTTAACGGCAGTACATTACCTGATGCAGTTACCACCGGGGTTGAGCCTAATTGAGCAATGGTCTGCTGATTACCGACTCCGCTGAACATAAACATATCAATTTTGTCGTCATTTAAAATAAATTCATCGATAAATGCGCCGTCACTAATGGCGGCAACGGCATAGCCAAAATCTCGATTGTTCATGCCTAGCTCAGACAAACGTTGCCATCGTGGGCGTATTTCAATTAATGGCTGCTCCAACACGAGTGAGCCTGGGTCTGAGTTGAGCTGTGGATCGTCAAATTGATTTTGTGCTTCTTGGTAGACAGCATCGGCTGCTGAGTAAAGATCGGATATATCATTGCCTGCCAGATCAACGGCTATGGCTCGGGTACCGCCATCGTTACTTGATATAATCGACCCCCTAGCACTAAAGGCTCGCATGTTAGGGTAGCTTCTGAATTTCTTGGTGATAGCGTCCATCATCAGGCCAATATGTTCAGGTTCAACCGGGGCACTTAAAAACCATATTCGACCAATGGATACCGACATATTGTAATAATCCAAGGGTGGCATGTTGGTGTCACCGTTTTCAAACGCGCTTGGATCGGCCTGTAAGTACTGGTCAAAATATTCTCTAAGTTCCTCACCAATATTTTGCATTTCAGTTAGGTTATAACTAGGCGGTGCAATCATGATAGAAAACGCTTTAGGCTCTTCGCCTTCAGGCAAATATTCTGCGGCGGGCATAAGTAAATAAGCTGAACCTAAAATACCAATCACAGCCGTCACCACAATAATTTGAGCGCGCTTTTTGGTAGCGACGCAGAATTCGACCAAACTTAGCCAAGTTTTAGAAAGGACTATCCCTTGTTGTTTTATGGCACTTTTGCCCATGTTCGCAAGTGCAGTGGGCACCACAAAAATAGCCACCAACATTGAAGCGATTATCGCTCCTGAAATAGCAATCGCGATATCAGAATAAAGCTGTCCAGCTTCTTGCTCTATGAATAAAATGGGAGCGAACACCAGTACTGTGGTGCTGCTAGACGCCAGCACCGCAGGCCAAACTTCTTTCACTCCTTCAATGGCCGCTTCTATGCGAGACTTTTTGTCTTTTTGCGCCTGTATAATGGATTCAAGTACAACAATGGTGTTATCCACTGTCATACCAATAGCAAACGCGACCCCAGCTAGCGATATCACATTGATGGTTCGACCGAACATTAATAACGCTATGAAACCTGCTATTGTGCATATTGGAATACCAATTACACCTATAATAGTGGAACGAGCTGAGCGCAGAAAATAAAACATCACTAAGGTCGCAAGCAGAGCGCCTAGTCCTAAATTGACCCATACGTTCGACAAAGAGCTTTGAACGTACTGCACATCGTCACTGATTAACTTAAGGGTCAGACCATTTTGTTGCAAAAACTGTTTGTTTAAATCCTCCACAACTGGAATTAAGCCGTTTTTAATTGAAATCACATTGGAGCCCGACTCTCGCCTTACCGACAAGGTTAAACTTCTTTGGCCATCGGAATACGCCACGGAGCGCGTTTCGAAATGGTCTAAAATAATGGTTGCTACGTCTTTTAAGCGCGTACTGCTATTGCCCTCTTGTTGGATAATCAGATTTTCCAATTCAGTTAACTCTTCAAATCTGCCGACTACTCGTAACAGGTATCGATTTGGTCCACTTTCAATGTCACCTGCAGAGGCATCTGTATTGCGGCTGCGTATTGTGTCTCTAAGTTGAGATATACTTATTCCGCGCTGGGCCAGCCGGTTTGCATCCACTTTAATTTGAATTTGCCTTTGCGCCCCTCCTCGAACGTCGACTTGTGAAATGCCTTGTACGGTTTCCATTCTGGGTCGAATGTAGTCGTCTGCAAAGTCGCGAAGCATGTCCATATCAAGGTTCATAGGATTATTCGGCAAAGGCGCTAGCCTGAAGAACATAAAGGCATTGCTTGAAAAGGAGCTTGAAAATAACCTGGGTTGGTCAACATTTTCGGGATAGGCCGGCACTTGGCTGAGCGCATTACTTACCCGTATTAATGCATCGTTTACGTCAACGCCAAAAGGAAACTCTAGCTCAATGGTTGCACTGCCCATATCTGCAGAAGAAATCATTCTTTGCAAGTTGGGTAAGCTTCGCAAATACCTTTCTTGCTCAATCAGTATTTCTTTTTCAACGTCCTGCGGGGTGGCTCCTGGCCAACCGGTTTGTACCGTAATGGTTCTGACTTCTAGGTCTGGGATCATTTGCACTGGAATATTGAGCGCAGACACCAGTCCTAAAATACTGGTGATCATTACAATAACGGTGACTAAAGTGCCGCGTTTTACCGTTGACTCAATCATGGCTGCGTCCGGACTTGATTAACGCTTACGGGGGCGTTGTCTACTAACAACTCAACGGCGGTGACGATAAAAGGCAAGTTTATAGACGGATTAGGTATAGCAATTTGCTCACTATTAATTCGAGAAAAAGGTGTATTAATTCTTTTCGCTCTATTGTTTTCAACGACAAAAACGCTGCTGCCTCCGTCTGGGTGTTGTTTAATAGCGGAACGAGGCAATACTAATTCGTTTGTGTTGGTTTTTGGCAATGCAACCTGAGCGGTTACTGACATGCCGGGCATAAGAGGTGAATTTGGAGGTAAATCCACTAGTGCAATGAAGGCTCTGGCAAGATTCGTCGAGGCGGGCACTAAACGAGTGATGCTTGCCTGTATTGCGTCCTTAGATGACAAATCTGGTGTAACGGTAACGCCCACGCTCTCTTGATTAGACAGTGCGTAAAAATACTCCTGAGGAATGCTAACATTGACTCTTAGATTGTTTTGAGAAATGAGCGTAAACGTATCATCTTGAGTGCTCAACCACTCCCCAACTTCAACTTGTCTATTCACGATAGCGCCATCAAATGGCGCCACAAGTATGTGCCGTTCAACAATGGCCTGCTGAAATGCCACTTGAGCCTTTGCTTGAGATAATTGAGCCTGTGAAGCCTTTACACTAGCTTCTCTTTGAGCTATCAACGTGGCCGCAATCACCTGCTTTTCTGATAAATTTTGAGCTTCTTTATATAGGCGTATAGCCTCGTCCAAATTGACTTGTGCAGACTCCAAGTTAGCCTTGGAGTTGGATAACGACAACAAAGCTAACCGATTGTCTAGCTCTAACAAGGGTTGTCCACTGGTCACTAAATCTCCGATTTCAACATGGATTTTTTTAACCAAACCAGCCTCTAAACTCGCTAGCTGCGCTTGCTGTTTCGCCTCAACCGTGCCAGAAAGAGATAATCTGCGTTCGTCGTCTCTAATGTCGGGATACATTACATCCACAGATATTGCTTGTTGCGAGATACTGCTGCCCGACACTGCTACTAACGTTAAAAAAGTGAAGGACCTATAAAGTCGAAGGAACGAATTCATGTGCGAATATTCAAAATAATGATTGATATAACTTTTACTTGATAGTGTTGAAAATTGTTTAATCAAAAAATAATCAGCCAACATAAATAAGTTCACGATTACGATTTACTGAGTCTACACCATCACAAAAATCTGTTTGTATAAGGCCGTAATCTAAATCAGTATTTGGAAATAATGCGACTTAGGTCATTATTTCAGCGAGGGGGATGCACAATATTTGCAGGGGTAGCCGTATTTTTCGTCAATGAACACATGCAAACGACCAAGCTTGAACAATGCTATCTTCAAAATCAATGGTGTTGAGGACAAAACACCGTGTCAAAATAGAGGATTCTAGTTGCTTTTTAGCGGTTGGAATCCACAAGACCGCCGAATGATCAGCTCAGGCTGCATTAAAATGTCATCCACTTTTTCATTGTGAATCAACTTTAATAAATTGGTCACCAGTAATTGACCTGCCAATTGAGTATTTTGCTGCACAGTGGTTAACGGAGGGGTGGAAAACCCGCTCACTAGAATGTTGTCATATCCGACAACAGCGATGTCTTCGGGCACTTTGAGACCAAATTCATTGACTGCTTTTATTGCACCAATCGCCATCATATCCGAGGCGCACACTATCGCATCAAGCTGTTTGACATTAGGTAAAGAATTTAAAATTTCAGTTGCTGCTTTATATCCGTCAGTTTCTGTAGAAATAGCGTTCACCTGACAAAGCATAGATGACTGCTGTTTGTCATTATCTAGCATGAAGTTAGAAATGGCTTTAACGCAGCCTAAGTAACGAGCTTTAAGCTCAGGGGCGCTTTCGTCAGCTTCGCCTATAAACGCAAAATTGCGACAACCCATTTTTAAAAGATGCTCAGTAATAATCTTTCCGCCTTGAAAGTTATCCGACCCAATAGAAATACCAGGGTGTTTTGTGTCTGGAGCCCCCCACCTTAGAAAGCGCGTTTCTTGTTCTTCAAGCTGACTTAATTTATATTCGTAGTCGGTATAGCTTCCATATCCAAGCAGTATTAAGCCGTCCGCCTTGTTGCTGTCTTCATAGACAGCATGCCAATCGTCGTTTAAATTTTGAAAGGACACCAATAGGTCATAGCCAGCCTCAGCGGTTGCTCGTGTGATGCTGCCAAGCATGCTTATAAAAAATGGGTTAATCGCACTATCGTCTGTAGTAGGGTCTTCAAATAATAAAAGCGCCAGCGTTTTGCTTTGTTGCTTGCGTAAGTTACTCGCATTTTTATCAACTTTATAATTTAAGTCTTTGGCTATTTGTTTGATTTTTTCACGTGTCAGTGGATTGACTAGGGGACTATCGCTTAGCGCTCTAGAAACAGTAGATTGTGAGACGCCTGCCATGTGGGCTATATCAAAAGAAGTCGCTTTGCTTTTCATTTATACTCAAACACCTTGTAAGACCATTAGGTTATACACCACAGATATGAATTTATTCAAGTTTTATCTCTATATTCGGTATAAATATCGTGAATAAATTTGCTACCATGACACGCTAAGCATTAATAATAAAAATAAAGGAAGTCTAACAATGCGTTATATCTTTGCAGTCATGTTTGCATTAATGTTGGTAAGTGGATGCGCAAACAAAGTGGAGGACATCTCACTTCCCACTTACTCAAAACAATACCAAGCGGTCGCCATGCCTGATCAATTTTCAGCCGATGTTGCAGTCGACATTTTGGAGCAGGGCGGAAATGCGGTCGATGCGGCAATCGCGGCACAATTTGCACTCGCAGTGACCTATCCTGAGGCCGGAAATATCGGCGGCGGTGGTTTCATGCTTGCGCATATGAATGGTCAAACCGACTTTTTGGATTATCGAGAGAAGGCCCCTTCAAGTGCCTTTAGAGATATGTATTTAGGCGATGACGGCAACGTAAATAAACAATTGCCGGTGTTTGGTATCTTGGCATCAGGCGTTCCTGGCACAGTGGCAGGCATGTATGAGGCACATAAAAAATATGGGAGCTTACCATGGGCCAAATTATTACAAGGTGCCATAGATCTAGCTGAAAATGGGTTTGTAGTGCCACAACAGCTATACAATCGAATACAATCCTATAAGAATAAAATCGAAAAACGCAATGTTAACGTCAATTTCAATGACTATTTTGCAGAAGCAAAGCTTGGCGAGTTATTTATCCAAACAGAATTGGCTAACACCTTAAAGCGCATTCAGGTAGAAGGCAAACAAGGCTTTTACATGGGCGAAACGGCGCAAAATATCGTCGATTTCATGACTGAACATAATGGGCTTATTACGCTTGAAGATTTGGCCAATTATGATGCGGTATGGCGCACTCCTATTATATCAAGCTGGCGAGAGTACACACTGGTGAGTGCTGCACCACCAAGCTCGGGTGGCATAGCAGTAGCTCAGTGGCTAAAAATGTACGACCGTTTGAAAGTCCAAACAGACTTAATGGAGCACAATAGCGCAGAGTATATTCACGTATTATCTGAAATCGGGAAACGAGTATTTGCCGATAGGGCTGAATACTTAGGCGATCCAGATTTTTACGACGTGCCCAAAAACGAGTTGCTCGATGCCTTATATCTCGATAAACGGGCAGCCGAGGTAAATCTAGACTCGATTTCAGAGACCGAAAAAGTGAAACCCGGATTACAAGAAAGCCATGATACGACCCATTTTTCTATTGTTGATAAATTTGGAAATGCAGTGTCGAACACTACCACCATTAACTTGAGTTTTGGCAGCGGCATGGTTGTAGAGGGTTCAGGCTTTTTGCTTAATAATGAAATGGACGACTTTAGCGCAAAAGAGGGCGTGGCTAATTCATTTGGTGCGGTAGGAGGAGATGCCAACGCCATTGCGCCTAACAAAAGAATGCTCAGCTCCATGACTCCAACTATTGTGCTGGAAGGCGATAAAGTGAAAATGGTGACTGGCGCCCCTGGGGGGACTACCATTATTTCATCTGTGTATTTGAGTATTTTAAACGCCCTTGAATACAATATGGATGCCCAAGACGTGGTGGATACGGCGCGATTTCATCATCAGTTACTGCCAAAAAATAGGATTTATCATCACGAGGGTATAGACCCAGAGGTACTCAGCACACTCACAGATATGGGATATAATTTAAGGAAAAGTAATTTTGGTGATTTGCATGTCATCATCAACGAAGGCGATAAGCTTAACGCAGCATCAGAATCTAAAAATCGCGGCGAAGCCAGATCAATGAGAACTGATTGGTTTGGGGAACTGTTTAACTTAGATTAATAAATTATTACTTTTATACATTCTATGGCCATGGAGCAGGCTGGATACCCGCAATGTTTAGGTGAACACACTCGGTGTTCACCTCGTTAGCCGTTTTACCCTTGCATACTGCGTCTTTCATTTACCGTAAATTTCTTTTTTTTCTTACTCTGTTCTAATGATATACTTGGCATGAGAAGGGTAAAGCAGTGATAATGACAAATTTGGTGCGCCAGCAGTTAATGAATACCCCTCATCCTGCTTTGGTAACGACCCATCTAAGCATGCACGTTTACGTTAATATTAATAGAAATATAAGGAACGCCTAAATATGGCCGAGGCTGACAATCGTCCGACCAATTTCATTAGACAAATAATCGATAAAGATTTAGCAAATGGTGTGCACACGTCTGTGCATACACGTTTCCCACCTGAACCCAACGGTTATTTGCATCTTGGCCATGCCAAGTCTATCTGCCTGAACTTTGGTATCGCAGAAGATTATCAAGGCACCTGTAATCTGCGTTTTGATGATACAAACCCAGAAAAAGAGAACATAGATTATGTAAACTCTATCAAAGGTGATGTGCAATGGCTTGGGTATAAATGGGATAAAGATGAGAGATATTCATCCAACTATTTTGATCAGTTGCATGACTACGCCGTTGAGTTAATTGAAAAAGGCCTCGCTTACGTTGACTTTAGCACACAAGAAGCGGTTCGAGAAATGCGCGGTACGTTAACCGAAGCCGGCACAAACAGCCCTTTTCGCGATACCAGTGTTGAAGAAAATTTAGAGCAGTTTTCAAAAATGCGCGCCGGAGAGTACTTAGAAGGGCATTGCAGTTTGCGAGCTAAAATTGACATGTCATCGCCATTTATGTGCATGCGCGACCCAATTATTTACCGAGTGAAGTTTGCTCATCATCATCAAACGGGCGATAAATGGTGCATTTATCCAATGTACGATTTTACCCACTGTATCTCGGATGCGATAGAAGGCATTACCCATTCGCTGTGTACTTTGGAGTTTCAAGACAACAGGCGGTTGTACGACTGGGTCATTGAAAACATTTCAATTGACTGTACCCCAAGACAATACGAATTCAGTCGTTTGAATTTAGAATATACAGTGCTAAGTAAACGAAAACTCATTCAACTAGTGGAAGAAAATCATGTTGAAGGGTGGGACGATCCTAGAATGCCCACCATTGCGGGCATAAGAAGGCGCGGTTATACACCAGCATCTATTCGCGAGTTCTGTAAAAGAATTGGCGTGACCAAAATGGATAACATGGTCGAGATGAGCATGCTTGAAGCCTGTATTCGCGACGAATTAAACGAAAATGCCCCTCGTCGTATGGCAGTTCTAAATCCTTTGAAACTGGTAATCGAGAATTACCCTGAGGATAAAGCCGAAACACTAGTTGCGCCAAATCATCCAAATGATGAAAGCATGGGGACGCGCGACATTCCCTTCTCCAAAGAACTTTACATAGAAGCGGAAGATTTCCGTGAATCAGCCAATAAAAAGTTTAAGCGCTTAGTCATCGGTAAAGAAGTTCGTTTGAGAAATGCTTACTACATTAAGGCAGAGCGCTTCGACACTGACGAAAACGGCGACATTACTTGCGTGTATTGTATCTATGATGACACTACCTTGGGTAAAGATCCTGCCGATGGTCGTAAAGCAAAAGGCGTCATTCACTGGGTATCCGCCAAACACGCAAAGCCGGCAAAAGTCAGGTTGTATGACAGGTTGTTCAACGTTCCAAACCCGGCTGCTCAGGACGATTTTTCTGCTACTATCAATTCAGATTCGTTGATTATAAAAGATGCAATGGTGGAGCCTTCGCTAGCTCATGAAGAGTTAGGCAGTGCTTTTCAGTTTGAACGTACAGGCTACTTTTGCATTGACGGTACGAGCACCAGTGACAAGTTAGTGTTTAATCGTACAGTAGAGCTAAGAGATACTTGGGCTAAAATATCGGGTCAGTAAAATTCGTCATAGCTCGACAGCTTCCTTAATAGCATTCCCGCATTAGCGGGAATGCATCGGTTGAAAGTGACGGTTGACGAACAGTTGGTGGTTTATTTAAATACAGTGGAAGGGGTTCAATAAGCCATTATTTAGGCTGACAATCTAACGATTGCCCGTTTACACCTCGGCTAATATCGGACATTAAATACGCGTAAGTCGCCATTATGTCCAAGGGAGTTTTTAACGTTTTGGGATCTTCAGCAGGATAAGCTTTTGCTCGCATATCGGTTCGAGTTGCACCGGGATTAATGCAATTAAACCTGGTCTGGCTGTTTTTATTCTCATCTGCCAGAATTTGCATCATGCCTTCAGTTGCAAATTTAGACATGCTATACGCACCCCAAAAGGCTCGGCCTTTTCTACCCACGCTTGAGGTGGTAAATACTACAGAACTTAAAGGCGAAATTTTTAACAGCGGTAATAAAGATTGAACCATTAAAAATTGCGCTTTTACATTTACCTGCATAACTTCATCGTACTCAGATTCTTTTATTTGTACGAATGGACATAGATTACCCAGCACACTAGCGTTAAATAAAACACCATCTAATCGTTTATACTGCGCTTCTATTGTATCGGCTAATCCATTGTAATCGTCTCGCGTCGCGCCTTTGTGGTCGAGTGGAACAATAGCGGGTTGAGCAATGTGTGGCTGCTGCTTTTTATTTTTCATAATCTCATCGTAAGTCGCTTCTAACTTACTCACGGTTCTGCCTAGCAAAATTACCGAAGCGCCAGCTTTTGCATAGGTAATAGCCGCTACTTTTCCAATTCCATCGCCCGCGCCTGTGACTAATATCACTTTGTCAGACAGACTTTTTTCATGGATCTGAAAAGCAAGGTGGGGATATTGTTCAAACATTCATCAACTCGCCAGATTTTAAAGGTTGCAGAGTTTACCCTAGGATACCTTCAAGCAAAAGAGTTTGTTAAGTTTGCTGGAAAAATTCTAAATTTTTATTACATTACATTTACAAACACTTTGCAAAATGACGATAAAGTCAATAATATACGGAACATGCAAACTGGTCATACAAGTTATTGATGGGTAGTCTGGTACTTAATGTATCCGTTCGCGTATGCACACCATAATTATTACAAACATATCTACGCAAGAAGTAGGGAGATAGAATGAATAAACTGTTAGTTAGCACAAGTATATTAGCAGCATTGGGCTTAGCTGGATGCGGTGGCGATACCATTGAAGATCTCCAAGCTGAGACAGAAATGGAAACTCCTTTGTCTAGAATAGTGTTTGATCCCGGTAATGGAGAGCTTAACATTCCAAATGATTTGCTGATGCTACCTAGCGGGGACGCAGTATTTGACTATACCTTAAATATTCCTGTGGCTAATCCTAATAACTTTGGCGATCCGCAAAACGCATTGAATACTCAAGACGGCTGGTCTACTAATTATCCATTTGTATTAGAAGTGGACGTGCCATCTGGAGTAGCCATTGATGAATCTACGTTGGCTGCGGGCATTCATATTTTTGAAGCGACATTGGGGTTAGACATTAATGATCCTGAGTGTTTAGCCATTGGCATCCCAAGCGCTGGTTGTAAGGTCGGCGATAAGCTAGTCTTCGGTCAAGATTATGTATTGACTTTATTAGATCGAGACACCATCTCGGTTGTCCCTTTAAGACCACTAAAAGCGGGCCAGGGCCACATGTTAGTGATGACTAAAGATTTGTTAGACTCCTCTGGAAAAAGCGTAGAGGGCTCCACTACGTGGGATCTTGTAAAGCAAGACATTGATCAGCTTCCGTTGTCTACACAAGAGCAATTACAACTGCAAGGTTTGGTCAACACGTATGTAGATGCTCTTGACGGATTATTTACACGAGATGAATTAACCTACGTACAAGTCTTTACTACCTTGTCAACCGAACCGGTGCTTTCCGCGATAAAACAATTGCATATTGCGCCATTTGCCACATTATTACAGACCGATCCGCAAAACGCCCCAGCTGCTTTGCCTAGAATCACCGTGACATCGGTGTCTGAATCAAACAATGCATTAGAAGGCTTAGGCGCTCTTACTCCAGGCTTAATTGATTCTGCCGTTGCAGGAGCTGTGGCCAGCACACCCGAATTAGCGCCTCTTGAGCCGCTAATTCCAGCGATCAATTTTACCTCTCTTACTCAGTGTGACGGTCTTTTAGCCGCATCTGCAGGTATGTTTACCACTAGTACAGGACAAGATTTTGGTTCGCCAGTGACTAATGGCGGTGTGGACGCGTTAGCGCAAGGCGTAAGTCAAGGAGTACTGGGTCAGTTTGGTGCTTTATGCGCAGCAACGTTGTACGAAGGGAACATTAACTTACCTTACTTTTCTGCTGTGCCTTCAGATGAAAATCCAACCGCGCCACTTACCGAATTTTGGCGCGCAGCATGTGATTCTGGGATTGTATTAAATGGGTTACCGCCAGCGGACACCATCGAAGGCTTAACCCTAGGGCCAAATGCAGAGACTTGTCAGCAAGTCGGTCTTAATGACATTCGCATAAACGGCGAAATGGTCGACAAAAATCGATTTATTACGAAATTTTCACCCATTCCAGAAGCCAAAGGTGGGATCCAAAACTTAGACGTTCAGATGACTGTGCCCAACCCAACTTTGATTGCTCAATTGGGTTTAACAGCGCCTGCCATGCCAGAATCGGGTTGGCCCGTGGTCATGCTGGTGCACGGCATAACGTCTAAAAAAGAAGACATGCTTGCAATTACCGGGGCACTTTCTGTTGCCGGGTTTGCTACTGTTGCAATTGACCAGCCGGTGCACAACAGCAGAGGGTTTGAATTAGAAGACGGAACGCTTATTGATGCAAACGGCAACAGTGCGACCGACTTTTTAAACTTAGCCAGCTTGCCTACGGCAAGAGATAATTCTCGTCAAGCGGTGTCTGATTTATTAGGGTTACGCCTAGGGTTAAACGCGGTGGTAGACGCCACTGGAACCGATACTGTGATGGTAAATGGTTCTGATGTGTCTCTTATGGGCGTATCTCTAGGGGCGATTACAGGCGGGATGGCAACGGCCATTGCCAATGATCCATTGCCAGAGCCATTAAGCGCGCTATCAAGCTTTTATGCCATTGAAGCGGCTTCTTTAGAATCACCTGGAGGCGGGCAAGCAACGTTCTTGCTAGAATCGCCATCGTTCGGGCCGCTTATTAAAGGCAACTTATTGGCGTCTGCAAGCCCTGAATTTCAGCAGGTTTTGATAGACACATTCGGTACTGTTGACGTTAATGAGCAACAATTAGTAGCAGCGGTGAATGGTTTCTTGGGCGCGCTAAGTGGTGAGCAATTAGCGGCGGTCGAGTCAGTATTTACTCAGTTTGCTTTTGCCGCTCAAACCATGACAGATCCTTCTGATCCTATTAACTACTTTGAAAAATTAGCAGACAATTCAAACGTCCATATGCTCACAGTGGTTGGTGACGGCTCAGCTGAAAACTTACCGGACCAAGTTATTCCACCAACAACCTCACTGCCTACCTCTGGTCAGTTGCCTTTGGCAAGTTTTATGGGGCTTGAAACCATTGTCTCGTCAAAAGCACAGGTTAGTCCATTTGATGCTTTGGTCTTGTTTAATCAAGGAGTGCATGGTGGAAGTTTAAATCCGATTCCTAATCCTGCATCTACGGCTGAAATGCAAATGCAAGTGGCAGCCTATTTGGCGTCTAAAGGACAAACACTTCCTATTACTAACGAAGACGTGATCAGCACAACAGGCAACTAATGCGCGATTCAAAAAACTCCTTCGGGCATTAAACCTGAAGGAGTTTTTTTATTTTTGCTTGATAAGTACTTTTTGTGAACTGCAGTACTTTAAGTATATAATCTTGGCCTTATATCTAGGGTTGGTTAACAGTAATTTGGGGTAATAAATTGGAATTTCTTTTTGAGTATGGATTATTTTTTGCCAAAGTGTTCACTTTGGTTATCGCATTGGTGATCGCGTTAGTGGCTGTTTTTGCGGTGGCAAATAAGCAAAAAGGCGCAGACAATGGCAACTTGGAGCTAGTATCTCTTTCAGATGGATTTGAAGATCTGTCTAAAATGGGCAAAGAGGCACTGTTGTCTAAAGAGGAACTGAAAAAGCTTCACAAAGCTGAGAAAAAAGACAAAAAGAAAGAAACGCCTGCACAAGACAGCAAACATTTGTTTGTTATCGACTTCAATGGTTCATCTATGGCAAAAGAAGTGGATACCTTTAGAAAAGAGGTGACGGCAGTGCTTTGCATCGCAAAAGAGGGCGATGAGGTGCTGGTTAAAGTCGAAAGTGGCGGTGGCGTAGTGCATGGATATGGATTAGCAGCTTCACAGCTTAAAAGATTCAAAGACAAGGGCATAAAACTCACTATTAGTATAGATAAGGTGGCTGCTAGTGGCGGTTATATGATGGCATGTGTGGCTGACAAAATCATTGCCGCTCCATTTGCGATTGTCGGGTCAATTGGCGTGGTCGCACAGTTACCTAACTTCAACAAATTATTGAAGAAAAGCGATATCGATTATGAGATGCATACCGCAGGCGATTTTAAACGGACCTTAACTTTGTTTGGTGAAAACACTGACGAAGGCCGTCAAAAGTTTCAAGAGGAACTTGAAGAAGTCCACGTTATGTTCAAAGACTTTGTGTCTGAAAATAGACCTGATTTAAATATCGAGCAAGTCGCGACGGGCGAATACTGGTATGGAAGTAAAGCAAAAGAGCTTCATCTGGTAGATGAAATTCAAACGTCAGACGATTTTCTAATGAAATCAAATGAGACTTTTAAGCTTTACAAACTCAAGTATGCGACTAAGAAAACTCTGGCACAGAAGCTTGGTCTAGCGGTTTCAGAAGGTGTTGAAAATGCTCTGACCAAAGTATTTTCAAACGCGAGAAATTGGTACTAAAAAATTAACGTTGCCCCGGTTGCGTTAGGTCATAGCCAATTTTCCGTTCAAGCGGAAACTTGGCTTGATAAAATCTAGTATATGATAAACATAACACAGCAATAACCCCCTAAATGCTTAGGGACAAAATTTCAAGCTAAGCAACGGTGGTTACCTTGGTAAAATAGAACCAGGGTTTCTTTCTGAAATTTGTTTTTTATAAAAATCTTTCACTGAAAACGTGCCTGGAGACTTTTTAGCCGCCGGTTTTTTGGCCTTGGCCTTTTGGGCTTTTGGCTTGTCTTTTTTGGGCTTTTCTGCCGCTCCTGGCAAGCTTTCTATCATTTCAGCTAATTGGGCTAGACGCATATTTTTTCCGCCATCTACGCTATACCAACCGCCTTTTGCCACGATTTCAGGTGCCTTTCCATTCGCAGCAGTGTATGCTTTTATAAAATCCTCTAATACTTTATCTTTATCTAAGTCGCTCATGTCTGGAAATATTCCTTTCATTGTATTAAGAATGTTAATTTTTTGTAGTGTATACCGATTTATGCGCGTTTGTCTAATTTGATG
>CBFIBG010000039.1:0-28983 GCA_965660815.1 Glaciecola sp.
AGAGTAGACGGACTGAATGTTGGCCCAATTACTCGACATCATATAGGGGCTCCATTTGTATGGGACTTACTTGATGCCAATGATATTAGGTGCGAAGTCATAAACATGAGTGCAACTTTTGGGACACAAGCTAAAACTAGCAATATATTCAGTGATGTCTTATTTCGCGAACAATCCAAAGACCCAGTAGACACATCAACGCTTCCAGGGGCTGTGTTTCCTATTGAGAAGCATAGTCAAATTCTCTCTTCATGGTGGCATCCTCATTTAGTCGGTGACGACGAAGTAAAAGCCATAACCAATGAGGATTCTATAAAAAACAAAAGACATGCAAATGCGATAAAATCAGCGTTAAGTGAAATAGCAAATGTGCAAAGCTTGGCTTTAGAGGCATTGGGGCATTCAAAAGCTGAAGCGATATTTTGTCGCTATGATCCTATAGGCACTCTTCTAGATAATTCATTTGACTCAATTACGAACGAACAAGCGCTTAATTTATTTAGCTTTGTTGATACTTGCATTGGAAATCTTATTAGTTTTGCCAAAAACACTTCTTTCTGTGTGACTGGTAGTGGTGAACATCCTTTCCTTATTTTGAATTTACCTAACTCTACAAGAGATTCTTTGTTAAGCAGTAATTCTGGAATTTTTGACTTTACGCCCACAGTCTTGTCTCACTTTCAACTAGATGCTAAAGGGCTGGAAGGGACAGCTATATACCCAAATGATACTGGCGTAAATGCATTTGTCGCATGGGAGATAGTACAAAGAGAACAACGAGCTTCGCTCAATGCTTTGTTGCCATTCAATGCAAACCAGCAAACTGAATTGCCAATACCAAGGTTACAAAAACTTGATATTGAAGAAGCTCTCAAGGCACAATATTTTACTTTGGCGGAATATTTTATCTTTCGTGGCCGTCAGCAAGACGCAAAAGACATTACGCAAAAGTATGACTTTTCAAAACTGCAAAAAGAGCATTTAAATAAGCTACTTAGAGTAGATTAAGAGCTGGTTTTTCAAACCAACCCTCAATTTAGTGTGTCTAAAAAAAGTCGTCAGAATTTATAACGACTGTAGGTTCTTTCTCAAGCATGACTTCTCGTTTTTCTAAGCCAATATACACTTGCCAATAATCCAACTCCTATGAAAATTCCAGGTATTGAAATTTTGTTTAGTAGTAACCTAAAAAGTGAAAAGCTAGATTCAAATCCACCGATCGTTGAATGACGAATTAAATCGTCTGAAAACTGAAGGTAGCTAAGTAAAGTTTCAGACAGATAAAAGTGGTTCATTCCGAGGAAAGACACAATAAATGCTTCAATAGAGAGCAGTAAAATGACGGGTAGAAGCGCCCATAAGAAAGGCGCCTTTGCTGCAAAAATAGAAGCGAGCATTAGCCATGCATACACAGGAAATAGCCAAAATGCCATGGGCAAAATTACTGCCCAGGCACCAAGTATGTTCAAGGATAAACTAGACACACTTAATAATCCCCAGAGAGATGTATCTAAAAAGATGCCCGCTACGATAATAGCAATCACTAGCAATATGGCAAAAAATATCGCCAAAGCCGTAGCAAATAACAGAAATATTCCTGGGATCAAAAATGCGCCAGTAAATAACTTAGTTAAAATAGTCGAAATATCAGAAACAGGTAAAGAGCGCCAAAAGAACACGGATAAATCTCTGCGTTCATCAAATAAGCAACTCAAAAAATAATACAGTTGCACAATAATTACAGCCATTATAAATGGTCCGAATATCCCACTAATAAAGGCCAAATATATACCAGATAAACCTGTTAAAGATTTGCCATCGGCCTGTGATAACACCTCTTCTAAATTATGAAGTTGAAGGCTATCAACCAACATTAAGTTTAACGCTGGAACTAAGATCATAAGCGCCGCAATTGCTATTGGAACCCAAAGTAAGATCCTTTTGTACTCCCAAATTTCTTTTTTAAAATTAGCTAAAATCACGTTTTTGTTCATTAGTTTTGCTCCTGAGACATTACGCCAACGAAAATATCTGCCAGCGTTGGAGAGGCGACACTGCCCAAGGCTTCAAGTGTTGTTTTTGAAAAATCTTTGAATAGCATGCTGGTCAATCCCATTACTCGCGTTGTGTAAAGTGGATTTAGAGCTTGAGCTTCAGCTACTTTTTCGTTGCCTACCGTTACCAATTGATATCGGTTTTTTATTTCATCCACACTTTCTTGCATCACTAATTCGCCGTTTTTGATGAAGGCTATATCAGTTAACATATGCTCGATTTCTTCGATTTGATGGGTCGTCACTAAAATACATTTATTATCGTCGTAGAAGTCCTCTAGCAAATGAGAATAAAATTGTCGACGAGTCAGCAAATCCAAACCAAGTGTGGGTTCATCTAATATCAATACCTTCACGTCTAATGCCAATATCAGGGCAAGATGCAATTGAGTTACCATACCTTTTGACAAAGTTTTCACTTTGGCGGTGAACTTAATATTCGTCTTTGCCAAGAATCCTTTCGCTTTTTTCAGATTAAAACGAGGATGCACGGCTTGCATATATTCCAGCGCCTGATCTACTCGTAACCATTTGGGTAAAACGGCTACGTCGGCTATATAGGCAACATCCGTTAGCATATTTTCTCTTTGCTTTTTTGGATTATGACCTGCAATTTGCACTTCTCCATCAAAACTAATTAACCCCAACATGGCTTGAAGACATGTCGTTTTACCCGCGCCGTTAGGGCCTACTAGCCCAAATATTTGACCTTCGTTTACCTCTAAGGAAATGTCCTTTACTATCTGATGATCTCCATATTTTTTATTTAAGCTGGAAACAGAAATTAATTTACTCATCAGAATTCTCCTTTGGTAAAGATGTGGTGAGCTCTTCCAAAGATAATTGGAGACGTTTGATTTTTTCTTGGATCAAAGGCCATTCGTTCTCTAAAAACGCCTGTCTTTCGCGCAAAAGAATGAGGTGTTGAACGCCGGGGTTTACGAATAACCCTTTGCCACGCTGTTTTTCGACGATTTGCTCATCTTGCAACATTTGATAAGCCTTCGAGATAGTTAACGGGTTGAGTTGATATTCACTAGCCAAAGTTCGAACAGAAGGCAAGGCTTCACCCTCTTTGACGTGACCCTCTAAGATCCTATGGATCACTTGCTGATATAACTGCAAATAAATCGGTATTTCAGATTGCCACTGAATGGCCATGACGAATTCCTTCTTTAAATCGTTATTGGTGTTATACATCACTAACACACCAATACGCAAGAACAATGTAAATGAAATTTGTAAAATTATGTGAATGTTGAAACTTAGAGGACCAGTATCAAAGCTAGGCCTTAACGAAAAGATAATTTTCATTTTATGCTGCATTAGAAATTAATCGTTTCGAAATTGCGTGTTAGAAAAGTACAACTAATAAGGCAGACGACAATCTATTCTGTAGCTCAATAATGTTTGAATGCTGCAATTATCCAACTTGTTAATCTGACAAAAAGCATCTAGGTTTAATGTATCAAATTGTTTTGTAACCTTTTAGAGTTAATCGGTTACGCATTATTTGGAGGGCTTATTTGCTTTGGGTACTGATACTTCACATCATCGGTTTCTTGGTTTGGATGGGCTCAGTTTTATACGTTCCCATCGTTATTTGTGCTCAAGCTAGATATCCAAAAAATTTTTCCAAGTTACCCAATGGGATAGACTCTGTTGCTCGACTCGTATTTTCTTACATCGCATCCCCTGCCGCAATCATTGCCATAATTGCAGGTACCGCAGTGTTTGTAATAGCAGATATCGTCACATTTTGGCTATTAGTTAAATTGACTCTTGTTTCATTTATGATTTGTCTGCATGCCTGTTTAGGCTTACTTATTACCCGTTTAGAGCGCGGGCAAACTGTCTATTTGAAGAGATTAAGTATCGGTTTATTAGCCGCTTTGTTAACTTGCGCCGTCTGTACGTTTTACATTGTATTATCAAAACCCAATGTTCCAGGGGTTATACCATGGGCTTTTTAAGGGTCGACACTTCGGTTTTCAACTTTAGGGACATCTACACCTACGCCATATTCGAACACAAGTTGCGCCCCCAACGAACCCGTAATATAAACCAGCACCGAACACAATATACTGGTATACAATCCCCATGGCATGATCATAACGCCGGGCTCGGGCCCAGTTCTCAACATCAGGTTAAAAGTAGCAACAGACAGCATCATAATGGCCAAAAGTGCATGCCCCCATGCGGCAACAATGTGTCGAATTTTACGTACAAATATGACATCTATGGCACCAGGAATACTCGACAACACACCAAAACTGAGTCCTGTAGCAATCAAGTAGAAACTTGCTTGGGCCCAAAACTGCTTGGTTGTCACGATAAATACAACGTCACTTACCACCGCCATCAACAACAAAGCCACAGGAAAATGAATCAATGCAGGATGAAGCGGATGCCCCATTATTGCAGTGCGGCTGCGTATTTCTGTTCTGATCATAGTAAGCGACCCATTGCTATATCATTTTATGGAACAAGCATATGGTTAACATAGCAAAGATTGTTGGTTATATCAGTTTTTTGTTGCTTGTAGGCTGTAACTCAAAATATTCGACCCTAGAGCCCGCAGGTCCAGCATCCCTTGCCGTGGCTTGGATTTGGTGGATTATGATGATAGTGACGGTTGCAATACTTATAGGTATGTGTGGGTTATGGTGGTTTGCCATTTGTAAACAAGACAAAGACTATACTAAGCAACAAACACAGAAAATTTTAACGACATTCATGCTATGGGGAGGAATAGGATTACCCACTGTAGCCTGTGCATTGCTCGTTATCTTTGGCGCTCCTTCAGGTTATAAGCTGCTGCCCACTCCCGCATACGATACATTACAAATCAACGTTCATGCCCAACAATGGTTTTGGAATGTCACTTATCCTAAGTACGACATTGCTCAAATAGATACTCTGCACATACCTGTTGGTGTACCTGTTAATATTTACGTCACAAGCGAGGATGTCATACATAGCTTCTGGGTCCCTAGATTGGGGGGCAAAATCGACGCTATACCGGGCCGTAGAAACGCCATCCAGTTACAAGCATATACAGCCGGAACATATGGTGGGCAATGCGCGGAATATTGCGGCAGTGCACACGCATTTATGAAGTTCGAAGTGGTGGCACTTGACGCTGCAGAATTTGAACGTTGGATAGTGCAATCAGGGGGCAAACTTGACTGATACAGCTTCAATTGCAAAAAAATTTGCGGCCGTATGGGATAACTTACCGGGTTGGGGGAACTTAGCGGCGGTTAATCATACGTCGATTAGTCGGCGCTTTATGATTACGGGCGTCATCTTTTTTCTGATCGGCGGCCTCCTAGCTTTGCTTATCCGAACTCAACTGGCCCTTCCCGGATTGACTCTTATTTCAGCTGACATATATGCCCAAGTATTTACCATGCACGGCACGATTATGATGTTTTTGTTTGCAATCCCAATCTTAGAGGGGGCAGCAATGTATCTAATCCCCAAAATGATAGGCACTAGGGATCTTGTCTTTCCAAGGCTCAGTGCCTTTGGCTATTACTGCTATTTGTTTGGCGGCATTATTATTATGGCAAGCTTGTTTTTGGGCATTGCACCCGAATCGGGCTGGTTCATGTACACACCATTATCAGGCTCGGATTATTCACCCGGGCCAGGTTCGGATTTTTGGTTATTAGGCATTACGTTTGTAGAAATATCAGCGGTCTCGGCGGGTATCGAGTTAACGGTTTCAATTTTAAGGACTCGAGCACCTGGGATGTCTTTAACCAAAATGCCCATATTTTGCTGGTATATTTTAGTCATGGCGCTAATGATAGTATTTGGTTTCCCTCCACTTATTTTGGCCAGTATCTTACTCGAGTTGGAACGCGCAGCAGGGATGGTATTTTTTGACCCTAACTCAGGTGGCGATCCTCTTTTATGGCAACATTTATTTTGGTTATTTGGTCACCCTGAAGTCTACATTATCTTTTTACCTGCCGCAGGTATGGTGTCGACCATTCTACCCGTTTTTTCGAATCGACCCTTGGTAGGCTATCGATGGGTGGTACTCTCTGTCATTCTGACTGGATTTATTAGCTTTGGGTTGTGGGTTCACCATATGTTTACCGTTGGCATCCCCCAAGTCGCCCAAGTGTTTTTCTCTATTGCGAGTATGTTAGTTGCCATTCCCACCAGCATTCAAGTGTTTGCTTGGCTTGCCACCTTATGGACAGGAAAAGTGAGAGTAGAACTGCCTATGCTGTGGATATGTGGTTTTCTATTTATATTTGTTCTAGGAGGCTTAACTGGCGTTATGCTTGCGCTTGTGCCGTTTAACTGGCAGGTACATGACACCCATTTTGTAGTGGCTCACCTTCACTACGTATTAATTGGTGGAATGCTTTTTCCCTTGATCGCCGGGCTGTATTACTGGCTTCCACACTTATCGGGAAGAATGCCATCAAAATACATTGGAAGATTGGCTTTTTGGTTAATTTTTATTGGCTTTAATTTGACCTTTTTGATTATGCATTTTACCGGTTTGTTGGGCATGCCAAGGCGCGTATTTACCTATGAAACGGGTCTTGGTTGGGATACTTTAAATTTGCTGTCATCAATAGGCAGTTTTATTATGGCCTCTGGGATTGGTATGCTCATAATCGACGTGTTGGTGCATTTTCGCTATGGAAAAAAAGCAAAGCCAAATCCTTACAATGCGGATACCTTGGAATGGGCTACTCAACTGCCTCCATCATCATATAACTTTCTGAGCATTCCAAATATTAAAACGCGCCATCCTATGTGGGATAACCCAAACATTTCTCAAGCGATTAAAAATGGTGAGTATGGTCTAGCACGCATTATTGGTAACCGTCGAGAGCTTTACGGCACAGATGCGATAACCGGTAAACTAAAAGAGGTGATCCATATTCCCTCACACTCATGGCTCCCATTAATAACCGCGGCCGTTCTGGCTTGCCTTTGCATTAGCTTATTAGTTAGGCAGTACTACTTCGCTATTGCTACTGTTGTTATATCATCCGTTTTCTGCTTTAGGTGGGCGTGGCAAAATGGAGCGCAGAAAAGCATGGCACCGCTTTTAGATGAAGACCAACATAGTGATGAGCCTCCTTTGCATTCTCGAACCTTCAACGGCCCTGGACTTTGGGGAATGTGGGTAGCACTTCTTGCAGATGGTACACTTTATTTATCATTGCTTTTTGGTTGGGTATATCTGTGGACGGTGGCACCTGGTGGCTTTATTCCAACCGAGCAAGTGCTTAGTAAGTATCCTGTTATAGTTGGGGGGCTTTTGTTGTCTTTAGCCGCCTATCTTTATCATACGGCAGTGGAGGATATTAAAAATAAAACTCAACGTATGAAAACGCTTAAATTATGGGCGGTAGTAGCATTGAGTCTTGCACATTTAGTTGTGCTTTTTTACACATTGGTTGAAGCGAATTTGCAGACGGAAAACGCCGCCTATGATGCAATATTGTTTGTGATGATAATATTTTTACTCATGCATAGTACTATCGCTTTTTTGTGCACACTTATGCAAATATATAGAATACAATCAGGCCTAATTAGCGGTGCATTACCCTATGAGCTACTTGTTTTAAGACCTTTTTGGGTATTTAGTTTGCTTATCTATTGGTCAAGTGTCGCAAGTTTTATAATTTTACCAATGATGTGGCAGATGCAATGAACTTAGTTGAAAAGCTAACATGCACCTATTACTAATACCTCTTATTTTACTGCTACTAGGCACACCGCCGGCTGTCGCGCACAACCCCATTACTAGCTCGGGGCAAGACGCGTTAGCGTCGGGAATAACCGTCCTTGTTATCATTTTATTTTGGCTGATGTATATTTGGGGAGCGAAAAACGCAAAGCCAAATACTGGGAAAAAAACTCTTTTCCATATCACAACACTGATCACCTTATTTACGATTTTAGGACCATTGGATGCTTGGGCAGAACAAAGTGCCACGGCACATATGATCCAACATATGTCGATGATGGTGTTGATTGCTCCTGCTTTTGCACTAGCTCGCCCATTACCCCAATATTATAAAGCGGTTGGAAAACTGGGTAAACCTTGTCTCAAATGGGTATTTCAACTCACTCAACATCCTACTCATTGCGCAATTATTCATGGTGTGGTTATTTGGTTTTGGCACATTCCGTATTTTTATATGCTGGCAGTTAACAACCCTTGGATACACATTATTGAACATGCTTGCTTTTTAATGTCTGCTATTTGGTTTTGGTGGTCCTGTCTTCATGCATATTCGCGATACGTGTCAAAAGCGTTGCTGGCGCTTTTAGTAACGCTCATGCACACTGGCTTTTTAGGGGCGTTAATGACATTTGCCAATGCGCCATTTTATGGTGAAGCAAGAAGCTTAGAAGACCAGCAACTGGCAGGATTAATAATGTGGGTCGTTGGCGGAATTCCTTATATTATCGCCGCCATCTGGGTAGGTAACCGATGGTATCGAAAACTTGAACGTCATACCTTGTAAAATCTGCACGCTACCAATGGCGACATTACATTTTTCTCTCGTTTGATAATTTAATAGTGACATAAATCATTTCAATAAAAAAATATAAATATATATTTTTCAATGCATTAAACGTCATTCTCTTCATCTGCCGTGGTGGTACAGGGGTTGCAAACCAAGGTTTGCCATATTGGTGGCTATATTGAGCATGGGAAACAAATTACGAAGAAGCAGTTGGCGTAAAATGGCGTCAGCGCGACAAACAACATGAATATTACTGAGCCTCGGTCACCACAAATGTTGACCACATTTTAAGATATCATTGGGAAAGGATAATGGACAAACCCATAGTGTTAATTACCGGTGCGTCGGGCAATGTTGGCATTGCGTTATGCGCAGGACTTCGCGAGAATTTTTATGTTATCGGCTTAGATGTCAAACCATGCGATGGAGCGGATCAATGGTTTAAATGCGACCTCACAAAAAGCGACTCTATCGCTTTAAATTTTCAGAAAATAGCTAATGAACATGGAAACAAAATCGCTAGCGTGGTGCATTTAGCTGCTTACTTTGACTTTACAGGTAAAGCACATCCACTATATCAAAAGCTCAATGTACAGGGCACCGAGTATTTATTAAAAAACTTACAAAATTTTGACGTTGAGAGGTTCATATATTCTTCCACTATGTTGGTGCATCAAGCAGAAGTACCAGGAACGAAGATAACCGAACAAACCCCAATAGCACCGCAGTGGGCGTACCCCGAATCAAAAGCCAGTGCTGAAACTATTATTCAAGAAAATGCCGGTTCGATCCCATATTCAATCGTGCGAATGGCTGGTCTTTATGACGATTGCGTGGCGGTTCCCACTTTAAGCCATCAAGTAGCTCGTATATATGAGCGTAACTTAAAAAGCTGGCTATACGCTGGCGATAAAATGGCCGGTCAGGCATTTTTGCACCAACAAGATATGTTGGAGTTGTTTTCCTGTATTTTGAATAAACGTAATGCATTACCAAAAAAACACACCATTTTAGCCGGCGAAGAAGAGGTTATGAGTTTTCAAGCTCTGCAAAATCGCATTGGTAATCTAATACATGGCAAAGAGACATGGAACACCATTTCAATGCCAAAAAGCATAGCCAAGCCTGGAGCTTGGGTTGAGGAAAAATCGGAGCCGGTTGTACCCGATGCCATTGATCATGGAACCAAGCCTTTTATACGCCCGTTTATGATAGATATGGCCAGTGATCATTATGATCTTGATGTAAGTAAAGTGAAGACAGATCTAGACTGGCAACCGAAAAAGCGCATATACGAAGGCCTTGAAAAGATAGTAGATAACTTGAAACAGGACCCTGCTAATTGGTATCAACAAAACGGTATTACAGCACCTGATTGGGTTCAGTCTGCAGAACAAAAAAATCAAAATCCAAACAGCTTGCGCGAACAGTTTGAGAAACACTATAAACACTCACACTTTCAATTTATGTGGGCACATATGCTTAATGTAGGGCTTGCTTTTTGGCTGTTAACCGCCCCCTTTATTCTAGCTTATGAAAGCCATAAAATGGTTGTAAGTGATGTAATGTCTGGAGTCCTATTGCTAGTATTCGCTAGCCTCTCGCTATATTGGCGAATGGGGGTATGCCGATATTTAGCCGGTGCAGTTGGCTTATGGGTGTTGGGTGCACCATTGCTGTTTTGGGCACCAACCGCCGGTGCATATTTAAACGGTACGATCATCGGTCTGCTGATTATGGGCTTCGCTCTTTGTTCAAGGCCCAGCCCGGGTGTAGCTTGTGTGGCTTCAGAAACTGGTCCTAACGTTCCTCCGGGGTGGGACTTTAACCCTTCACTATGGGTGCAACGACTCCCCATTATTGTTCTTGCATTCATCGGTTTTTTCATTTCTCGCTATCTGTGCGCCTACCAATTAGGTCATATTGACGCTGTATGGGAGCCGTTTTTTTCTGGTAGCTTGCAAGATGGAAAGAATGGGACTGAACAGATAATTACATCATCGATCTCTGAGGCTTGGCCAGTGCCTGACGCAGGTTTAGGAGGTATGGTCTATGCGCTTGAAATTATCACCGGCATGATGGGTTCAGTGCGTCGCTGGCGAACTATGCCTTGGTTGGTCATTTTGTTTGGAGTCATGATTGTTCCATTAGGTGCAGTATCTATCTTTTTCATCATCATTCAGCCTGTCGTGATTGGCACTTGGTGCACGCTTTGTCTAATAGGCGCCGCAGCCATGTTATTTCAAATTCCTTACTCTCTTGATGAGCTGGTCGCAACAAGTGAATTCTTGTACCGCCGCAAAAAACAAGGTAGGCCATTGCTTAGAATATTTTTCTTAGGAGACACCGACCAAGGAAAAAGTTGCGAGCAAGCAACAGAATTTGACCGCCCTGTCTGGATGATTGTTAAAGACACCCTTGGTGGGGGCATAAATTTATCTTGGAATTTAGCAGTTTGTATACTTATCGGAATATTTTTGATGACGACTCGGCTGAGCATAGGCAATGAAGGTACATTGGCCAATATCGACCATGTCGTTGGCGCGCTAGCAATTACCTTAGCCATTACTGCTATGGCTGAGACAGGTCGTATCTGCAGGTTTTTAATCATTCCTTTGGGCCTTACATTGCTTGTTACGCCCTTTATCTACGACGCTAATACAATCGGATTAATCTCAAGCTTATTAAGCGGTTTGGGACTCGTTATCTGTAGCTTTCGTAAAGGTGACGTAGTAAATAAATACGGAAAAAGTCAGAAACTTATTCTGTAATTATTAAATGCTATGTGAATGATAGGGTTAAAAATCAATATTTATTTTTAGTTTCATAAAGTATAAGCTTGGTCGGAATTGATTTTATTAAAGGTGTTTTACCGGCCAAAATACTAAAGAAAAATATAGCATAGTCTTTAAGTTACAAATGTCTCGACAGGCCCTTGTAAAGCAAAAAATTCAAGCAAGAATGCATGTGCTGCCAGCGCAACACAGTGGGACGAATAAACGCCACCGACCAGACAGCTGTCACAATGAGCAGTAAATAGCGTTAATCTTCCTTATAATTTGGTTCTTGGAATGGGTATTCAACCAAACTACCTTGCTCATATTGCAAGAAAATATTGTAGCGAGTAATTAGCTGATCAATACTCTTTAAACTAGCACCTTTGCGAGTTTGACTGATTGTAGAGGTATGAATGCTGGTAGGCTGTTCAGCGTTCATTAGCATAGATGCACTCATTACACCCCCCTTAATATGATTAGATCTGTTTACGCCTACAGAATATTGATGAACAATAAATAATCAAATGCTTTTATATTTGTCTACTTCTTAGTTTTCACCCCCTCCCTTAACTACTCAATTGAAACTTGTGTCCGGTATTGATTAGGTTTATTGCCCGACAAATTCTTAAAGGCTCGGTTAAAGCTGACGAGTGACGAAAAACCGCACTCTAAGCCAATCACCAAAATACTCCAGTCTTTAGCATCCCTAGAGCGTAAGAGCTGTTTGGCGTGTTCAACGCGATAACGATTGATAAAGTGATTAAAGTTGGGGCTGTTAAAGTGAGCTCTGATAACTCGGCTGACTTTGTATTCAGGTGTGTTTAAAGCTTTTGCAAAATCCATTACTTTAATATTGCTTTGCAAAAAGATCTTTTGTTGATTAATAAGCGCGTCTATGTCTTCAATTAGCTTGTTGTCTTCAAGGGTAATGTCGTGTGTCGCACGTGGACTGGTTGCTAGTTTTTCTTGTGCTAAGCAGTTAACTGTGTCGCGAATAATGTGATTGCTCCTAGCTTGCTTATTTTGTAACACTAACACACTTTGAATAGCAATCATGATAATTGAGGCTGCAATAAACACTATCCAAGGGGATGCCATCGCTTGGTTTTCGGCTGAAATAAATACGGTAGCCACAAAGGTCGACAAAAACACTGCGGCAAAAAACGCGCCCGCAAAAACACTACTTTGAACTTTTTCTGCTTTGCTTTTAGACGAAAAGCCTCTCAAGGCTTCCCAAAAAGATAAGAGTAAAATAGTCGACGAGAGCATACTAGTTACTTCATTTAAACCTTGTTTAATTTGCGACATCAATAAAGTTGTTGTTACACCCATATCGTTCAACATATGCCATGTTTGATTCGCCACTATCAAAAGAGCAATAAAGGAAGCAACAAAGATATGTCGTTTACTAATAGGATTTTGTGTGCGAAATAACACACGAGAGATCAACCAAGTTACATTGCAAGTTGCACATGTCGCAAAACCTATTAAATAATGATAAATCCCTATGCTTGACGCCGATATCTTCTGAATTGTCATCATGCAAAGCGACGCACAAAAAATCGCAAACAAAAAATGTATCAACTGCTTTTGTTTAAGCAAGGCTTGTTTTACTAAAAACGTAAAAGCAACAATGAATAAACAAAAGTAAGCAAGTTCTGAATTAGAAAAATTAATAAACATAAGCGCGACCGTTTTAGCTGACATTAAACTATGGGCATTGTCTCTCACACCCTTAGTCTATACACCTAGCGAACGCACCGCAATTTAGCTTTGTTAGCGAATGTTTCTATATACAAATTCAAAATTTGATAAGACCTAAGAAGCAAAAACGCAGATGATTAGCCATGCAACAGCACGTATTCATATTTTTAAAGAGAGCTAATCATCATGCCTGTATTCAAATCATTGCCCGCCAATAAAACGCTACAAATGAGTAAAAAATTCTGGTTTATTAGTTTAGTCAGTGCCCAGATTGTATTTGTGACTTATTTAGCGCTTGGCTATGGAATGTCTGCCTTGAGCGCAAACATTTTACAGTGGAATAAATTCAATGATACAGCCTATATTGAAAATGATGCGTTAGGTAATACAATTTATGGTCTGCATGTTTTGTTGGCAATTATCATGATTATTGGTGGTAGCTTACAGCTCATTCCTAAACTACGAGCACGCTATAGCAAGTTTCATCGCATAAATGGGCGTGTGTTCGTTGCCCTTGCCTGCACAATATCACTTGCTGGTTTATATCTAATTACCGTCAGAGGAACTATTGGTAATTCATTGATGCATAGCCTAACAACCTTTAGCGGCTTGGTTGTGCTTGTGAGTAGTTTTTTCGCGGTAGCCGCAGCGCGAAAAAGAAACACTAGCCTACATCAAACGTGGGCAATTCGTTTGTTCTTAGCCGCAAACGGCGTACTGTTTTTTAGACTGTTAATTTTTGCATGGTTTCTAGTTTTTGGAACCTTAGGCGTCAACACACAAGACTTTACAGGGCCAACTGTCGTCTCTATTAGTATGTGCTCTTATGTGTTACCTCTGATCATCTTTGAACTCGTTCGCAAAGCAGAAAGGTCATCACACGCAAGCATTCAGTATGCATCAAGTTTAGTGCTTACCGTTATTGGCTTATGTTTTTTTATTGGTTTGTTTGGTATTAGCCTAGCAAGATGGTATCCAACTATCTTTGGCTAACTAGTCAAAACAAAGCAAACCTTCAAGGCGAATTTGCTGAGGCAAAGGCCTTAGCGCCTCACTATCCAGATTTCAATGCCAAAGGTCAGCTTGCCTACTCACCTCATCGACGAATATTTCGCAGATTTCTTCAATACTATAGCAGAGTGACTACAAAACCTCCCGCAAATACAGCTGTTTCAGAGACTAGTCGGTGGTGTTTATTTTTCCTATACTTTTGACCACTTTTTGAATTCACGATTGCATATGCTATTAGTTGTGGATGAATATGATGGGTTACAGGGATACTAACTTTAGAAGAACTATTACAAAGTCTGCTCGGTAAAGAGATTGTAGATGAGCAAGATACAACCGTAAGTATGAAACGTCTGCATTGATAATATGGAAAAGGCGAGAGAAGTAGAGGGTTAAACAACCAAAAAGTTCGAAAAAATAGAAAGAACCTATCAATTTATAGCAATTTTCTTTTTAATTTATAGATGTATATTTAATTTAGACGGTAACGAAGTAAGTTACTAAATTCAAATTAGATATTACATTTAAATTTAAGGAAACATCATGAAAGCTTTACTAACTCAACTTTTTCATTCCAATCAAACATTTTCACCTTTAGCATTGCGCATTGTTGCAGGCATTATATTTGCAGCATATGGCGCTCAGAAGTTATTCGGTTTATTTGGTGGCTATGGCCTTCAAGCAACTGGGCAATGGATGGAGTCCATCGGACTTGCACCAGGTTATCTAATGGCTTTAGCTGCAGGCAGTGCGGAGTTTTTTGGCGGCTTGTTTCTTATAGCCGGATTATTAACTAGACCAACGGCAGTCGTTTTAGCAATAACCATGTTAGTCGCTATAATAACCGTACATTTACCAAATGGATTATTTATGGCTGATAACGGATATGCATTTGGATTATCCTTAATGGCTATATCAATTTCATTAGCGGTTTCGGGTGCGGGTAAAGTATCTATAGACAACGTAATATCAAAACTTGTAGCGAAGCCGACCTCTGAAAATACTCGTCTTAATAAGAATCGTGTTGTCTCTTAAAATTTTCTACCTAGAAAGAGGTATTGTTATTATACTTCTTTCTAGTTATCGAAATCATTCGGTGTCCCAGATAAGTCTCTAAAATGTATTCCCCAGTACGCATATAGTGATGGAATTTATCTCTCGAGAAGAAATTTAAATCACAAGGACATACTCAACGATTTCTTAGTTGCCATGGGGTTGTTAATAATCTGTTTCGTCTTGGTCATCATTCCATGAACGCGACTCATTATAGAGTGTTCCGTGACCGATCGTTCATTGAGTGGAATAGGACGAGTTGTGTTCTAAAGTTGAATTAGGCAGCGTAACATTACTTTTATCCACTACATTCGACAAGTTGACAATACCCTCAAACACTATTTAGCAAATTACGGCTTACTAAATTCCAACCCTAGAATTCACATAGCCTTATTAAATGCGATGCCACTGTCCTACATGTAAATAGCCCTTGGCGATATTATTTAGTTATGCCTTTAACGAATAGAAAGAATTAATAGCGGTACAAAAAATTAATCATGACCCATGCCTTAGGACGCTTTTGTTACGCAGATGAAATTGTTCACGCGATAGGAAGGCATAAAATTATCGTCGAGCCAGGGTCTGGCAGCTCGGAAAAAATACAACTTTTACTCAACAGTCTTCAACCGTATTGCTATGTCCCTATTGAGATTTCGAGTGAGTATATGTTGGGTATTGCCGCGCAAATCAGAACCAACTTTCCAACATTAGATTTGTTGTGCGTTAAAGCAGACTACACATACCAGCTACCTAAAACCCAACAACTCCCGCTCGGAGACAAAGTCGCTTTTTTCCCTGGCTCCACCATCGGCAATTTCTCACCCCAACAAGCTGTTGCTTTTTTACAGTCTGTGAAACAAATGGTTAATAGGTCTGGAGGACTGCTCATTGGAGTGGATTTGAAAAAGCCAGTTAATATCGTGGAGCGAGCGTATAATGATGAGCAAGGCATAACCGCTGCGTTTAATAAAAATATGCTAAACCACGTCAACCGACTCACTGGCAGCAACTTCGACCTTAAAGCTTGGGACCATTCGGCCAAATATGACGATACACAAGGGTGTGTTCATATGCATTTAAAGAATCTTCAAACACAACAGATCGCGGTTGGCGGACACACCTTTGAGTTTGACAAAGGAGACGCTATTCATACTGAAAATTGGTATAAATATTCGATCGAAGATTGCGAAAAACTCTTCGCTATGTCGGGGTTCGAGATGCAGTATTATTGGACTGACATTAACGCTTTATTTGCTGTGATTTATTGCGAGGCCACTTAGCTTTGAGTAATACAGCCAAAGAGCTAGATATCATGTTTGAATAAGTTGTCAAAAACCTACTTTTTTATTTAGCTCAGATTGACACATATAAACTACTGCACGCTAAATCGTGCATAGTAAACACTTTGCCTAATTAAGTCTGATTGAAATAACCTGAAGGTTACTTCTTACCTATAATATAGATCGCGTGGATGATACCGGGTATATAACCTAGAAGAGTCAGTAAGATATTAAGCCAAAAATGTCCCTTAATCCCAACTTGCAGAAATACACCCAGTGGCGGCAAAAGAATTGCAAAAATGATTCGAAAAATATCCATAGCTTGTCCTACGATTTATTATTCACTAAAACAATTTAAGCAAGTACTGCACCTTTATATAAACTACTGTTTTAGCAGTTTTTTTAAATTAATCATTATTGTTTTAATATTAAAAAAATAATTACTACAGACTGAAAAGAAAATTTTACACGAAAAATGTAAGTTCACTGCTTTTGATGAATAAGCTTACCCTTCATGGCACTTAAAAATCGACTGCAAAAAATGCATAAATTTCGAATATACATACACTTGGACTATAGAACATGACCGCACAATGAAAGGGTTCTTAGGTAAATTAAGATGGAATAGAAACTGCAGTTCACGATAAACCACAGACTTTGAAGAGACCGCAAATCGAATATCTAGTAATTTTGGTCAAATTAGCGAGCAAGCTCCCAAGAGAACCAGACCACGGTAAAATATCATATGATTAATGAATTGACATACAGCTTCACAGCAATGCTTATTATAATTACCTTGCTCCCCATCATTCCGTCAGACCATTGGTTTTTCAGGACGTGGGAATTTCCTCGGGTACAAATTACAATTTTATGTATTGTAGGAAGCGGTATAAATTTATCATTCGTAGGTACCTTTGCTGGATATATCGGCACAAGTGCGTTGCTTGTAGCAATTATTTATCATTCTATCTGGATTTTTCCATATAGTAAGTTAAAAGCAAAAGAAGTTAAGAGCACTTCTAAGCAATATTATGAAAGGCAGATATCACTTTTAAGCAGCAATGTACTTATGCCGAATCACTCAGCACATAAGCTTATTGCGTTAGTCAAAAAACAACAGCCCGATATTATTATATTGTTGGAAAGTAACCAGTGGTGGCAAGATGCGTTATCCCCTTTGCATGAAAATTACACATATAGAGTAAATTGTCCCTTAGACAATCTTTACGGCATGCATTTACTGAGTAAGTTGCCGCTTGAAAATATGGAAATACGATACCTTATACAAGACAATGTGCCCTCTATTCATGGACACGTTATCTTAGATGGCAAAAAAATAAAATGTCACTTTTTGCACCCTGCTCCACCATCGCCTACTGAAAATGAGACCGCAAAACTTAGAGATAAAGAACTGTTAATCGTTGCTCAACAAATAGCAAATAATAAACGAGAACCAGTAATTGTGGCGGGAGATCTCAACGATGTGGCATGGTCTCCCACTACGCGTAAATTTAAACAAATCAGTAGACTAACTGACCCGCGTATTGGCAGAGGTATGTATAATACATTCCACGCTAAATATTCTTTATTACGATGGCCTTTAGACCATATTTTTCATAGTCAAAGTTTTTCTCTGGTCGAAATTAAAAGGCTATCAAGCATCGACTCAGACCACTTTCCCCTATTCACCAAACTGCAACTTGAAGAATAAAAAGCGCTAAACAGTAGCCACTACCCCATCTTGGAAGAAATTATTGATGTGATGTCTACTAAATCATTTCTTTTTTGTATTGGCGGATCTTGGTTTTACTCGAATACAGGCTACGTATTTTTAGGATTGATTGTCGAACAGGTTACCGGCTTAAAATTTAAAGAGGCTGTCCAATTTCACATTGCCTCACCTTTAAAATTAGAAAGTTTTGAAGCGTTGGGTATAAATAGCTACCCACTTGACGTAGCCAGAATTCAACCACTTGATGGTAGACACAATATCCCCAATAAAAGGATATCAGAATGCTAATATCAGACAAACTCATCGAACAATTGCTTGACGGCAGTGATTCACCCTAAGCCATTTAAGGCGAAGCTGGCCTCCTCAAGCAGCTCGTTCGCAACGACTGAACAATCTTTATTGCTTATTATAAACAGTGCGTCTAATTAAATAAGCTAATCCAAACAACAACATCATTGTCTGAGCTGGCGCATTTACGAAAATCAAACTTAACGAAGTTTCATCTTCATTCAAGGCAATCAGCCATTCAAATCCATCTATTTCACGATTAAAGCTAACGTTTGAGCGACTAAATAAGTCTAAGTTAAAAATTTCATCAAAGAATAAAAACTCAAAAACAAGATTATCGAACAATTCAATGTCTTCGGCTAAATCAAATATGAACTGAGTGGTGTCACCAAAGGTTAAGCTATCGGCGACAGTTAGAGTGTCAAAGGTGTCAAGGGAAAACAAATCAACCGAGAGCGTTCCATATAGCTCCATATCGCCATCAATGGCAAGGCTATCCATACGAGCAAGCATGTTTAGTTCAGCCATTTCATCTATATATACATTGCTCTCAATAGCGCCTATGCCAGAAAGGCTTCCATCAAGCATGATCACACTACCGGAACTAAGCCTACCATTGACTATTGTTTCACCAGAAATTTGTTTATATTCACTATTAACTGACATATTGCTATCCACAACTACAGTGCCTTTATTTACTACATACTCGTCTAGTAATACCATGCCACCATTTCCCGTTGCTCGCATCACACCCGAGTTTTCAAACTGATCTCCAAACACGTCGATGGTCAACGCAAAGGTATCATCAGCAATAATACTGCCTACATTCGTTAGATTCACTAAATCAATTGAACCAGAGCCACGCAGAAATGCTCCGTTAGTGATGATTAAATCTCCTGGGGTAACCACTGGCAAAACGTCAAACTGATCGTCTATATTTTGCGTTGCCACATTTTGTCCAGTTAAACGAGCATTGTGCATGACAATTTCACTGCCACCGTTTGCGGTTAAACTGCCACTGAGAATGTTTGTCTCATACAGGTTCAACTCACCGGTTTGAGCCACATCGATTGTCCCTGCAAGATGCATATTACTGAAATGACTAGTTGCGGTATCAGTAATTTTACCGCTACCTTCAGTCGCGAGAGTGAGGTTGTCCAAAATCACATTGCTTAGCTCAACACTGCCATTGTTTTTGGCTAAAATAACTGAACCACCGGCCCCGTCAATTTCCGCGTTTTGCAACACCAATACCGCACCATTATTAGCCTGAAGAGTAGCATCGTTCAACTTTGCCGCTTGGCTTGTACTGATTGTTAATGTATTAATTCCAGGAATTATCGAGTTTTCAGCCGATACAATACCTTTCGAAAGGTTAAGAAAAACATTTTGTAATACACCAGTCCCACTCAGTTCAGATTGATTACCAGTAAGTTCAATCTCACCGCCAGAAATGGTGTAATTAAGTAGCGCCAGCTCGCCGTTATCTGCGCTGATTTTACCTGACGTATTGTTCAATTTATTGTTGTAAAAATCACCAAAAAACGCGCGAGCACCATTGTTTGCGCTTATAACACCCGTGTTAGTAGATCCAGCCGCTAACAAGAAGCTTGAACTTACATTAGAATTTACCGCTATAGTACCTTTATTGGTTAATACTGTGTCAAAGTAACTACTTGCACCTTTTAAAGTCGCATTTTCTTTTATCAATATCTTACCGCCCTGCACGAAATTTGATGTGATATTAAGCACATCTCTTTTTTCGCCAGCGGAGTTTATGCCACCTGAGCCAACTTCAATAAGGCCATTAGCATTGTCTATGCTTCCTGATATTGTTAACTGTCCACCTTCTGCTTTGATAACTTGATTATTGGTAATGTTAGAAACAATACTTCCGTGTCCTACTATACTGCCATCATTTACTATGGACGAACCTACATAAGTGGCTTCTGTTAATTTAAGCGTTCCCTTGTTTGTTAATTGCTTACTGCTTTGGAATACTTGGCCATTTGCTAGAGTGAGCGACGCCGACTTATCTATAAATTCTAAAGATTCCGCAAGGTCAATCAAATTGCTATTCACTTGAGTATAAAAGTGGGCCGCCATTCCACTTAACGTCAAGTCAGTGTCAAAGATTGACTTTATACCTTGGTTATCGCCACTGCCTCTTGCTTCAATAGCGATCGCGGTTCGACTGTCATTTGACGCGTAGACTCCCCAACTATTGCCACCAGCAAACTCTGCTTGTCCTTGCTGCCCGTTTCGCTCATGCAATCCAGTAAGTCTTAGGAAACCTCCATCAACAGATTCCATATTCGCGTTGTTTGTGAAGGCAACATCATTACCACTGCCAAGTAACAACCATAAAAGCGAGTCATTGGCGCGTATAGTGCCATCATTTATCAAACCTCTAGCGTTAGTTAAAAAGGCACTTCCCTCTATTAACGCTCCGCTAGCATTGCGCTTAAGCTCCGTTATTTCTGAACCAAATGTACTGTTTATAGTACCTTGGTTGACATCAAGCCCCGATAAAAATGAAAAACTAGACATGTTAATCACGCCAGTATTGAACATATTACTAGAAGTAAAATCGTTGTTGATTAGAGTTAAAGTACCTTGGTTATTAAAGGAGAGGAAACCATCGTCTAGCCTGGTTAACAGAGCCTGTTGAGAACCCTGCAACGGACCATTTATGATTATGTCGGAAGCTTGACCGTCTAAAACCAAAGTCGACCGATTAGTAAAGAAGTTATTAATTGCATGTTCGACATCAAACCGCAGCAAAGCTCCATCTTGTGCTTCCCAAGTTCCACCTGTTAAAGTCATGCTTCCTAAAGCTTCGCTCGGGCTAATAACGGCATTAGATAAAGTAATATTGGTAATACCCTCACTGTTATCCAATGTAAATACTTGATCGGTGCCTCTGGCACCTATTATTCCATTATTGGTTAGCTTTCCAAAAAGAAATAGACTGTTTGATGTAGTCGGGTCGGTTGTAAGCTTCTCTGACCAAATTTGGCCATCGTTAATTATTGCGCCTCTATTTAAATATAAAAATCCTGTTCCTTTTATAGTGTGCCCTATTTCATTGTAGAGCCCCTGGTCACCTGAATCTCCAAAAATGGCACCATCAATTAACTCAATACTGCCATTTCCAGAAAACAAAGTCTTATCAGCACTAAGATTCATTCGTGCTACAGCACCTGGTTGTGAAAATTCTGATGATATTTCAATACGACCGTTATTATTTATTTCTGCAACGCCATTTTTTTGCCCTAATAATGTCAATGAATTTTCAGTGCTGGTATCAGAGGAACTGACGATTATTTCAGCGCCATTGCCAATTGAGGCTATGGCATCATTTCCAAGATTCCAAAACGAATTGTTAGGCGTAAAGGGCGAATTGGAAGAAATATTAAGAGTCGCATTCTCTGCAAGGTCAATATTGCTTAGGGTGCTATCTACCAACAACGTTGTGCCATTCAATGCAAAAGCATTATCGTCGGCACTTGAAATTTCAGCATTACGGATAAGTAAAGAACGGTTAGAATTATTCACTATACTACTGCCATTAGATAGTCGTAGTGAAATATCTCGAATTATAGAGACTCTACTAATAAAAGACTGTTCAACAACAATATTCTGTCCACGAATAAATCTGTCAACACTTGAATCACTAGACGTTAAGAAACCGCTTTGCAAAACAATATCGCCATTTCCACTTAAATTAGTGGCATTAATCTCCAGTCTTCCAACAGACGGATTAAAGGACTTCCCTGTTACTTGAATAGTACCGTTGTTACTAATATTACTGCCCTCTACCACCAACGTACCTGTAATATCAACAATGGCTCCGCTATCCACGCTAAGGTCTGAAGATTGTTGATTATCTGTGACAAATACCTCTCCATTGATCACTTGCACATTAGCAAAGTCGTCGGGAACCAGGTTTTCCACCCAAGACGAACTCTGGCCCCAATTGTTGGTGCCACTGCCGTCAAATGTACGATTGACTAAACCCAGTCCTATGGTTTCGCCAGTGAGCGCACTAAAGCCTTCTAAGCCAAAAGAGTTGTTAAAAAGTGTAAGTAAATCGGCCGAAGGAAGGTCAAAATTACTTAATTGTGCTAAAGGACCAAAACTAGCACTTCCAAGTTCTATTCCAAACACTTCAGCCGAAATACTGCCTTTTAAAATATCCACGTTAAAGTCGAAATTAACACTTAAACCCGTTTCATTTTGCAATGAGGCAGATATTTCATAAGTAGGTGTAATATTAATATTTTCGCTATCGTTCCACAGAAGACTCAACTGATCGGTCAAGCTATTCGCGACCAATTGTTGTGATCCAACTAAGTTTCCCGAAAGATCAAACCGCTCAATCTCATAACTAACACCCAACCTATCAATTGAGATTGAAAAGTCTTGGTCAAGCGATAGCGAAGGTGTAAAACTTAAATCAAGTAAGTCGAATTCTGAGCTTATGCTCCCTACACCGAAATCGACCGATGCGTTGCCACCCAGAGGCGGCAGTATTCTCAAGTTTGTGCCCAACTGGTCAATATCTACATCTAGATTTAAAAATTCATCAGAGCCACTTGTAGACAAAATATCATCAATTCCACCGCTGCCTACATCTACATTTGTGCTTAAGGTAGATTTCTCGGTGATATCTGGAATTCTTACGTCAACTTCTACGAGAGGAGAGCCGCCAATATTGACGGTAGGCTCTAATTTGATACTAACTTTTTTAGTCTTACCGTCTTCGTCTTTCTCAGTTTCGATCAAATCTTTTGCAGTTGCGCCTGCGGCAAACAATTCTTTGAAGCCATCCAATACTCTGACTTGCCCATCTTTTACTGCAGTACTTCTGTCTGGTCCTGTATTTACGGAAATAAGCTCTCGAGTCGTATTGAAGTCAAGTAAATTTACGCTGGCGCTGCCGCAATCTGAGGCAAAAAAGGCGTCGTAACACCCTTTCACGTCTAGTGATGCATTTGCGTTAACAATTAAATCTGCATAAAGCTGTAAACTTGGTGATATGGTCTCTAAAAATGCTTGACTGTCTAGTGTTGCCTTTGTCACACCAAAGGTAAACGAACTACCTTGTATTAAATCCCTGCGATCGGGTATATCAAGTTCGAACGAAAATGGGAGTTGCGTATTAACTGTACCGCTATCGATACTCCATCCGGTCTCTAAACCGATTTTACCTGAACTTGTGCCATCTACGCGGACCCCATTATTACCATTCGTTGCATTGCCTATTTCAAAAAGCTTGCCACTGTTGTCCCATTCAGCACCCAAAAAAATGGGGTCGTCAAAGTTGCTAAAAACGGTTGAAGCGCCAGTTCCCCACATGCTTTGGTTAGTGCTTTTAAACACAAGTTTTTGCGTCACCGTGCTGGCAGTCGAGGGCAACATGAAGCACATTGGAAGCACCACAGATAAAGCTGTACAGATTCTGTTTAGCTTTAAAGAGGCAAATTGTTGATTAGAAAAAGAATATGAACCATGGGTCTTGGAAAGGGTGTTTTTTATCATTATTTTGAGGCCTTGATAGTGTTTCATTTTAAGGTGTTAAAACAGCAAATTGGCTCAAGATGATAAAAAACCACATTGAACATCTTTTGACCTGCATTGTTTAAGCCATTATTATAACTAGCTGATTTAAATGAATTTTAACTTAAAGCTCTTACGATTGACTTTTAAGTTGTAAAAGAAACTGACATACCAAATTGTTCTACACAAATTAATTAGGACACTGTGTAATTAAATAATTCTTATAAAAAAACAGGATGTACCAGCCTAACGATTTGAAGTTTCTGAAGCCGATACTATGCTTAATTGCATCCATCCTGAACCAATAAAATTTGAGGAATGTTTTATTAAGGAAGTAATAAAATGAAAAAAATGCAAACAGATGTAGTCATAATTGGAGCAGGTACAGCAGGATTAAGCGCTTACAGAAATGCAAAAAAGTTGACTCAAAATGTGGTAATTGTTGAGTCTGGGCCTTACGGAACAACTTGTGCAAGGGTTGGTTGTATGCCAAGTAAACTTTTAATCGCTGCCGCCGAAGCAGCTCACTCGATTAACATGGCCCCGGCATTTGGTGTGCACAGCTCGCCACCTCGAATAGACGGTAAAGCGGTTATGACGCGCATCAAGACCGAGCGTGACCGCTTTGTTGGCTTTGTCATTGAAGCAATCGAAGAAATTCCTCAATAAGACAAAATAACTGGTCATGCTAAATTTTTAGATAACCATACCTTGCAAATTGATGATCACACTGTTATCTCTGCGAAACGGTTTGTCATTGCAACCGGCTCACGACCGGCTTATCCAGATGCTTTTGATAACTTTGGAGATCGGCTCATTGTTAATGATGATGTATTTGACTGGGATGATTTACCAGCGTCGGTTGCTGTATTTGGACCAGGAGTAATTGGCCTTGAAATTGGTCAAGCATTAAGCCGTTTGGGGGTGGATGTTAAAATATTTGGCGTAGACGGTGCGATCGGCCCGCTGACTGATCCTAGGGTAAAAGACTATGCGAGTGCGGTGTTTTCTAATGAATTTTTTGTCGATACCGACTCAAAATTGTCAAACATGACACAAGTGGGAGACAAAGCACAGCTTACATACCTAGATAAAAAAGGTGACACCCACACAGAGCAGTTTGATTATGTATTAGCCGCAACGGGTCGCGTGCCCAATCTTGATAATTTAGCTCTTGATACGACTGGCATTTCCCTTAACAAAGACGGAGTACCGCAAGCTGATTATCACACCATGCAATGCGGTGACTCGAATATTTTTATAGCGGGTGATGCGAGTAATATTTTCCAGTTGTTACATGAGGCTTCAGATCAGGGAACTATTGCAGGTCAAAATGCTGGTCGTTTTCCCGATGTCCGCTCTGGTTTACGTAGGGCTAAAATTGCAGTAGTTTTTAGCGATCCACAAATCGCTATGGTAGGCGAAACCTACGCTCAAATTGAACATCGCTTAGGCTCATGTGAATGCTTCGAAATAGGTGAGGTTAGCTTTGAAAGTCAAGGACGCAGTAGAGTGATGCTTAAGAATAAAGGTCTCATGCGAGTTTACGCAGAGCAAGGCTCCGGCTTATTCTTAGGCGCTGAGTTTGTTGGGCCACACGCGGAACACATTGCGCATTTGCTTGCATGGGCTGTACAAAATAAGATGACCGTTCCTCAAATGTTAGATATGCCTTTTTATCACCCTGTAATCGAGGAGGGCTTGCGCACAGCTCTGAGAGATTTAAATGCGAAATTAAGGTTTGGCCCTGACATTATTAATCATTGTATGGAGTGCGGCCCTGGGGCATAAGGCAGATAATCACAATTACCATCTCTACTGCGCATAAGAATATTTACATTAGCGTTGCACGAATAAAAATAACACACCATAGTGCAATGTCCCCTAATAAACAGCCAACCCCAGATAAGGTCATGCAACATATGAAACAATGCAGTGCGACCCTACATGAATGCGATAGGTGTTCAATTACAAGAAAAAGATCAGGTCGAGGGTTTAGTTACTTTGATATCGCTGGCCATCGTATATCTGACAACGTGAAGATTAAACAAATAAAATCGCTGACCATTCCCCCAATGTGGACGCAGGTTAGAATCAGTGAATGTCGTTTTTCAAAAGTTCAGGCTTTTGGCTATGACCAACGCTCAAGAAAGCAATATATTTATCACGAGAAGTGGCACAAACAAAGGCAACAGGAAAAGTTTGAAAAGCTACCGATATTGGCCGAACTAGTCCCAAAAATTCGGCTTAACTGTAAGGAAAACTTACAAAAACCGAACTGGAGCAAGCGGAAAATATGTTCTCTCGTTGTTATTATATTGAGCCAAACAGGAATGAGAATTGGTAACAAGCAATATAGAGATATGAATGATACCTTTGGCTTAACTACACTTAGGCGAAAGCATCTTGACGAACAAGAAGACCAACTTTTCTTTGATTTTGATGGAAAACATGGCAAGCATCGACATGTTCAAATAGTGGACGAGGAAGTCAAAAAGCTTGTGTGCGAGTCAGCCACTCAGCCTGGATACTCGCTTTTCAGATATAAAGAAAACAGCAAATGGCATGACGTAATTAGTGATGATATAAACACCTTCTTAAGTGAACTGACATGTCAAGAAATATCGGCAAAAGACTTAAGGACTTGGTTTGGGACTCGATTATCAGTTGAGTAATATAATGATGCTGTAATCAACGTAATGGACCATCCAAATAGAAAATTTGAAACTACCTTAATAAAACAGGTTGCCGAACGACTGGGCAATACGCCCGCAGTCTGCAAAAGCTATTATATTCATCCGAAGATATTGCTCGCTTTAAATTCATTTTTTGTGGAAAAAAAACAGCTCCCTGAATTTTCCGGAAAACAACAATGGCTATCGGATAAACTATCGCCTAGCGAAGAATACACCTTAATGCTCCTAAATCGTGGTTAGACTGAGATTCATCAAACTTTTACAATACATCCAAAGCATTCGGTATGTAATGCCTCTTATGAATATCCCCAAGCAGTCTACGTTTATATACAATGAAATGCTTCAAGTGCTTTGACGCAAAACGATCACTTACCGACTAATGCTTTTATTTAGTTTGATTATCTACTGACGAATCGACACTTGCACCGGGGTCTTCCTCTCCACATATAGATTCGTTGTCACCTATCGCATCGCCTGCTTTTGATGAAGTAGTGTGTGGCTGTTCATTGAGTTTAGTCTCAGAAGATATAATATCTGGTTTAAGTTTGACGTTAGAAATCATAAATCCATTTTTAGGCAATGATGGCATAACAGAAAAATCGATGGATGTATCGTCAGTGTCGACCTCATACTGCATTTTTACAACAAGTTGCCTGATTGCACTTTTCATTATTTCAAGAGTAACTTCCTCTCCTGCGCATCGGTGGTTCTTATCGTAGTCACCCCCTCCTTGAGGAATATAGTCGAACTTACTGTTTTGACGATCTGCAAATCTCTCGGGATTAAACACCTTTGGAGACTCCCAAGAAGAATCCTCATTATTCGTCCCGTGAAGATCAAGCAGCACTCGCATGCCTTCAGGGAAGTGAAATCCTTCCCATTCGAAGTCGTGTTTAACTATTGCTGCGACAAATGGAAAATAAGGGTAGAAACGACGAACTTCTTGAGCAAATTTGTATAGATGCGTATCGTCACCCTGAGCCAACATGGTAGCTTGCCGAGGGTTTTTATGAATCGCCAACGTTGCAAAGCAAATATATCGACCAATGGCGACAATGGGACGTATCACATTCAGTAAATCAACGGCGGCTGCTTCCCTGTCTAAGTTTCTCTGGTTCAACTTTTGTAATGCGAACACACTTAATGCCTGATTTTGATTAAGCTGTGTACTAGTACTTCTATAGTTATCAATCAGACTTAACGCCCATTTTTCCGCGCTTTTCCTAGCCCATACCCCTTTAATATATGTCAATCCGATTGAAGCTGGGGATTCAATCATCTTGACCATTTCTTCGGTTCTTTTTTCGACTTCTCCGTCTTCTAACGAAATACCACTCCATTCGCAGGCTGCTTGCATCAGAATGATATTACAGACATCGTATAAAGATACATGGTCAGTAGCAGAGAACGACTCCCATTTTTGCCGCCAATGCGTCTCGAATATAGTAATTAACCGCCCTATATTTTGTTTGGACATAAGCTGCATAAACATTGCTTTTCTTTGCTCATGTTCTTTTCCATCTAAGCCTTGTACTCCTTTTTTGCCAGTCAAAGTTTTTTGTAATCGACTTGGTGCAGCAGATTGTCGGGAAAACTTACTTTGATCATAAAATAATTTCGCCGCATCTTTTCCACTTAGACACAATGTGCGCTCGAATAAAAGCCGTGTTTGAAAAACAGGAGATTCATGCTTTTCACACCTTGTGCTAATAAACGTATTACCTTCTCGCAATAGTGAGAGAGTCTGATCTGGCCAAAATTCTTTAGGAATAGAACGCATGGGTTGCTCCAAAAGATTTTCATCTTTCTATCGATTTGTTTGATGGCGTGTTAGCCACTAACATTAATAATTGTGTGTTAACTTGAATTGCAAAAGTTATGCAAATTCTTTTTATACAATTTACTTAGAGGGTAAGTTAAGGCAAGAGACTGCCTAAGCACTTTGCTTTATCAATCCATCGAACCATTACAATACGCTAAATAGCGTGCTAAAAATGACTGACAATACTTTGAGGAAAGCTACATTTTATTTAGTTTTTACGTTGTTCATTAGAATGTACATTTAATTCGGTTAGCAAGAAGGTTGGTAATTGGTCATAGCTGTGTAAAAAGTATTCAGCACAATTGCAATAATTACCCAATTCTGGGCATCAACTGAAAATATCGGCTATTTACATTCTAAGGTTGGAAATTGATATTGTTATTAGAAAGAAATTCGTCTGTTTCGTGCAAAAGTTGGTTGACTGAGAGAATCGAAAGATGGATTGTATATGCTAACTTGGTGCAGAAAACTGACGTTCGTTTTTTTGAATGA
>CBFIBG010000040.1:0-18571 GCA_965660815.1 Glaciecola sp.
TCCATACTTAAAGCTAAAGCAAGTATAAAAAGCTCAATCATAAGCACGCTCACTAAAAACAAAGTTCAATTAAAAAATATCCAACATAAACGAATGGTTAGATGGCAATAATAACAGCTCATTGGATAACAGGACTATTAATTACGAACGGTTTGAACAGATTATTTAAGAAGAAAAGGGATATTGAGGCTTATATCGTCGTATTGATTGGTCTTCGCTCAGATCTAGCATGCAAATGTTTTCATCGACTGGCCGCTATCTTGTAGGTTATCTGCTATCTGTCCACCCACTAAACATAAGCCCACCTCGTTGTTCAAGGACAGGTGGCGGATAATGGCAGAAGGACGGAACCGCGGTGGGTTGCTAGTGATGTATGGTTATGGGGATTTCGGTTTGACTTTGTGGGTGTGTCAGCAGACGTTCTATAAACACTAATTTTTTGCGCGTCTTATTGTTTGTTTTTGTCATGTTTCTTCGTCATTTGGTGACTGTTATTTCCTCATTGTTGATGCTATTTATGGCTTTTGCTATGTTTTAACCGAGCAATACCCTTACCTAAGTCATTGGCAATTTAATTTCTCATACTGACACTTCCACGTTTGCGAGGGCGTTAAATAATCTGTGTCAGGTAACACTTTAGATATCTAATCTATCTTCAAATCGCTCACCAAAATGGATAGCAAACTGAGATAATGTTTGTTTCCATAAAGGAAAAGGACTTGTCCACTTTTTAGAGGCATTGACTATTCCAGCATACAATAATTTTAGCAAGCTGTTTTCGTTAGGAAAGGCTCCTTTTGTTTTGGTTAATTTGCGAAATTGGCGATGGACGGCCTCCACCGCATTGGTTGTATAAATGACTCTTCTTATATCCGCCGGATACTGGAAGTACACGCTTAAGTTCTCCCATTTATTTCGCCAAGCCTTGATGACAATGGGATACTTCTCTCCCCATTTTTGCTCTAGCGCATCTAAGGCATCTTCAGCGACTTGTTTGTTAATGGCCTGATAAACAGGTTTTAAATCGCCCATAAATTCACGTTGATGTTTATTCGCGACATATTTCATCGCATTGCGGATTTGGTGCACAATACAAAGCTGGACTTCACATTGAGGGTAAATCGTTGAAATCGCATCAGGGAACCCAGTTAAGCCATCCACGCACGCAATAAATATATCTTCGACCCCACGGTGTTGTAAATCGGTGAGCACTGATAACCAATGTTTGGCTCCTTCGCTGTCTGATAAATACAATCCCAGAAGTTGTTTATGCCCTGCCATATCTATCGCCAGTAATGAATACACCGCTTTACTCACATAGCGCCCATTATCTTTCACTTTGTAATGAATGGCATCTAACCAAACAATAGGATAAGCGGCATCTAAAGGACGTTGTTGCCAATCTTTTAGTTTAGGGATAAAGGAGTCTGTCACTTGACTAATGGTCGCTTGAGATACCTCTATGCCATACAACTCTTGTACCTGGGCGCTAATATCCCGATAACTCATGCCATGGGCATATAACCCTAATATTTTGCGGTCAATTTCTTCTGTTAAATGCGTTTGATTTTTCTTAATTAATTGAGGTTCGAAACTACCGGCTCTATCGCGAGGTGTTTCTAGTTCAAAGCTACCCGCACTGGATTTAACCGTTTTACTGGTTTTGCCATTTCTTCGATTTATCTCATCATCTTTTAAAAGATGATGAGATAATTCTGATTCAAGCGCAGCTTCAGTCAATTGCTTAATCAAGGGGGTTAATACCCCATCTTTTCCCGTTAAATCTTTTCCAGAGCGCAGCTCTGCAATGGCTTTCTCTAAATCAAATTCTGGTTTCATACATCATTTCCTTCTTATTAATAATTATAAGGTAAATGACACAGATTTTTGAACTCTACCTAATAGATGCGTCGCGAAGCTATGACGAAGGGTGTGCATAGACACGCCTTTTCTAATGCCAGCGGCGTCAACAGCTGTCTTAAACACCCGACTCAGTTGGCGAGTAGATAAGTGGTCGATAGCTTGCTGACCCGGAAACAACCAACCTCCTTTCAGCATTAAGTTCTTGGCGTTGGCATAACGCCACCACTCTCTGAGTTGTTTCAACAACACAGGCGATAAAACCGCATTTCTATCCTTACGACCTTTGCCTTGCTCCACTCGGATCAGCATGCGTTTGCTATCGATATCGGTCACTTTCAAGTTTACCACCTCGCCAATACGCAAGCCGGCTCCATAAGCGACAGATAAAGCGGTGCGATACTTGACGCTAGTGGTAGCCGTCATTAGTTGCTTGACCTCTTCAACACTCAATACCACAGGTAGCTTACGAGGCTCTGGTACTTGACTGGTTTGTCGCATCACTTTTGGTCGTTTGAGTGTGTGGCAATACAACATTTTTAACCCTTGCAGTGTTGCATTGATAGTAATGTTAGATGTACCCGTTTCGGCCAGCATATATTGAAACTGTCTAAGCTCTTCGGCTGTTGCATCCTCTGGTGAGCGTTTTAAATAAGTAGTAAGTTTCTTTAAGGCCCTTAAATATTGGCTCTGTGTTTTAGGATGTAGCCTACGAACGGTCATTTCTTCAATCATGCGTTGGCGAAGGGGAGTAGCTGATTCTTTCTTTGGTGACATAACATCACTCCTAATTGAATTCAGGGCGACGCTGCCCTTCATTCAGCTTAGAAGCGGATCACAGAATGTGAGAAAAAGAAGATGTTTAATGCGGCAATACTACCGCGGAGCGGTTTAGTCCTACTGCCTCAAAGCTGTCTGAATTCAGAAATATTAAAACAGAAAATTTAATAAGAATCGAATGACAGCTTTTGCCCCCATAAAAGCCCTTCAAGGCATCAATTATCATGAAAAAATTAATCGGAAATTGTTATTAAACTTTGCAAGCGACTGACCGGATATGGATGTTTTTTGTCAGTCAACTAATACAGTAAACAACTCATTAAATATCGAATTGCTTACCGTCAAAGGTGAATGCTAAATTTAAATTCCCTTTACCCCAAAGCTCAAAAAGCGAGTCGGATACTAAATTGCTTGAATAAGCATTAACAATTTTTAATGTTGATCTTCTTGCCTGCTCTTTTTTTTTTAAATTCAACGAGCTTGAAAAGCATTTGTGTTTATTTTTAACAGGGAAATTAAGGACATAAATTATGAAAAAATATCATATTAACCATTGGTACATAAAAAGCATACAACTCTTTATGTTAGTATTTGGCGCATTATTTTTAAGTCATACAGTACATGCCAAACAGCTTTTGTACTTTTATTTAAATAATGAAGTTATTACTGTCGACTATCAGGGCGATAAATTCAATCCAACTTCAATAGTGTTCGATGCCAAGTGCGACCCTCGTTGGTGCGAATTTGATGAAAGGTCACAAGACTTGTTAGTTGAATTTGGTTACGCGCTTGCTCGAGGTCAAATCTACGTTCTTGATGTCGACGATATTGTTGACGATTGCACGCAATTTGAACCTTGCGAAATTCCGTTCAGGGAAGAGCTGAAAGAAAATATTGGGACAACATCGAAAAAAAATAAACCTAATGATAGTTTTGCCAAGGGGATTAAAAGCGATGTACAGCAGGCTATCATTAATGCAGGTGTAGAAGGGCTGATTGATTATTTAACCTCGCTTGAAGAAAGCTCTGTGCCCAAAATTAATGTTGTGTTTAATAAAAATAATATGAAACCTTATCATGTTTGCAGGGTTGTTAAGGGTGGATGTTCTCCTGAAGAGAGAGTGACTGTAGTTAACAATTCAAACGGCTCTACATCATTTGGTATCAGCAATTTCAATTTATATGAAGCATATGACAGAGAGTTACAATCTACTATACAGAATTGGTTGTTTAACATTGCTAGTGCCAGTCAATGTATCGTAACTTACACAGGCCCTGTCGGTGAGCAAACAGCCCAGTGGACTTGCTTTATTAGACGTTAAAATAGCTATATTTCATTTATACTAAGGATAGCATTGGTGTGTAATATAAAAATAATTTAGCAGATTAATATTTTATTTAGTTACACACCAAAAATAAGATGGTTTTCACGAAATGGACGATCCCGTGGTTGACAAATCCAAAAATTCTGCCAATATGAAACCTAAGGGTTACACAAAGCGAATTAAAGGTTACTTTTTGATACCCTGATTTTTTACATCATTTGGAGAAGAACCAATGAATTCAAGAACCCCTTCCTCCCCGGCTGAGCTCGCCGATCGCACGATCCAACTATTGGCTTATGCAATGTTCGCTGTCGCTCTAATATTCTGTCTGTCAGTCGCCGAATTCTTTTCACACGAGCCTACTGCCATTATCATCGACATTGCCGTCAAGGCATTAGGAATTGTTACCCTGGGACTGATGGCGCTGCTGTATTTCTGGAAATTCCGGCCAATGAGCCCCGGCCAGCGTCGTCAGCAACTGTCCGAAGACGGTTTTCTTCAGATTGCGTTCCGTAAAGCTATGGCCAAGTCATGGATGCTGACTTTTGTGATTCTGGTGATTTTGCAGACCATGAATAACCTAATACTGGAACGGCTTCCCGAGATGCCGTTAGAAATCGTCATCCAAGGCGTTTTAGCCATCATGCTGCTGCTGTTCTCAATTGCATTTGTGTCATTCGCGCGCACTGGCGGTAGCAATGAGTGACCAACTCGAAAACAGGATCCGGGTCTTCCGTGCAGAACACAGGCTCAGCCAGGCAGAACTGGCCGACGCCATCGGTGTATCTCGAAAGACCGTCAGCACTATCGAGGTAGGGCGATTCGTGCCATCCACCATCATTGCGCTGAAAATCGCCCGCTACTTCGAAGTGCCTCTGGAGGAAGTGTTCTTTCTCAACGACACAACCCTAGAGTAGCCGTCTACCCAAAGATACATAGATTTAAAAGGTAAGTTCTTCGTAAATAATGGTTTTACTCTTGTTGTTTGCTACTCTTGATTGCAGCAAATAAAGAAAGAGAAAACGAAAGTAGACACTAAACAATGAGGTTTTACATTATTAGATTGTTAAGCATTAACCTGACTGTTCTATTGATTTATACGTGAGAAAGCAAATATGAGCATTCAAATGATTAGCGTCATTACATGTAGTGGATGAGTCTTGTGTTTGTACTTATACGCTCAAAAATAAAGTAAATCAGCCAAAACTATTACAAAATCAGGCGTATAACTCAGGGCGCACAAAAGTGCTGCCTTTTGTTTGTTGCCCGTCGACAACTTCATTACCTCTTTCTTATTATGCTCGTCTAGCCCAAGCGCATGATGCAATTTATTTATATTTTTATGAATTCTAGCACCTGAAAAGCCGCGTAATCGCGCAAAGTAATCTGCGTTTTGTTTAGCAGTAAAACGCCAGTTAATATTTCTACTACCACCTAATACTGCGCCCACTTTTTGTAAATATGCATTTGAAGAATGTGTGGGCTCGCAGTCTAGAGTAATTGTGCCTTCATCATATTCAATTAGCTTGCAAATAGATTGAACCATTACAGTTTTACCCGAACCATTCGCCCCTTACAGCGCTACAATTTCCCCCTATTAATGTCGAATGAAACATTTTCTAGTGCATGCGTGTTTTTGTAACGTTTAGATAAGCCAGAAATAGATAACATCAATGTCCTTATTTTAGTTAGTGGGCTTTTTTAACTTGGTAAGAGTACGAATAAATACAATATATATAACATTTAATTATATCTAAATTTAATCAATTTTTCTTCACGCAGACGGACACGCTCGAGTAAACAATACGTTATCTTCAATATCAATGTGCGTGCGTAAATCTTGAATAAACGTCTGTAGTAATTGATATAAGGCTTTGAAACTTGTGCATGCATCAACGGGGAGTTGAAAGTTATGTGTTAAAGTGCTTAGTTTCTCTATATCTTTTTGATGCAGCATATGGTCACTTTGCATCACTGAAATTGGGCCAATCGTCCTACTCCAATTTTCGTCTATCAACACGGGAAACAATATTTGCTCTTCTTTTTGCATATGTTGCCTTAGGTCTTGATGCATGAGAGTTAAGTGATAATGCAATCCCTTCGGCACTAGTTTTTCATCACTATGCACATGTTCAACCCGCTCGCTGAGCAGTAATAACTCATCAAGTTGTTGTAGATGAGCTCTATGATACCGGTTAATTATATGATCAATGAGGTTTACTGTATTTGATTCACGCAGTTCATTTAAGGATAAATCTTTTCTCTCGACTTGCGAACTACTTTTTTCAAATGTATCGAACATGCATTTCCCCGCGCATTAACGTGTTAAATAAAGCCATTTAGTGTAATGATTTACTGGTTATTTTCTAGGAATCAAAAGGTGTAATTTACAGATAAAGTGAGTTATTCCTTATTAGGTAGATCATCTTATCTACCTACAAATAGATATTGGTCTACTCATTCATGTGCATATCAATATTTGTTAGCTTAGCTAATATCACAGATATATTATTAAGCTAGGAAGATTTCATGATTTCAGTATTTAATGACCTATTAGAAATGGCAAAAGAGCAGCCAGATCCGCAAAGACTATTGTTTCTATTTGCATCGGCCAAGGCGTCTAATAAAAGCAAAAAGCGAGATGACAAAAAAGGTGAAATATCACCCATAATGGTAGTCGATAAATTACCAAGTGAAGTGCCTGATTTTGAAAGCCTGATAACAGAAGCTGACACTATCAACAAAGATTGGGATTTTGTATTTATTGCCAGTTTAAGTGGCTCAAACAATACCGCTCCAAATACTGAAGAAGCTGATCCATACTTAAAGAAAATGACAGATGACGTAATGAGCGGGAATAATATTATGCGATACGTAATTTTTGATAGAGAAGAAAATCCAATTGAAATGCTAGCAAGTTAAAGTAAATTTCCACGCTCCTTTCATATTGCTTTATGATGCTGAAAATAGCACTACAACTATAATCAGCATCACAACCCAAAATGCAGACATAAGCTGCCAGAATAACAACCCTTTATTATTGTCTACTTGAGGATCGTCCATTAAGAACACCGGGTTTGGATGAGTTAAGTCTTTCATTAATTCATCTAGACGCGAATAACGTTTATTTAGCTGTAACTGACACCCTTTTTGTAACGCTCTATCAAACCATATGGGAATAATTGGATTGTATAGCGTAGCTGGGACATACCTTAACTTGTCAAAATCACCAGAGCTCGCGCACTCTTCAATGTCTCTTGTGTAGGGTAGATGTCCTGTAAACAACTCATAAGTAATGGTCGCAAGAGAATATATATCCCCTTGTACCCCCGAATTTTTCCCTTGAATATAGTGAGGATCAGAATATGTTGCGGTACCTAGGGCCCCTATGTGTTCAAGAGGCACAAATACCTCGGCTACACCCGCCACAAATACAGAACCGAAATCAATCACTTTCACTTGCATATTATTGTCAATCATAATATTGGCAGGTTTCAAATCTTGGTGAATAGTATCTGCCCTATGAAACGCTTGAAGCGCATCTGCAATTTGCTTCACAATTCCAATCGCTTGTTTTGGCGAAGGTAATGGATTTGCCTCCATCCATTTATCTAATGATATGCCTGCAACTTGCTCCATTAAGTAATACAAACATGTGCGCTCTCGGTTTTGCGAGATGATTTTTACTACATGGTCACTGCGAATGCGCTTGCCAATCCACTCTTCTTGAATAAACCTATCAATATAATGTAGGTCATCTTCAAAATTAAGAGATGGTGTTTTCATGACCAATTGCTGTTGCGATTCTGTGTCTGTGACTAAATAAATCTGACTTCTGCTACTGGCAAATAATACTTTATCGACATGGAATCCATCTAGTGTCATGCCAGGAGATAAATCTGGGGGGAACGGTAAGCGTATTAATTTCGCATTATAGTCATCAATACTTTGATTGGGTAATTGTAAAATATTAGCCAATACACAACTGACATTGTCATCACTGTTGTTTTTTAAAGCTAGGTTTACAAGGTTGGTGCAAATCGATTGCGCGGATTGATTAGATGTCGCAAGAGATAATACGGTTTGCTTGTCTACAAATTCATGCAGACCATCGGTGCTTGCAAACAGAATATCATTTTCTTCTACAGCAAATTTTCCATAGTCTAGCTGTAATGTGTTATCCATTCCCACCGCGCGCGCTAATATGTTTTTGCCACCGCCAATATTGACGCTGTGATCACGAGTGATTTGTTTACACTCACCGTTTCTGATTAAAAATAATCGGGAGTCGCCTGCATGGAAAAAATGCGCAGTACGCGACTTAATAACGACAGATATAAAGGTACACAAAAACCCTTTTTCTTGCTGAGCAAACGCATGGCTTTTGTTAAATAAGTTAATGTTAATTGAGGAAAGCGTTTTTTCACCCGCATGTTTAACTGACCATGTGTCTGGTGTTTGAAAATATTCTTGTATAAATGTTTTTGTGGCGTAATGGCTAGCTTCTCGCCCAGCTTCTGCACTACTCACTCCATCTGCAATTGCAAACGCTATTCCTTTGCTTTGGAGTAAATATTCGTTATCTGGCAAACAGAAATCTACCGCGTCTTCATTTACTGCTTTGATACCGGCTAGAGAGTGGGCACCTATTTGTATGTCTAGCAAGCTAGAGTTTACAGTTTTACTATCCATTAAGGCTCCGTATAAATAACCTCAAACAACCGCAAGCACCATCAATGTGATAGTGCTTGCTAAATAACGCTACAGATTAGAAGAATCAGCTAACATCTATCATATGCACGCTTCCATCTGCTGCTACTTCAGCTATTTGTCCTTTAGGTTCATCCATAAACATAAGTGTAAATAAACCGATTAAAGCTGTGACCGCGATAACATAGAAAAATGTACTGTAATCTACAAAGGATAACACCGTTAAAAAGGTCACGGCTCCGACGTTTCCGTATGCTCCAGTCATTCCTGCAATTTGACCTGTCATTCTGCGCTTTATTAGAGGCACAACGGCAAATACAGCTCCTTCACCTGATTGAACAAAGAAAGAACACCCCATGGCTATAGCAACGGCAAGCCATAGTGGCCATTGACCATCAACCAGCCCCATCATGCCATAACCGGCGGCCAGCCCAGCAGTTAAGATCATCAACGTAGATTTTCGTCCAAATTTGTCTGAAATCCAACCACCAGCCGGACGAGAGAATAAGTTCATAAACGCATAAGCACCTGCAACTAACCCAGCCAAAACAGGATCAAGCTTAAATGTTTCTGCAAAAAACAAGGGCAACATAGAGACTACTGCTAGCTCAGAACCAAAATTGGTAAAATATAAAATATCTAATACCGCTACTTGCTTAAAACTGTATTTATGTAACTCGGGAACATCTTGAGTAAATATTTCTTTATTCACTTGGTAAACTTTATAAACTTCTAAGAGATAAAGTGCGAATAGACCAACATAAATGCCATAAACCACATTTTGACTTAAGATGTCGACACCGCTTGGAGACAGTTTCCAAGCAAGCAGTGCAATAGCTGCATACATAGGTATTTTCATCACAAGTAGAAACCAAAAATCTCGCACAGACGTCACTTCCATCGCGCCTAAATTTTTAGGTTTAAAATAAGTAGACCCTTTTGGTGTGTTAGTTACGTTCGCATAGTAAATAAATGAAAATACAAGACTAATAATACCGGTAATTCCAATTGCATAGCGCCATCCGTCGTCGCCACCGAATACAAGCGCTAGCGTAGGTAGTGTAAACGCGGCAGCAGCGGAACCGAAGTTACCCCAGCCACCATAAATACCCTCTGCAGTACCTAACTCGTTGTGCGGAAACCATTCAGATACCATACGAATGCCGATTACAAAGCCGGCACCAATAAAGCCTAATAGGAAACGAGCAATGGCGGCTTGTAAAAATGTATCCGCAAAAGCAAACATAAAGCAAGGTACGGAACATATTGCTAGCAATGCTGAATAGACAATTCGGGGCCCATACTTATCGGTTAGCATGCCAATAATAACCCTAGCTGGAATCGTCAGAGCAACGTTTAGTATAAGAAGTGTCTTGATTTGGTCGGTGGTTAAACCTAAAGATTCCTTAACCGCTTGTAGCATTGGAGCAAAGTTAAACCAAACTAGAAAGCTAATGAAAAATGCCATCCAAGATAGATGCAGAATTTTCATTTTGCCAGTGAATTTAAATATATTGAATGTTGCTGAAGTCATGGGTTTCTCCACATGGTTCTTAAATAAGTCGTACTAATTATCTGCTCAATGACCAAACGTTAATTGACCCAAATCAAATTAAAAAGCTAAGTATTTACAATGCCTTACAACTACTCATTTGTGGGTAGACAAGACATTTTTAATAGATAATTTGTGATTGAGAAACACTCTATTTGTTACTTTGCTTTTAAAACACAAAATTAAGAATGATTGCTCATGTGGTTAGGTTACCCGTTGCTGTAAAAATTAATATTGTGTGTAAGCGGTATACGCGTGAGTTTTTGTAGGTATGTGAACTCATCAAAAGTGCGAAAAAATACGTTATTTTGAAGGATAAATATTTTTAAATGTCATGCAAGTTAACGCCTGTCACTGTATCTACCTCTAAATGAGTAGAGCAAATATTTGGTCCATCAAACCAAGAATGTTTAGCTAACTCGTGTGTAGAGAAAGCCTTGATTCAAAGTTATAGTAATGAGCATATATTTTGATTGTAAGAAGCTTCTGGTGAATACACTACATAAACAACAAGCAACTACAGCACTAATTATGGCAACCCTTATATTTGCCATTAATTTTGCTGTGTGGACGCTATATTCGGTTATGAGTATTCAACTAAAACAGTCTTTGATACTCAGTAGCACTCAGTTAGGTTTGTTATTGTCAGCCCCTATTTTAACCGGTGCTTTGTTGCGCTTGCCAGTGGGTTTACTATGCGAACGATATTCACCAAAAATGTTATTAGTTTTGCAAATGCTATTTATCGCACCCGCATTATTTTTCCTTCCTAAAATTGAAAGCTATTCATCTTACTTGCTTATCGGCTTGATATTAGGAGTCTCCGGAGTCTCTTTTACCATTGGAATTCGTTATTTAACCGACTGGTTTAATAGCAATGAGCAGGGCATGGCTATGGGGGTATTTGGTGCAGGAAATGCTGGGGCTGCGCTAAGCTTAATTTTAGTGCCTTACATTATGGAAATATATGGGTGGGTAGCAATTGGGCCTACGTATGGTTTAATGCTTTTAGGTGCATGCATTGTATTTTGGTTATTTGCACCGAATACACCCGCTTACAAAATCAAAGCACATCCAAAACCATTTAGCTTTTACTTAAAACCTCTCTCTCACCCAAAAGTTTGGCGGTTCAGTCTATATTACTATTTTGTTTTTGGTACATTTTTGGCCCTTATCCTATGGTTGCCTCAGTATTATGTTAACGCATACAACATAAGCTTCAATCGAGCTATGTTGTTAACCTTACTTTTTGTCATTAGTTCAAGTATGGCAAGGGCAGCAGGAGGTTGGTTTGCTGATAGATTTGGTGCACGAAATGTCAACTGGGGGGTATTTTGGATTTGTTTAGTCTGCTTATTCTTTTTAAGTTATCCACCTACGACCATGACCATTCATGGTGTTGATAAAGACGTGAATATCCACATAGAACTCAACGTTTGGATATTCACCCTTTTGTTGCTGGTGATTGGGTTGGCTCAGGGGTTTGGTAGAGCAAGTGTGTATAAACTAATAAGCGATTACTACCCTCATCAAATGGGAAGTGTTGGTGGAATGGTCGCTATGATGGGTGCTTTAGGTGGCTGTACATTACCTATTTTATTTGGAGCTGCAGTAGATTTTGCTGGAGTCTATAGTGCTTCATTTATGGTGTTATACGGTGTTTTGGCAATATGCATGTTACTTATGCATTTTGCGATTAAAAGAGAGCGATATCTATCGCGCTTAGAGCAAGCAAAACAGCAGAATTTTTTAGAACAGGAAAACAATTACTTCAATTATGATAAACGTCACTGAACAAGCAAAAGAACAAGGTATATTTCCACTTTTCAGACTAGGCTTTCGCCCGTTTTTTCTATTTGGCAGCCTATTCTCATTAATTGCTATGCTTATCTGGATTTTAACCCTCAGTGGCAAGTTATCTATTTCACCCGTTAACGGCATAGTGTGGTGGCATAGTCATGAAATGCTATATGGTTTTGTAACGGCAATTATTGCAGGCTTTTTATTGACCGCTGTGCAAAACTGGACGGGAATTGCAGGTATAAAAGGAAAGCGATTATTCTTTCTTTTTATAACATGGTTAATCGCCCGAATATTAATTTTGAATAACTTTGGGATCCCGCTTATTGTGGTAATGTGTGTCGATCTTGCCTTTTTGCCAATGGTAGCTTACTTCCTTGGTAAGCCAGTGATTAAAATAAAACAATTTCGAAACTTAATATTTGTGCCTATATTATTGCTAATGACCCTAACAAATGCATTTACCTATCTTCCAGCATTCGACTACCCTGTTGAATATTCGCAAAAAGCGATGCACACCATGGTTATGCTGATTACGTTTATTGTCGCGTTAATTGGTGGTCGTGTGATCCCTATGTTTACTGCTAACGGTACTCAAACAAAAAAAGTGACGCCTCGTCGCTTCATTGAAATACCTGCTCTGGCATTTTTGTTATTTATTGCAATAAGCCTGATACTCGATTCCCATCAATCGTTCTTAGGTGCTTTGTGCGCTGTGGCCTGTTTGCTTCATATTTATAGAAGCGTGTATTGGCGCCCTTGGGTCACATTCAATGTTCCCTTAGTTTGGTGCTTACACTTAAGCATGTTTTTCATACCACTTGGATTGGGATTACTGGCTATACACTTTTTATTTCAGTCAGTTAGTCTAAGCGTTGGAATACACAGCTTAACGGTAGGTGTAATTGGTGGGATGATAATTGCCATGATTACGCGAGTCTCATTAGGACATACAGGGCGACCATTAAAGCCTTCACCAATAATGATTATTGCATTTGTCGCCATTGCTCTTGCCGCCTTAGTTCGAGGCGTATTGGTTAGCCTATTACCTGAGCTAATTCAAACTTGGTGGTTAGTATCGGGCATATTGTGGTGCATCGCTTTTTCATGTTTTGTACTGGTCTATACCCCAATTCTGTTTAAGCCCAGACTAGATGGTAAGCCTGGTTAATCCCTAGTTGCAAACACTGCATTGGGGATGCTTATTCACTTTGTAAACTTGCCAGCTTGAGGTCATGGCATCAAACACATGTAATTTATTAATGTTTTCGGTGCCAAAATCAGTCAGTAATTTAATGCATTCTAGCGCCTGATACGCCCCTATTACACCTACTACAGGTGACATTATGCCCGACTCTACACAACTCAATTCTAGTTCACCAAAAAAACGGCTAATGCAACCATAACATGCACTATTGTGTTTAGGTGAAACACAAAATATTTGTCCTTCCATTCGAATGGCCGCACCTGAAACAAGCGGAATTTTGGCTTGATAACAAAGCGTATTAAGTAAATTGCGCGTGTTTAGATTATCACTGCAATCAATCGCAATGCTATGTTGCTGTAGTAACTCGTCAACATTTGATTCATCGGCTCTTTGCTCAAGTGTATTTACGACAACATCACTGTTGATTTGTGCTAGGGACGTTTTAATTGAAGCGACTTTTGCAGTACCTACGTCTTGTTCAAAATGTAACACCTGTCGCTGTAAGTTACTCATTTCAACTATGTCGTCATCTACTATCGTAATCTCGCCGACACCAGATGCGCACAAATACTGAGCTACTGCACATCCGAGTCCACCGCCTCCAATAATTAACGTTTTGGCGTTGAGTAAAATTTCTTGTTTATCTAAATCAAAACCCGGAATAAGTATTTGGCGGTTGTATCTCATTGCTTGTTGAGTAGTCAGTTCTCGCACGTTTTCTCCTTTGTTAAATTCATGTTTATGTTTGTACCACCTTAGCATCAAGCTGGCAATGCCACCTACTAAGTAGTCTAGGCTAACACCAATAAAAACACTCATAATTATGGTGGTAATTCATTGTTTTTATTGAGTTATATGATGACTCGCCCTATGTTTAATCATACAATTCCCGCAATTAATTGACCATAAGGAACACTTATATGAAAACTCGGCTTGCTATTACTTTTAGTTGTGTTTTAGCAGCAGTTGCACCTAGTCATGGGGCAGCTCAATCATCTACTTATTCAGACATTCAAAATGCTGTAACACAGGGTGATACGAACATAACTTTGCGTTATCGATATGAGAGAGTTGACCAAGACAACATAGACAAAGCAGCCAATGCCTCCACATTGTTGACCCGCTTTAAATATGAAACATCACCAGTAAACGGTTTTTTTGCCGTCTTTGAAGCGGACAATGTCACAGCTATTGGTAATGAAAATTACAATAGCACGGTAAATACACAAACCCAATATCCAGTAGTGGCAGATCCAACAGGCACAGAGATTAATCAAGCATATGTAGGATTTAAATATGACGCTCTATTGGTTACAGCGGGTAGACAGCGAATTAATCACAATGATCAACGATTTATTGGCTCTGTTGCTTGGCGTCAAAATGAGCAAACCTACGACGGGTATCGCGTTCAATATACACCAACGACTAAATTAAATTTCGATTATGGTTATTTACACAATGTTAATCGAATATTTGGTACGACCAGCGAAAAATCAGACTTACAAGGGGCTTTGCATTTAGTCAATCTAAGCTACCATTTTTCTGCTAGTCACACGTTGACCGGGTTTATTTATAGCTTTGACTTTGACAGAGCTAGCGCAATCAGCACAAAAACTGTTGGCGCTAACTATGATGGTAAACTCGGCCCTGTAAATATTCACGCAGCGTATGCTAAACAGAGTGATAACGCCGATAATCCAACTGATTTTTCAGCAAATTACTACGCGTTTGATATCAACACAGTTATTAAGACAACAAAGGTAGGTGCTGGCGTGGAGGTTATGGGTAGTGATAATGATGTGGGGTTTACTACACCATTAGCCACCTTACATAAATTTCAAGGTTTCACTGATAAATTCTTGAACACTCCCAACCAAGGTATAGTAGATAGATATATAAACGTTTCTGATAAAATTGTGAAGCTTACACTTACTGCCGTTTATCATGATTTCCAATCTGAAAGTGGCAATATTGATTATGGTCGCGAACTAAATTTTGTTGCCAAGTATCCGCTTGCTTCAAAAACTGGCCTTTTGTTGAAATATGCTAAATATTCTGCAGATGAATTCTCAGTCGACACCAATAAATTTTGGTTAATGCTTACGGCTAAATACTAATTTTTATTCAGTAACCAAGCCGTGTCCATCACGGCTTATTTGCTTATTCCCATTCTTATACCCACTAGTGAGTATTCCTTCAGCACAATTACAAAACGCGTTGTTTTGTTCAACAATACACATTAGATATCACTTAGAGTGTGCTGACCTAAGGTTTAAATGTTCACTATGGTCATCACACCGCGGAATTCCGCCGGGTTATTCAAGAAATTGACTAGCCTCCCGACGAGTCTTCTCGAAATTGGAAAGGTGTTTATATGCAACTACAAGATACATACGGCAGACGTTTCAACTATTTACGCTTGTCACTAACAGAGCTGTGCAACTTTAGGTGTAACTATTGCTTACCTGAAGGTAATGATTGTAATACTCCTAGAGGTGGATTGAATAAAACTCAAATAAAAACCTTAGTTCAGAGTTTTGCCACATTAGGCACTAAAAAAATACGCATTACGGGCGGTGAACCAGCGCTTCGTAAAGATTTGTGCGACATTATTGAGCTATGTAAATCGGTTAATGGAATTAAAACCGTTGCCTTGACCACGAATGGTTTTTTGTTAAAGAGAGATGCTAAGAATTATAAGCAAGCTGGTTTAGATGCTATAAATGTGAGCGCAGATAGCCTAGATCCACGTATGTTTGCCGCTATTACAGGTAAAAACAAATTACAAGAGATCCTAGCAGGTGTTGATGTAGCCCGTGATGTGGGCATTGAAACTATTAAATTTAACACAGTTATGCTTCGTCAATTTAATTACGCCGGCTTGACCGACTTTTTTAATTACTTAAAACACCACGAAGTCACTTGGCGATTTATTGAGTTGATGCAAACGGGTGATAATCAAGCATTTTTTAAAAAGAACCATGTTGCAGGTCAAAGTATCAAGCAAACGTTACTTAATAAAGGCTGGCAGAGAATAGTTCGCGATGATGATGCCGGCCCCGCACAAGAGTTTTCTCACCCTGATTACAAGGGTAACATCGGTCTTATCATGCCTTACAGCAAAGATTTCTGTGAAACTTGTAATCGTCTTCGAGTGTCTTCTCAGGGCAAATTACATCTTTGCTTGTTTTCAGAGAATGGAATCAATATATCAGAGCATCTAGATGCCCAAGACGTCGATGCCACCTGCCATGCCATTACTAAACATGTGCAAACTAAAAAGCAAAGCCATTTCCTTGATGAGGGGTTTACGGGTGCAACTAAACAACTAGCTATGTTAGGAGGCTAAATGAAAACATTAGGTGTGGTGCTTGCGGGTGGCAAAAGTAAACGCATGGGCACAGACAAAGCAACACTAAAGATTGGTGATCAAACAATGCTAGAGCTTGCTTGCGACAGGTTACTACAAACAAGCATAGAAGATGTGGTGATAAGCCGTAACGATGGTTTAAGTAATCATATTAGCGATATTATCGCAAATAAAGGACCATTATCGGGTATTCATAGCGCCGCTCACCGATTTCTTAATTATAACTTATTAATATTACCTGTTGATGTCCCTTTAATTAGTCATAAATCATTGCAGAATGTAATTGATTACGGGGTGAAATATAATACGAATGTTGCGCTTAAGGGGAGTCATTTACCCTTATTTCTAAAGAACTCTAAAGCTTTGCGTTTTGTATTAGATTACACATTGAAAATGACTAATCATTATTCCGTAGAGCGTTTTTGCCAACATTTTCCTTTGAAAACCTTGCCTATAAACAATGAAAACGAACTACTTAATGCCAATCATCCTGCTCAATGGCAATTAGCAACAGCATTGCATCAAAAACAGCTAAATCCTATACAATCGGAGTATTCAAATGGGGCATTCTAAAAAAGTCTTTACACCATTAAACATTGCAGTATTAACTGTTTCAGATACGCGGAATAGAAAAACAGATACCTCTGGAGAATACTTGGCGCTAAGCGCAGCGGAACAAGGCCATCATGTAGTAAAAAGAGACATTGTGATTGACGATGTGTATTTAATTCGTGCTGTAATTTCCAATTACATAGCATCCGGTGATATACAAGCCGTATTAATTACTGGTGGCACTGGTTTCACGTCGAGAGATTCTACTCCTGAAGCGGTTTCACCGTTATTTGATAAGGCAGTAGAGGGATTTGGTGAGCTTTTCAGATATTTATCTTATAAAGAAATTGGTACTTCTACAATCCAATCACGTGCTATTGCCGGGCTTGCGAATAACACCATAATATTTTGTATGCCAGGGTCTACCGGCGCATGTAAGACAGCATGGACAGGAATTATTCAAGCTCAGCTTAATGGTGCCCAAGGCCCTTGTAATTTTGTGCCTCATCTGGCTAACACAGATGCAAACATGTGTGCAACAAGAGAAGCGCAACCGATGTAATTTTGATAAACCAATACAACTAGTTCTGAATGTGAGTATAGTTAATGATCAATGTAAAGTTTTTCGCAGCATTTCGAGAAATAGCTGAAGTTCAAGAAATAAAAATTGAACATAACTTAGACGTTATGGACGTGAGCGATTTAATTTCGACTTTAGCCGAACAAAGAGAGCAGTTAAGCTTCTTAGAGGATGGTAATGTCTTAGTGGCAGTCAATCAAACATTGTGTTCAAAAGACACGACAATTAATGACGGCGATGAAGTGGCATTCTTTCCTCCGGTGACAGGGGGATAATGAAGTGATAAGAATTCAGCACGAAGACTTCAGTCATGAGGTTGAATACAACAAACTAAGAGAAAAGGCCGACGGAGATGGAGCAATCGTTACCTTTACGGGGTTAGTTAGAGACATCAATGACGTGGGAAACGTTGCGAGTATGTTTATTGAACACTACCCTGGAATGACGGAAAAGAGCCTAATGCAGATATGCCTAAAAGCGAGAAAGCACTGGGAACTCGGCCAACTTTCTATCATCCATCGAATTGGACATCTGCACGCTAGAGAACAGATAGTATTTATCGGAGTCACATCAACACACAGGAAAAACGCGTTTGAAGCTTCACAATTTATTATGGATTATTTAAAAAAGAGTGCGACCTTATGGAAAAGTGAAGTCACCGCGTCTGGTAAGAAGTGGGTAGAAAGCAAAACGAGTGATGCGGCAGCGTTTGAAAAATGGTTTGAAACCAATCAAATAAAAATGTGATTTGTATCAGGATATTGATAACGTATTTAAATTCGCTTTTAATGCAAGCTCTTTAATGTGACGATTTCTATATGCACAGGCCTAAAGT
>CBFIBG010000041.1:0-2191 GCA_965660815.1 Glaciecola sp.
TATTCAACATTGACATAACCGAGTGCGAAAAATGTCAAAAACACAATGTAAGCATCATCGCTTGTATCATAGATATCCAGGTTATCAAAAAAATACTGGCACATTTAGACAAGAAATATCCAAATTCAATACCTGCTGCAACGCTATTACCGCCTTTGCGCGCTCCACCTGATGATAAGTCTTCAAGCGACTTTAACGTTCAACGCGATTTCAATTTCGGGGCATAGCGAAACAGCGATACCAGCAAAATCTGTTTTTGAGGGTAGGACTCATTGTGCGCCACTTCTAAGGTTTCAGTTCCAAAGGACGGTTCACATTAGGCACTAACGGACCTAAGTTTCACAAATATCACCACAAACACCTTTTTGAATGAATCAAGCCACCAAAAAAGACAGCTGTAACAAAGGGTAGAACATAGCGTTTATTCATATTATACTCCATCAATCCATTGAATATACTGCGCTTTATCTTCAGCAGACATCATCCATCCTCGTCGTCGTTCCAAAAATCCTGGACTTTTTTTTGCAGTACCAAAAGTGCAGCCGCTTCTGCTAATGCTTTATCCTTGCGTTTGAGCTCTCTGTTCAGTTTTTGGTTTTGTTGCGTCAATTGCTTCACTTTCAATGGAGAAGATTGTTCGGCGTTGGCAGACTGAATAAACTCAGTTTTCCACTGCTCAATATGATGAACGAATATCCCTTTGCTTCTGCACAATGCACTAAGCTCAGAATCACTTAACCCTTGGCTTTGCATAATGACTTCGAACTTATCTGTTGCAGAAAAATCCTCTGGTCGTTTTTCTGACGAGCCAGTTGAAAGTTGATTGAATGGTTTATTTGTCTTTTTTGCTCTGGACATGTCTGCTCTCCACCGACTTAATGTGGATAACGATACACCAAAACTCTCTGCAATTTCTGAAAATGTGATACCGTCTTTTTTATTTAATACCTTTTGTAATATTTGTTGTTTCAGATCTTCTTCATAAACACCATTCACCTTGTTCTCCTATGAAATATTAAAGAGACAAGTAGTCTGACACATAGGGAAATAATGCCCACTGGTCATGCAAGACAAGCAGGCACTCTAACGTCTTTTTAGTATTTTTGAATAGAATTTTTATGTATTATTTCTCATCATAATAACCGTCATCAAACCTAACAAATCTTTTTGTGGTAGATAAAACCCAAACGTTTTGCCCATTTGGACTCGTTACATAGGTCCATGTATTAGTATATTCATAAACCATTCCAAATTCTGACTGTTCGTATTTAACTGTCACCGTAGTACCAAGGGGAGGGTTGGAAGGTAGGACAGGGCCCGAATTAAGACTATTCACATTAAAACCGCGCTTTATTTCTTCCATAGCACTAGATTTAATTGACAAAGTAAAGCGAGTTGACGGTTTTATTTCCATATTTAATAAATCGTCTATTACTTCATCAGGTAAATTTACCGTGTAAAATAATGTATTTTTGGCTATGTTTTCCAACTGAATTGTATTTTTAAAGACGCTAATATCATTGTCTAAGTCTACCTTAGATTTAGCCGTTACGAAATTAGTTAACAAAATGACCGATATAAAAATTGTACAAACACATTTAAAAATTAGTTTCATATTAGTTCCTTTTATAATTCATTAATAAATAAAATTGTTCATAGGTAATAGATTTTGGCTGTTTTTTCTCCTTTCCTTATTATTGCTTAAATAACAAAGATATAATGAAAATTTAATAACAGGCTAGTGGTTTGTGAATAGTGGTTTGTGATTAGTGGATTGTTTAATTTACAGCTACGCTGCAACCAATGGAAATGTCTGGTGCATAGCGCCCATTAGTAGTTAAGTAGGAAGGGCAAATTTAGACAACAAACAGCCGGTCGCAAATATTGATTTATGCGAAATTGTCAGCCCCCTATGTGCCATAAGCAGAATAAAGCTTTAAGTTCTTATAAGGGGTCAAAAAATAAGGGGTCAAAAAATCAAAGCAGACGTTTGTCCGCACACTTTAATCAGTATCAAATGGACTAATGATTTTAATCAATCGACCCTTTAACCTAAATGATCATATAGAAGTGACTGGCGCCAACGGTATCGTAAAAAAAATGAACTGGTTAGCAACCACAATCAATACATTCGATAATCAAACTCTTATTGTTCCAAACAGTCGAGTATGGGGCGATACAATAACAAACT
>CBFIBG010000042.1:0-2124 GCA_965660815.1 Glaciecola sp.
AATAAAGCAATTGATGAAGCTGTGCCGAGACTTAGAGTAATGAATGAGTATGCCGACAAGTTTAAGAATATGATGGATGTTTCTGGATTGTTGGACAAAATAAAAAGAGGTGAAGAAATATCTGATAAAACAATAAAATTATTAGCTAAGTATAGTCCTAAAAAACGGACAGAACAGCAAATAAGAAAATCTATCGAAACACTACAAAAAAACCCAACAAACCCTAAAGCTAGTCTTTATCTATCAAGTGACATTTTTGGTGGTCTTTTACCAAATTTAAATCCTCAAGATTTAATTCAAGGGTTTATAAATCCAATGCTCAAAGAGTTCTCACCGATTATAAATTTTATCGGTCGGATACAACAAGAGCGAAGCATTACGGGGGCAAAAAGCAAGTTAGCGAGTGTGATGGCACTTTTACCCAAACTTCAAGAAGGTGAAGAAGGGTATTTACAAGTGATTGGCGGCGCAATGGGTCGGAAGGGTAAAGGGAGCGCAAAAATGGAGTCGCTTTTTGAGCCACTTGTCCCATCTAGACGAGTTCTCCCAGTTGATAACCCAGACACAGATCCAGAAGGTCAGGAAGACCAAGACCCGATGTTAAAAGCGGTTCTAGACTTTATGGGCGGTCTTGCGCCGGAAGCATTTGCGAACCAAGAATTATACAATACTTTTCGGAATATTGCAACGCTTATTTCGCAGAGCGTTAACCCAATGTTTCAATCCAGAGCCGTCACCGATGCTTTAGCAAACATCATGGCTGCAATAGAGTCGGGTGTATCCCCCGAAAAGATAGCAACTATATCTTATTCATTAGGTGGTAAAGAAGCTCGTGCATTAGCAGAAGCGTTAGAAATTCTGGGAATTGAAGCTAAGACTCTAGCACTCGCTTACCCAGAGTTGAATGCTTCTCAAAGAAAAGTTGCGAACTTTATGGCGAGTTTAATTGAACCCGATGCTTTGGGGTTTGTCAAAAACGTCTTGCAATTAGGCGGGGATGAGAATATGGCAAAGTATGCACCAGTCGGCGTCCCACCTAGCGCAGAAGCTCACGCACCTAAGCATTATTTTAAAGACCCTAAACAAGTCCAAGACTTCTTTGAATTTTTAGGTATCAGTCTCCCAGATACGACAAACGTATCAGCTATTTCAGATTATTTCAATACGGCAGAGGCATTAATCGAAAACCTGACCGACTACTTACAAATCATTTCACTTATAGATACTGGTAAACTCGATCCAAATAAATCTTTAGGAGGATACGGAATAAACTCGGCAGATTTAATAGTTAACTTTTTAGAATCTGTTTATAAATCTCAAAATTTTAGAAATTTTGGCAGCGGTGAAAACGTTTCTCCGGAAATGACTGCGGTTACGGAAAAATTGATCGCATTAGAGTCAGAAGCATACGCAAAATTAGAAAAAGCATTAGTTGAGCAATTCAACTTTAAAATGCCTGAAGGAAAAAATCAAAGTGAAAGGGCTGCTCATTTGTTCGCGCAGTTGAAAATACAAAAATTTGTTCAATCGGATTATTTAAGGACTTTAGATGATATTGAAACAGAAAATGTTAAAAGTGATAACTGGTTTACTGGCGGATTGGAACCCGATAGAATGGTTCGCCAAACTGAAGGCTTATTAAACGGTGCTGCATATTTTAAAAAGCAGGGGGCATTACCAAACCATGAATCTAACCCAGAAGTCGCCAAATATAACGATACAATTATCGCTATGTTTGAAAACCTTAGAGATGTAATCATACAATACGCCAAAGATAGGAAATTGACTCCGGAAGTCAAAGCCGCAATCGCCAAAGCCCGAAGCCTCCCGATGTTAGATGAAATGTCCAAACCGTTGCCGGAAGGGCTTGCTGAATTGTTCGGCCAGGTCATGGAAGAATCTGAGACTATCCCCAGACAGCAGCAGCGGGAGTTTACCATACCCGTACCAAAATGGCTCTACAAATCACCCGGTGCTGCAATTGCTTATAATCAAATGCTTGAAGATGTCGGCAGTGAAGGTTATGTACCTCCACTGGATGAACTGCTAACGGTTGCTTATGGAATGTCGGGTGCGTCTAGTTTTATCGGGAAAGATTTTGTTTATAAAAATGAACCAGGAAAT
>CBFIBG010000043.1:0-48371 GCA_965660815.1 Glaciecola sp.
AATAGACGGAAACGATACGCTTTGGGGCATTGCCAGCCGTTACAAGCAAGGCTCTCAATTTAGCGTATACCAAACAATGTATGCTATTTACGAGCTAAATCCCCAAGCTTTTGAAAACGGTAATTTCAATAAAATGGTTAGCGGAGCCATTTTGCAATTACCCAGTGATTCCTATATTTCGCGTATTGACCCAAATGTAGCCAGAGAAAAAGCATTAAATGACGAAAGAAGGGTTTCTTCCACAAGACCAGTTCAACCTAATCCAACTCAAGCAACCGAACCCTCAAGCTCTGCAGCTGAAAACAACAATGCGGTGAGTCAAAATGATTTATCCAACTCTGAACAAGAATTACAAAACGAGCTTAATGCGCTTCGAGTGCAACAGCAACAGCAGTTTGACTTACTTAAAGAGCAGGTATCCGACTCTATTCAATCGGTACAAATATTACTTGAGGAAAATAAACAGCTTTCTGAACAGTTAAAAATCATTGATCAGAACAACCGCTCATTAACTGAAAAGGTAGAAAACCAACTTCAAAAACAAATTGATGAACAAATGGTTCAGCTATCAGAGATAGTAGCATTAGTTAAAGCGGCAGAAGAGCAGAAGCTTAAACAGAATGAAGAGTCTATTCTTCACTTTCTCGCATCTCCAATATCAATAATTATCATAATGAGCGTGGTCACAATTACTCTGCTAGCGGGGTTAGCTCTGTTGTTATTGAAGCGAACTGCTCCAGCGGTTGAAGAAAGCACACCAGTGCAAAACTCAGTCAATCAAAGCAAAGACATCGTTGATGATGACTTAGTTATAGGCGAAGTGGACAGTGCAGTAGATGCTGATTCAGATGAGTTGCTCGCGGTATTATCAGAAAATACTAGCGAGGATGATATTTTATCCGACGAACTCGCTTCAGATGAAGCGCTAGATGATCTAGATGACGATTTGCTCACGGATGAACTTGAAAGCTTGGATGATATGTTAGTGCCCGATGCGCCAAATCCAGAGGGCGATGAAGAAGACACTATAGATGATGTAAATGACGACGTTGATGACCTTACGGATATAGATGAAGCCGACGATATAGCTCAAGCAGACCCTTTTGAACAGGGAGAGCAGAGCGAACAGAGCGAACAGAGCGAACAGAGCGAACAATCTGAACTGACTGAACAAGCCTCTGAAGAGAATATTGCACAGAATGATTTGGCCCCATCTAAATCGGATTCAGGCGATGAAGATGGCACCCCAGAAGGAATTGAGTTAAACGAAAACGGTGAGATTGACGACAAAACATTAAGCCAAATAGAAGAACAAATTGAACAAAAAGACGACACAATCAACGAGCTTGCCGATGACATCATTGCTCAATTAGACTCGGGTGAGCCTGGAGATGTAGACGCAGATTCCAATGACGAAGGCGATGACACAAATATTGACGATTCAAAAGACATTGCTGACCTGACTGAACAAAAAGACGAAGAAAGTAGGGAATCAAAAAGCGATGGCAGTAACAGTACTACAGAAAATGCAGAGCCAAGTGATACGGCTACTAGCATTGATGAAGACAATGTCACCAATCAAAAAGAGCAAGAAACAGACGACGGCACAGAGCCAGAAGATGATTTTGTTGACGACTTAATCTCTAACAATAATCAAGATGGCATTGAAAGCACGGACGTGGAATTAGATCAATTGTCAGATGATTTACTCAACGACCTGACAGAGAATGCTAATGACAGTGATGAGCTAGACGATTTACTTGCTGATTTTGATGACGATGACTTGACCTTAGAGTTTGATGAATCGACTTCGTCTCAGGCACTGGACACGAAAGAAAGGGATTCTAGTGCAGTCCATATAGATGACCCGCTCGATGAGTCTTCCTCTGACCCACTTATAGAATCGGGCGGTTCAGCAAGCTCGACTGATGCTAGCAATGAATCCATTCAATCAAGTAATAATGAAGCAAGCTCTGAGTTAAGTATTGAAGAGGATGATTTATTAAGTGATATACCGTCTTTTACTACCGACTTGGCGTCAACAGACGAGATAACGAAAGAGCCAGAAAGCGAAGAGCCATCGACAGATGAAAGTTTGCAAAAATCAGACAATGCCGATAATTCAGATCGTGCGGATCCTATAGAGCAACAAGAACAGTCTAGTTCAAATACAGAAGATGAAAAAGAGAATGCAGACGACGCAGAGGATGACGTGCTCTCAAGCCTTCCTGACCTCGATAACTGGGTTGATGAAGAAAACACACCAACTCAGTCAAAGAGTGCAGAAGATGAAAACAAAGACGAGTTAGATTTATCTGCGTTGGAATTGGATGTTGACGACCTATCTTTATCTGACGATGAGTTTGCAACGGACTTGTCTTCCGAAGATGATATTCTTAGCAAGTTAGATGATAACGATTTTGATGATATGTTAAATGAGTTGTCAAAAGAAGAGGCTAGCGATTTACCAAAGGAAATAGAGAATTCTAATATAAAAAGCTCGTCTCCCTTTGAAGAGGCAGGCTTAGATCTAGAGACGCTTACCACCGAAAATGAATCAGCAAATGAAGAATCAAATGATGATGATTTTCTTGATGTTGATGATTTGATAAATGAAAGTGACTCTTCAAAATCGTTGACTGACGATGAACTTGTATTGGACCTTGAAAAGTCGCTAGGGAATCTTACTTTCGGCGCTGAAGCTTCTGATCCCAATAAGGGAGCTGTCACTGAACAAGATGGCTCGAATGATCAATCGGGTAATTTGGACTTAGCTCAGGTTTATATAGATATGGAAGATATAGAGGCAGCGAGTGAATTGTTGCAGCAAGTAATTAATGCTGGCAATTCAGAAGAGGTGAAAGAAGCCAAATCATTATTGGCTTCAATAGTAAAATAAAAAAGCGTTCGTTATGAGTCTAGTGGGGTGTTGAATTCTTCAGGCTCGTCAAAAGTACCAGATATTGATTTAACCCGACCAGATTCAAAGTGTACTTTCAACTCTCGTCTAATGTCATCACCACGTTTTGACATTCCCCGTTTCATATCGTAAATGTAGTACCAAGTATCATTATCAAAACTATCGGTTACTACTGGATTTCCAAGTACAAACCTTACTTGTTCTTTACTCATTTTTACACGTAATTTGTTGACGTCTTTTTGGTCCAAGAAATTACCTTGAGGGATATCTATTCGATAAATCCAGTCAGTGCACCCTGCACTTAACAGACACGCTATCATCAAAATACCAACGTACACTCTTTTCATTTACTCTTTTCTCCGCTTTTACCTTGTAACCGCTCCACATGATGGCGTTACATTTTACGACGCAGTATCCTACAGCAGTATCGTATGACCATTCAAGTTTTAAATGGTTCGTGTATTCTTTGTTACTAAGATTTCAGTAGGTCTTTGGCATTCGCTATGGCGGTTTCTGTGAGCTCATCTCCGGCCAGCAATCGCGCTATTTCATTAACGCGCTCTTGTTTGGTGAGTTTTAAAAGCTGTGTTTCTGTGGTTTTGCCGTCTGTGATTTTACTTACAAACATTTGATTATGGGCGCTCGCAGCTACTTGGGGTAGGTGGGTAACGCACATAACTTGTATATTTTTCCCCAATTTGCGAAGCAACTTGCCCACTAGAGCCGCGGTTGGTCCGCTGATACCAGTATCTACCTCGTCAAATACCATTGTTGGTATATTTCCTTCCTTAGACGATATTACTTGTAACGCTAACCCAATTCTCGACAGTTCACCACCCGAGACGACTTTTTCTAGCAGGTCTTCGGTTTGTCCTGGATTGACTGAAAGTTTTATGTGAACTTTGTCATCTCCGTGTTTCGTCGGTTCGGATTGTGGATTTTTGATAACGTGGACACTCACCCTAGCGTGAGGTAAGTTCATTTCTTTTACTGATAACTCGATTTCTGACGCAAGCTTTTTGGCAGCCTTGGCTCTCGATTCATGTAATTTTGCAGAGGATTGTCTATACTTGACTAGTAAATTACCTAATTCCTCTTCGAGACTAGCAAGGTCGTTTTCCTGATTCACAAGAGATTGATACTCTTCGACAATCAGTAAGTGAGTTCGATATAAATCTTCTGGTTCTACGTGATGTTTTCGAGCAAGTTCAAGACATTGACTGTATCTTTCTTCTATCATTGCTAGGGTTTCGGGGTCGCTTTCAATACTTTCTAAATACCTAGTTAAATCGCCGCTAGCCTCGTCAGTTTGGATCAAAGCACTTTGCAGCGTCTCTACGACGTTTTGAATACTGACATCAATGCTTGATATATTCTCTACTTGTTTTATGGTTTTTTTTAACAGGTCATAAGCAGACACATCGTCATTAGTTTTCAGGTAAAACAGCGCTGACTCGGTATCGCTTACTAAAGCCTGAGTGTTATTTAATTTTTTGAAGGAAGATTCCAGTTCTTCGAATTCGTGTTCACCAATGCTAAACTGGTCGAGTTCTTCAACTTGATAAGCCAATAATTGACTTCGTTCAAGACGAGATTGTTGTTGTTCTTTTAGTTCAGTAAGTTTTTTTAGCGCTTTATTGTAATGGATATAGTTGGTTTGCGTCTCAAGAGTGAGTTTTTGATGTTGAGCATATTCATCAAGCATATCACGTTGATAATCAGGTTTTAAAAATTGATAATGTGCATGTTGAGAGTGTATTAAGGCTAAATACGCCCCGAGTTCTCTTAATTGACTCAGATTTACTGGAATGCCATTTACAAACGCTTTTGAACGTCCCTCTGGGCTAACTACTCGACGTATAAAACACTCTTCTGGGTTATCGTCCTGTAATAATTCATGCGCATTGAGAAATGATCTTGCTTTTTCAATGTATGAAATATCAAAATGCGCTATCACTTCAGCTTTGTCAGCGCCTTCTCTCACCATATTCGATTCGGCTCTATCGCCTAGACACAACCCGAGTGCATCCAAGGCTATGGACTTACCCGCGCCCGTTTCACCAGTAATTGCGGTTAACCCTTTTTCTAATGCCAGTTCTACTTTTTTTACAATGGCTAAATTTTTAATCGCGATATGTACTAACATGATAAATTCAAATAATAGTATGATAATACTGATAATATATACAGTGTTATTTGATGTGTAAAGTACAGTTTTTATGTAATTAAAAAAATAATTTGAAAAATCATTGTCATGTAATTGAATTATTTAGTTAAGGATACACTGCGCAATGATTTAGAAAAGTTTGCTACCCCAATTCAACTTGGTCCTAAGTACATTAAAGTAAGAATATTCAGGGGGGTGTACAAGACTTAACTTGTTTTTACATTTATCAATAAGTACTTCATCACCAGGAGAGAGGTCAATCACAACATGACTATCACAGCTAATTTGTACGTTGTCTGAATTATTTTTTGAAATTTTCAAGCGAAGTGGAGAGTTTGCATCAACCACAATTGGGCGACTTGTAAGAGAGTGCGGAAACATCGGCACTAGTGTTATGGCATCGAGGTGTGGCACCAAAATTGGGCCGCCACCTGATAGTGAATAAGCAGTTGAGCCCGTTGGCGTGGCAATGATCAACCCGTCTGAACGCTGACTAAATACAAAATCATCACCAACATAAAGTTCAAACTCCATCATGTGAGCGACTTTACTATGGTGAAGAACTATTTCGTTAATTGCAGTATGCTTGCTAATTATTGCTTCATTGCTCAAGACTTGAGCTTCTAATAAAAAACGCTCTTCTCGATGCAGTTCTCCTGCAAAAATCCTATCGAGTTGACGAGTGATGTCTTCAGGGTTTATATCAGTGAGGAATCCAAGATTTCCTCTGTTTACTCCAATCACGTCTATGTCGAACCCAGCTAATATTCTGGCAGCGCCAAGCATGTTACCGTCACCGCCTACGACTATCGCCAAATCTGCCTTTTTGCCAATTTCTCGCATATCGCAAATGGGCAAAGTTTTATCATCAATGGAATGAATAATTTTCGATTCGATCAATATTTCGCAGCCGCGCGCAGTTAGTTCTTCTACCAACACGCTTAAGCTTACATGAGTCGCACTATGACTCGGCTTGCCAATGAGTCCGACAGTTTTATACCCCATGTTCCCTCTACTATACAAACCTTTAGGTTTTAAGGTATACGTTTTATATAATGTTATGCAAGTATAATTTAGTAGTAAATCTTGCTTAACGTAATGAATTTTGTCTATTTATTTAAAATTGTGAATAAGATGGAATGTGCAATCATTTTTGCCACCATATTTTATTAAAAAATTTTAAATTTAAACTTGAAGCACATCATTCTATCCCCATTTACTTCGCTATGGTTAATCTCGAGACAAAAGATATTGGAGTCCCCAATGAGTAACAAAACTGCAAATGAAGAGCAGAATCAATCAGAACAAGACCTTAGTCAAGAATCGAAAACAGTTGACAGTAAAACTCAACAAGAAGATCAATCAGAGCCAAATGATAATGCACAACAAGTGCAAGATAATGGCGAAGATGATGCTCAAGCTGGTATGGATTGGAAAGCTTATGCTGATGAACTCGAGAAAAAACTCACCGAGGCTGAACAGACTATTCAATCACAAAAAGACTCAGTACTGAGAGCGAAAGCAGATAGCGACAATGTTCAAAGAAGAGCTCAGGCGGAAATAGACAAAGCTAGGAAGTTTGCGCTTGAAAAGTTTGCGGGCGAGCTTTTGTCAGTAGTGGACAATCTAGAGCGCGCAATTGCAGCAGCAGATGAGCAAAACGAAGTCATTAAACCTTTTTTAGAAGGGGTTGAGATGACTCAAAAGTCACTGTTAACTACTCTGGAAAAATTTGCGATTAAGGCAATCGATCCTCAAGGTGAGGTATTCAATCCAGAACAACATCAAGCGATGTCAATGCAGGAAAACGATGAAGTGCCAGCCAACACCGTGATGGCGGTGATGCAAAAAGGGTACATGATCAACGACAGGTTACTGCGACCGGCAATGGTTATGGTATCTAGGGGCGGTTCAAACAAAGTGGACACCCAAGCTTAAATCAAACACGTTAAACGATTAAAGGTTTTGACAGATTTGTGTAGCGTTGTGAATTCAGAGTGCCAAGTACATTTTTTTAATGTTGAGGCTGTCTGTTGAAATCAAAAGAAAAAAATTCCATAGACCTATTGAAAATAGGGTTACTAACCCCACATAACTAGCAAGTGTGGCAAACAAAAGAATTTTGGAGATATCAAATGGGTAAAATAATTGGTATAGACTTAGGTACAACTAACTCATGTGTAGCTGTACTAGATGGTAAAGAAGCAAAAGTAATTGAAAATGCAGAAGGCGATCGTACTACTCCTTCAATCATTGCGTATACACAAGATGGTGAAACATTGGTCGGGCAGCCTGCAAAACGTCAGGCAGTAACTAATCCTGATAATACGTTATTCGCTATCAAACGACTAATCGGTCGACGTTTTGAAGATAAAGAAGTTCAAAGAGACATCGACATAATGCCGTTTAAAATTATGAAAGCTGATAATGGCGACGCATGGGTTGAGGCTAATAGCCAAAAGATGGCACCTCCTCAGATATCGGCAGAAGTATTAAAGAAAATGAAAAAGACAGCTGAGGATTTCCTTGGTGAGAAAGTCACTGGCGCGGTTATTACGGTCCCTGCTTACTTTAATGATTCACAACGTCAAGCAACCAAAGACGCCGGTCGCATTGCTGGTTTAGATGTAAAACGTATTATAAATGAACCAACGGCTGCAGCACTTGCTTATGGTATGGATAAGAGTAAAGGCAATAAGACTATTGCCGTGTATGACCTTGGTGGTGGTACTTTTGATATTTCTATAATCGAAATAGATGATGTAGACGGCGAGCATACCTTTGAAGTACTTGCAACAAATGGGGATACGCATCTTGGTGGTGAAGATTTCGATAATCGAATGATCAATTATCTAGTAGATGAATTCAAAAAAGAGCAAGGGTTCGACTTGAGAAAAGATCCTCTTGCTATGCAACGTCTAAAAGAAGCGGGAGAGAAAGCAAAGATTGAATTATCTTCGGCGCAACAAACAGAAGTGAATTTGCCTTATATCACTGCGGACGCTAGCGGTCCAAAACACTTAGCGATAAAAGTAACACGTGCGAAGCTTGAATCGTTAGTTGAAGATCTAGTCAAGCAGTCTCTTGAGCCGCTTAAGCAGGCGCTAGCTGATGCTGATTTAGGGGTTAACGATATCAATGATATTATTCTTGTAGGCGGTCAAACACGTATGCCTATGGTTCAGAAGTATGTCACAGAGTTCTTCGGCAAAGAGCCACGTAAAGATGTGAATCCTGACGAAGCAGTTGCTGTTGGTGCAGCGATCCAAGGCGGTGTATTGTCTGGCGACGTTAAAGATGTATTGCTTTTAGACGTTTCTCCATTGTCGCTCGGTATTGAAACTATGGGTGGCGTAATGACAACACTTATTGAGAAGAATACAACGATTCCAACTAAAAAATCGCAAGTATTCTCTACCGCTGAAGATAATCAATCAGCAGTTACGGTACACGTGTTGCAAGGTGAGCGTAAGCAGGCTTCGGGCAATAAATCATTAGGACAATTCAACCTTGAAGGTATTCGTCCAGCTTCTAGAGGTACACCTCAAATTGAAGTAACGTTCGACATCGACGCTGACGGCATTTTACATGTTTCTGCCAAGGATAAAGACACGGGTAAAGAGCAGAAAATCACCATCAAAGCATCTTCTGGTTTGAGCGATGACGAAGTCGAGCAAATGGTTCAAGATGCAGAAGCGAATAAAGACGCCGATGCGAAATTTGAGCAGTTGGTTCAAGCTAGAAACCAAGCTGATGGTATGATTCATGCTACTAAGACACAGCTTGAAGAAGCTGGTGATGCAGTCAGTGCTGAAGACAAAGAAAAAATTGAAAAAGCGCTAGAGGAGTTAGAAACTGCACGTAAGGGCGATAACAAGGAAGATATAGAAGCGAAAAGCCAAGCGGTAATTGAAGCGTCGGCTCCATTGATGGAAGCAGCTCAAGCTAAAGCTCAGCAGGCAGGAGGCGAGCAACCTGACGCTCAAAGTGATAATTCGAAAGCGGGCGATGACGTGGTTGACGCTGAGTTTGAAGAAGTGAAAGACGACAAAAAATAATTATTTTTAACGTCATTTCTTTTATAAAGGCGCAGCTTCTAATTGATGTTGCGCCTTTCTTACGTAGATAATTTGCGCAGAGCCAGCATAACAACACTACGTTGGTAAATGGCTCAGATGCTAACTGGTAACTATTTTAAATAACACACTAAAACGATTTTCAGTGGGTGGGGTATGTCGAAACGAGACTATTATGAAGCATTGGGCGTAAGCAAAGGCGCAGACACGCGTGAGATAAAAAAAGCCTATAAAAAGTTAGCGATGAAATATCACCCAGACCGTACTCAGGGTGATAAATCATTAGAGGAAAAATTTAAAGAGATACAAGAAGCCTATGAAGTCTTGACCGACCCTCAGAAGCGATCAGCATACGACCAGTACGGACATGCTGGCGTGGATCCTAATCGCGGTCAAGGTGGCTTTGGTGGCAATGCTGACTTTGGCGATATTTTCGGTGACGTTTTCGGAGATATTTTCGGTGGAGGAAGAGGCGGCGGTCGCTCAAGAGCCCGACAAGGTGCTGATTTGCGATACAATTTGGACATGTCGCTTGAAGAAGCTGTTAGAGGCAAAGAAGTCGAAATCCGAGTGCCAACCTTGGTTGAGTGCGACACTTGTGATGGTTCTGGAGCTAAAAAAGGGTCTTCTCCTACTAACTGCCCAACATGTAAAGGTGCAGGTCAGGTACAAATGCGACAAGGCTTCTTTGCAGTTCAACAAACTTGTCCAACATGTTCAGGGAAAGGAAAAATCATCTCCGACCCTTGTAATTCATGTCGTGGACAGGGCAGAGTAGAGAAAACTAAAACACTTTCGGTCAAGGTTCCTGCAGGGGTAGACACTGGCGACAGAATCAGACTTTCTGGAGAAGGTGAAGCTGGAGAAAATGGTGCACCAGCGGGCGATTTATATGTTCAAGTTAACGTTCGTGAACATAAGATATTTACTAGGGAAGCTAACAATTTATATTGTGAGGTGCCCTTGAGTTTTTCAACGGCTGCGCTTGGAGGTGAAATTCAAGTTCCTACGCTAGACGGCAAAGTGAAACTCAAAATTACACCAGAGACTCAAACGGGCAAAATGTTTAGATTAAGAGGAAAGGGCGTAAAGTCTGTCCGCAGTGGCAGTGTGGGAGATTTACTGTGTAGAGTGGTAATAGAGACCCCCGTCAATTTGTCTACTAAACAAAAGGCCTTGTTAGAAGAATTTGAAGCGTCCATTAACGGCCAAGCTGCGAAGCATCGACCCAAAGAAAACAGTTTTTTTGATGGAGTGAAAAAGTTTTTTGACGACTTAACGAATTAAATTCAGTTTTCCAAAATAAAGTGAATTAATTGTTTAAATAGGAGAGCAGCGGCTCTCCTATTTTATTTTATCATCAGACTATCTAACCGCTGACATTAAAAAGTGTTTCACTAGACCTAGGATTTATTGACAGGCCTCTACTGTTACACTATTTACACACTCTATTTCTGCCATTTTGCTTTGCTTCATAGAGGCGTTTGTCTGCTTTTTCAAAAACACTTTCAACGTCGATTGCTCCAGATTCGGTGGAGTTTTTATTGCTAAACGAAGCAAAACCTATACTGACCGTAATAGTGACTTTTTCCCCGCTGAACCTGAAAGGAAGCTTCTCTATGCTTTTGCGTACTTTTTCTAATTTCAGATAGCAGGTTTCGGGGTCTGAAGCATGAAGAATGATGACAAATTCTTCTCCTCCCCAGCGAGACAGAAAATCGTTTTGCGGCAACTGCTGTTTCAAGTGCTGGGCAACGATTTGCAAAGTTTTGTCTCCCACTGAATGCCCATAGGTATCGTTAATGTTCTTAAAGTAATCGATATCGATAATAGCCAGGAACATGTCGCCAAGTGATTGATTGACGATCAGTTGTTTTACTTTGCTTTCATATGCTTGACGATTTGGCAACTTAGTGAGCGAATCGGTATGCGCTTGAATCTGCTGTGCCAGTAATTTATTTTGAAACCTTGCTGATTCATGTTCTAGTTCTGTGATTCTTTTTTGCATTTGTTGTAAAAGTGAAATGAGGCTAGTCAAAGCTATTTTGTCTGATTCCTCATGCTCAAATAATGATGTTTGCAATGCTACTAAATGTCTATTTGTTTCAGCTTTTAGGTTTTCCAGCTCGTTTGCATCAGACAAAGACTGAGTTATTGCATGTATTCTTTTTTTAACATCGATACTTTTCTTTTCTTGATAATCTAGTTGCTGAGCAGAGTTAGACAGTTGTTGTTTCAATCCATGATTAATGGTTGCAAGGGACTGATGCATTTTAAAAATTAACTCGCTTGCGGCTTCTGTTTTAATTGATGCATCTTTTAAAACGTATCGAATGAAGATCAAGCAACATTCGAGTAACTCAGAAGTGCTCAACCCTCTTTCTAATTTAGAGTTCAACTCTATGACGCTGTTTTGCTCATTAGAAGACGTGACTAAAAATGGCTCAATCAGTTCTTTTAATTCATGTACGATACTCTCAGTCAATGAGCCTTCGTTATTTAGAGCGGGTTTCGAAAGTGCTGTATCAAGAATATGTCGCATGATATGAACCACTTTTGCTAGTTCTTGAATAACGGAATCGGGCTGTTTAGAGCTGAAGCTATGGATCTTTGTTTTATGATCCAATAATAATTCTTTGTATTCATGTTCTAAGGTGGATTCATTCAATAAATGTTGCAATGCATTTTCAATAGAACGAAGCGTATTGTTCCTTGCATGCTCTATTAATCTACCCTGTTCAATAAACTTTGGGTTTATCAATGCCGCAATTTCAGACGCCTTGTCGTAGTCAGGGGGAGATTGAAGAGCTCGCCTTATTTGACGGAAGTCTTCGTCAAGCTCAGGATGGATCCCTTTAAAAAATTCAGCAGAGCCCCTAATAAAAAGCGAGAGTTTGTCTAATTGCTGTCGTGCTAGCAAATAGCTTTTCTTGTAGTCAGCGCTGTTCATAGATATTAAATTGGTAATGGTCCTTACTTTTTACTATAAATGTTTTTCCCCCAGTTTTGGACTAATTTTTAAGTTAATGGAAGTCTCACTACACACAAACGTAAAGAGGGCATAGCTAACACTTTATACATATAAGATATTTTACAAATAAAAATTTTTGACTAATCTATATGAGCGTAATAGTTATTTTCCCGTATTGAAAAAGACTTTTGAATTTTCTGCGAATTATTTATAAAAAAAGAGACAATAATGACAAAATCAAACTTGGTAAAAACCACATTAATCGCAACTACATTAACCTTAAGCTCGTTCAGTTTTGCTGAATCTCATAGTGATTCAAATAAAGCAACGAGTGAAAAACAAGCTGCAACCGCAGTAACGTTTAGAAAGTCACTATTGCAATTGGTCAGAAGTAACATGGGCCCACTGGGTGCTATGGCAAAAGGCAATATACCAATGAACGCAGACACCATAGCGTTAAATGCCCAGCGCATTGAGTTTTTGGGGGGCATGATGCACGACTATTTCGCATTGAATACCACTGGTTTTGACGTGGATACCAAAGCGAAAGACATTATCTGGCAGGAGCAAAAAGACTTTGCATCTAAAGCAGACGATATGGTCTCAGCGGCGGCAAATTTACAGGAGATTGTGGCCAATAACGAAGAGTCAGAATTCAGAAGAGGCATTGGCAAATTAGGTAGCACCTGCAAAGCATGCCATGACAAGTTCAAGGAAGATTAATATCTCAGTTAAGTCTAAATAACAAAAGGTAGCAGAACTATGCAGGCATACGCCGCGAAAGAAGCAAAAAAAGCGCTTGAAAAAATTGACCTAACATTACCTAGTCTGCCCGCAAATTATGTCAAAATTAAGGTGCATTATTGTGGGTTGTGCCATTCAGATTTATCTATGTTGAACAACGAATGGGGTATGTCCGAATATCCTCTCGTTGCTGGGCATGAAGTGGCAGGTGAAATAATTGAGGTTGGAGATTCCGTTAGCAAGCATAAAGTCGGTGACTTGGTTGGCTTGGGATGGCACTCAGATTACTGTGAAACATGTTCAAGTTGTGATTCAGGTGATCACAATTTATGTTCGCAGGCAATGCCTACGATCGTTCAACGCTCAGGAGGGTTTGCACAATGCGTTCAAGCGTCTGAAACAAGCGTGGTTAAATTGCCCAATGGTATTGATATGAAGACAGTTGGACCTCTTTTCTGCGGTGGTATTACAGTATTTAATCCACTCGTGCAGTTTGATATCAAACCTACCGATAAGGTGGGTGTCATTGGAATAGGGGGCTTAGGCCATATTGCTCTTCAATTTCTTAATGCATGGGGGTGTGAAGTAACTGCTTTTACTTCAAGTGATAATAAAACCAATGAAGCAAAGCAAATGGGAGCGGACCACGTCATAAATTCGACCGATCAAGAGCAGGTCGAATCGGTCAAAGGGCAATTTGACTTAATCATATCTACTGTAAATGTTGGGCTTGATTGGGAGTTGTATTTATCTACCCTGCAACCTAAAGGTCGATTACATTTCGTAGGTGCCACATTAGAGCCTATTAAAATAGGTGTGTTCTCTTTAATTGCTGGACAAAAAAGTGTGTCTGGTTCTCCTGTCGGTAGCCCTGAAGTAATTAAAAAAATGCTCAAATTTGCACAGCAGCATAATATTAAGCCGATGGTCGAAATGTTTCCCATGAGTCAAATCAATCAAGCTATTTCGCATTTGGAGTCTGGAGAGGCTCGCTATAGAATTGTGCTACAAGCCGATTTTGATTGATGGTTGAGTGTTAATTTTGAAAGCCATGTTGCTAATTCACATGGCTTTTTAGTAATAGAAATCGTCGGTGGCAGGAGGCACTAGGGTCACTAAGAGAAGATACATAGTCGATGCTGTCAAAATCAAACAAACGAAGAAATTCGCCCACGGAAAAGTGTCATCTTTTGTTGTGAGCAATTGCTCTTTATTTTCAATTTCCTTATACCCTGTAACCATAGATTTTGTTAGAGACTGATGCTTGATGTATCGATAATATAGTATTGCTAAAACATGCAAACCGATAAACACTAGCAATAGATCGAAAGCATTATGATGGATTGCATTCATCCAATCTTGGTATTGGTCACTCAACACCCCATAATAAGGTCCATCATTGAAAATATCGTCTGTGATAAATAAACCTGAAATAGCTTGAGAAAGGATCAAAGATAAAAGAGCCAAAACAGAAAAGGCACCGGCAGGATTGTGTCCCAAATAAGTTGTATTGTTATGTTTTTGGTTAAAATAAGAAAAAAGCTTAGAGGGTCCAACTACAAAATCTTTGAATCTGGCGTGTTTAGTTCCTAAAAACCCCCATAACACTCTAAATAAAACCACTGCTAGAATGCAGTAACCCGCATAAAAATGCCATTGTATTGGATTTGGCAATATGGAATCATTTAGAACTTCTGCGCTTAAATATTGGAATATAATTAACACGACCAAAGACCAATGGCATATTCTGACGGGTAAGTCCCATACTTTTTGTTTTTTCATAACCTGTATAAATGTGCTTATATTTTAAATCAGTGGTAAGAATTGCGACAAAAACAAATGCTAGGTTGTTTTGCGCTTAATGATTTATTCCTACATAATACGGGAATTAGGTCATTTAGGTAAGGTGTATTGGTGGTAAAAGTAGGAATTTTAGGGGCAAATGGAAGAATGGGCAGAGTGTTAATAGAGGCTATTAGCACACATTCTAACATTAAATTAAGTTTTGCTAGTGTTAGAGCAAATTCAAGTTTGGTCGGAGTTGACGCTGGAGAGGTAGCGGGTGTTGGTAAGCAAAACGTAACATTGCAAGTGCTGACTGAAGAGTTAGCCAGTCAGGCCGACGTTATTATTGATTTTACGCTGCCATCGGCTCTGAAAGGCAACCTAAGTACTGCGATTGCTACGTCTACACCAATCGTGATAGGAACGACTGGTCTTAAAACATCTCAACTTAACCTTATTGATGAAGCGGCTTCTCAGATTCCCGTGGTTTTCGCTGCGAATTATAGCGTAGGGGTCAATCTAATGCTTAATTTGGTTAGGACGACTGCAAAAGTGATGCATGAAACATGCGACATTGAAATAATTGAAGCTCATCACCGTTTTAAAAAAGATGCACCTTCTGGCACGGCTATGGCTATAGGTGAGAGTATCGCCGATGAAATAGGCAGAGACTTGTCTGATTGTGCGATATATGGGAGAGAAGGGGACACTGGAGAGCGGGAGCATCAAACAATAGGGTTTGCCACCATTAGAGCTGGCGATATTGTCGGAGAGCATACGGCCTTGTTTGCGGATTTAGGCGAACAGATTGAAATAACCCATAAAGCTAGGAGCCGACTAACGTTTGCCAACGGCGCATTAAAAGCTGCTTGTTTTTTAGATAAGATAAACAGCAGTGGCCAACAGCCTAAATTGTATTCTATGCAACAAGTTTTGGGACTTTAATGATTCATAAATATTTATTAACAGAGTTAGCTTATAAATTTTCATTAAAAGCCATTAATTATAATTTAAATGCCTAACAAATTGTGATTAGGCGTACTTTATTTGTATGCTCTGCTGTCTGTTTCTTTATATACAGCGAATGATTCCAATATAAAAGTATACTTTTGACGCATTTGGCTAGTTATATATCTGTAACCTCTGTTTTTTGTGAATTAATAAACATTAAAAAACTATTAGACCTTATGATTGTTGTCAGATATAATGCGCAGAATTTGCCATGAAACCAGCGATCACATTGCTGTTTTTATCATTGATTGATGCTTTAAGTATTGATTTTATTGGTTTTATTTTCTTAATTTAGAGAAATATTCAACGAATAGGCAAAGACATTTAGCGTTTATTTTCTGTAAAAGAGCGCTTAATTTGATTTTATTGCGCAAGTTGCAATAAAACCTAGCTATCTCTACTTTTTAGGAGGTTGACTTGGCTTTCTCTGCCCTGTTAGTTCTAGCTGACGGTTCTGTATTCAAAGGGACGTCAATAGGCGCAAATGGTAGCAGTGTTGGTGAAGTAGTGTTTAATACTTCAATGACCGGTTACCAAGAAATTCTCACTGATCCCTCATATGCTGAGCAAATAATTACCTTAACTTACCCTCATATTGGCAATACCGGCACTAACCAAGAAGATGTTGAGTCTACAAATGTTTGGGCTAAAGGTCTCATTATTCGAGATTTACCAATTATTGCCAGTAACTTCAGAAATCAACAATCTTTAAGTGATTACCTTAAATCTAATAATATCATTGGCATTGCAGATATAGATACTCGACGGTTAACCAGAATTCTTCGAGACAAAGGCGCTCAAAACGGCTGTCTTATTACGCTGGAAGACACCGACAGCATAGAACAAAAAACAGAACAGGCACTCGCAAAAGCGCAAGAGTTTTCTGGTCTCAAAGGTTTAGATTTAGCAAAAGATGTGACCTGTGCGAAGCCATATACTTTTAACGATTCTGTTTGGTCGCTTGATTCTGGATATGCGACCGACCTTTCGGATTTACCTTACCATGTCGTCGCCTACGACTTTGGCGCAAAATCTAATATTCTTAGAATGCTAGTCGAACGCGGGTGTAAATTGACAGTCGTGCCTGCCAAAACAAAAGCTGAAGATGTGCTAGCACTTAAACCCGACGGCGTGTTCTTATCGAATGGACCAGGCGATCCTGAGCCTTGCGACTATGCAATCGCGGCTACCAAAACATTCATAACGAAGCAAATTCCACTCTTTGGCATTTGTTTAGGGCATCAATTGCTCGCGTTAGCGGCAGGGGCAAAAACTGAAAAAATGAAGTTTGGACACCATGGTGCCAATCACCCTGTTAAAGATATTGCGGCAAAACGTGTCATGATTACCAGTCAAAATCACGGGTTTGCTGTGAGTGAAGAAAACCTGCCTGCGAATATTAAAGTTACTCATGTATCATTATTTGACCAATCTTTGCAAGGTATTGAGTTGACTGATGCCCCAGCTTTTAGTTTCCAAGGACATCCTGAAGCGAGTCCAGGGCCTCACGATGCAGCACCATTATTCGACCATTTCATTGAATTAATTAACCAAGCTAAACAATAGGATATTGATCTATGCCAAAACGTACAGATATCAAAAGCATTTTGATTCTTGGTGCTGGCCCTATTGTAATAGGGCAAGCATGCGAATTTGATTATTCCGGCGCTCAAGCTTGTAAAGCGTTAAAAGAAGAGGGATATAGAGTTATCTTAGTAAACTCTAATCCCGCCACTATTATGACTGATCCAGAAATGGCGGACGCTACTTATATCGAGCCCATCCACTGGGAGGTTGTTAAAAATATTATCGCTAAAGAACAACCCGATGCTATTTTACCGACTATGGGTGGCCAGACCGCACTTAACTGTGCACTTGATCTCAACAAGCACGGTGTGCTACATGAATTTAACGTTGAGTTAATCGGTGCTACTGCAGATGCAATAGATAAAGCGGAAGATAGAGAACGGTTTGACCAAGCTATGAAGTCTATTGGCCTTGAGTGCCCTAGAGCTGAAATTGCGCATAATCTCGAGCAGGCTCACGACGTACTTAGCAGAATTGGTTTTCCTTGTATTATAAGACCATCTTTTACCATGGGTGGAAGTGGTGGTGGTATTGCCTACAACATTGATGAGTTTAACGAAATATGTGCTCGGGGGCTGGATTTATCGCCCACATCTGAATTACTGATCGATGAATCACTTATTGGCTGGAAAGAATATGAAATGGAAGTGGTTCGCGATAAAGCAGATAATTGCATCATCGTGTGTACCATTGAAAATATCGACCCCATGGGTGTGCATACAGGCGACTCTATTACAGTAGCACCTGCACAAACACTAACAGATAAAGAATATCAAGTTATGCGTAATGCTGCTATGGCGGTACTACGTGAAATCGGTGTCGAGACGGGCGGCTCAAACGTACAATTTGGTGTGTGTCCCAATACCGGTCGTTTGGTGATCATAGAAATGAATCCAAGAGTATCTCGTTCCTCGGCTCTTGCATCAAAAGCAACCGGTTTCCCCATTGCAAAAATTGCTGCAAAACTGGCGGTTGGATTTACGCTTGATGAACTTGATAACGATATTACAGGAGGGAAAACTCCCGCTTCTTTCGAACCATCAATCGATTATGTTGTGACCAAAATACCCCGATTTAACTTTGAGAAATTTGCCGGCGCTAATGATCGCTTAACCACCCAGATGAAGTCGGTTGGAGAGGTGATGGCGATAGGTCGTAATCAACAAGAGTCGCTTCAAAAAGCGCTTAGAGGGTTAGAAGTTGGTGCAACTGGATTTAATCCAATACTCCAGCTTGACGACCCTGATTCAAGAAACAAACTGGTTTATGAATTAAGAGAACCAAGTGCAGAGCGTATTTGGTATATTGGCGACGCATTTAGAATGGGGATGACGGTTGATGAAGTATTCACCTTAACTAACATTGATAAATGGTACCTTGTTCAAATTGAAGAAATTATACAGCTAGAGCAGCAGATAAAAGATCTTGGGTTAAAAAATATAGACGAAACCTTTATGCGTAAGTTAAAACGTAAAGGTTTTGCCGATGCTCGAATTGCAGAAATAACCAATGTCGCTGAAGCCGATGTAAGAGGTAGGCGAACTGAGTTATCAGTTCTGCCTGTCTACAAACGGGTAGACACTTGTGCTGCTGAGTTCTCTACTTCTACGGCATATATGTACGGCACTTACGATGAAGAATGTGAAGCCGCCCCAAGCTCAAAAGATAAAATAATGGTTATTGGCGGAGGGCCAAACAGAATAGGACAAGGGATAGAATTCGATTATTGTTGTGTTCACGCCGCGTTGGCACTCAGAGAAGATGGGTATGAAACGATCATGGTGAACTGCAACCCTGAAACAGTTTCTACTGATTACGATACGTCTGACCGTTTGTATTTTGAGCCAGTAACCCTAGAAGACGTGCTCGAGATTGTTCGTGTTGAACAACCTACTGGAGTCATTGTTCAATACGGTGGCCAAACTCCTCTTAAACTCGCAAGAGCATTGAAAGCCAATGGGGTAAACATTATTGGTACTTCCCCAGATGCAATAGATCGAGCAGAAGATCGAGAAAGATTTCAGCAGATGGTTAACAAGCTTGAACTAAAGCAGCCTGCTAATGCCACGGTAAGCAACATGCAAGAAGCATTGGATAATGCTGAAGTAATCGGATTTCCGTTAGTTGTGCGGCCTTCCTATGTGCTAGGTGGTCGTGCGATGGAAATCGTATATGACATGGTTGATCTTAAGCGATACTTGAATGAAGCTGTTAAGGTATCGAACGATTCGCCCGTTTTACTCGATCGGTTCTTAGATGACGCCATCGAAGTCGATATTGATACCATCTGTGACGGAACTGATGTGGTTATAGGTGGCATTATGGAGCATATTGAACAAGCTGGTGTTCATTCTGGTGACAGTGCATGTAGCTTGCCCCCTTATACGCTGTCCACAGAGATTCAAGATGTCATGCGCAAACAGGTGACTGATATGGCGCTTGAATTAGGTGTAGTAGGATTAATGAACACCCAATTTGCAATAAAAGACAATGAAGTTTATTTAATCGAAGTGAACCCTCGTGCGGCCAGAACCGTCCCTTTTGTCTCGAAAGCAACAGGTGTGCCTTTAGCAAAAATAGCCGCTAGGGTAATGGCGGGCCAGTCTTTAGCTAAACAAAGCGTAACAAAAGAAACTATTCCACCGTTTTATTCAGTAAAAGAGGTGGTATTGCCGTTCGCCAAGTTCCAAGGTGTTGACCCTTTACTTGGGCCTGAAATGCGCTCTACCGGCGAAGTTATGGGTGTGGGTACTGATTTTGAAGAAGCTTATGCAAAAGCTGGATTGGGCGCGAATACCCCGATCCCTGAAAAAGGCAAAGTGTTATTATCGGTCAGGAATAACGATAAAAAACGAATACTTGAGCTAGCCGAAATGATGCTTAAGTTAGGGTTTTCAGTTGAAGCTACAAGCGGTACTGCGCGATTCATCAATCAGTCTGGCTTTGAATGCTCGGTCGTTAATAAGTTGGCAGAAGGTCGCCCAAATATTGTTGATGCGATAAAAAATGGCGAATATTGCTATATCGTGAATACAACAGAGGGTAGACAAGCGATTACCGATTCAGTCTACATTAGGCGAGAAGCTTTGCTTAACAAAGTCGCTTATACGACTACCATGAATGCAGCATTTGCAACGATGAAATCTACTCAAGCAGACGCGTGTGGCAATGTAAATTCAGTCCAATCGCTACATCAACTTATCGGCATTAAATAATAAAAAATTGATATGATATGTTAAAATGTAGATAACAGTGATGCTTTTGAAAGCTTGCCGTACTTAATGTACGGCAAATTTTTTGTCTGTTCCTATTTTCATAAATCCAAAGTTTGATATAAAATTTTAACCTAAAAAGTGTTCTCATACTTATTTATATATTTATAACACTTACGCTTTGCTATCCAAATACAAGAAAAAGAGACCAAATATATGGCAACAACTTATCCAATGACCGTATTGGGAGCGCAAAAATTGCGCGACGAACTTAATGACTTGAAAACTAACGTGAGGCCCAAAATTATCGCTTCAATAGCGGACGCTAGGGAACACGGTGACCTTAAAGAAAATGCTGAATATCATGCTGCACGTGAACAGCAGAGTTTCTGTGAGGGTCGCATTCAAGACATCGAAGGAAAGCTATCTGCCGCTCAAATTATTGATGTGACCAAAATGCCGAATAATGGCAAGGTGATATTTGGGGCTACGGTGACATTGCTTAATATGGACAGCGACGAAGAAATAACTTATAAGATTGTAGGCGATGACGAAGCCGATTTAAAATCTGGATTAATATCTGTCAATTCGCCGATTGCTCGTGGTCTTATTGGTAAAGAGTTAGATGATGTCGCGGCTATACAGACTCCAGCCGGTGTTGTTGAATATGAGATTATTTCCGTAGAGTATTTAGGCTAATTAAACTCATTTATTCCCATAAAATTACAAAAAATGGCTACTTACAAGTAGCCATTTTTTGTTAGCTTATCGTTAGCTAGGGTCAATGCGTGGGTTCTATCATGGACAAAGTCTGCATCACTTAGCAGCTTTTCGAAGCCCATTCTCATTAGTTTTTCCTTGTTCTTAGGTTTGTTTACTAACATTATTACTTCTTTGTCGAGCGCTTGCGCATCTTTGATCAAATTTTCAATTGTCAATGCCACTGTATCGTCTAAAAATGACACATCACTAAGATCGATGACTAATGCATGATGGTCTCCTAGACTGCCTAGTTCCCTAGACAGGGCTTTTGAGACTCCAAAAATCATGGTACCACTGAGATAAAAATATAATAGTTGGCCTTTGGTTTGGTTGAGCAGTTCTTGTTGATGTTTGTCAAGTGGCAAGCGACCGTCAACATCGCTGATAGCCTTAATATTTTTGGCCTGAGAGGTACTGAGTTTTTCTATTGTTATGATGTTCGCTATGAATACACCAATGCCAACGGCCACGACTAAATCGACAAACACAGTTAATAAAAGAACGGCGTACATTATGATACTTGTCTGTTTAGATGTTTTATGAGCTCGCTTTAAAAACGACCAATCTAAAATATCAATTCCCACTTTGATTGCAATTCCAGCTAAAACCGCTATGGGTATCATTGAAATTAAGCCAGAGGCCCCAAAAACCGCTACGATTAAAATCGCGACTCTGGTTAAACCTGAAAGCGCTGTTCTGGCACCCGTTTGAATATTTACTACGGTTCCCATTGTTGCCCCTGCGCCAGGCAACCCGCCAAATAAACCTGAAAATAAATTGCCCATACCTTGACCAATAAGCTCCTTATCGGATTTGTGTTCACTGCGAGTGAGGTTATCAGCAATAACTGAGGTAAGCATTGAGTCGATACAACCTAATAATCCTAATACGATGCCATCTAAAATCATCGTTTGCATTAAGTCAGGCGTTACGTGTGGAAAAACAAAAGAAGGTAAAGATATGTCGATCTCGCCAATGCGCTTAATTGATGGATCGCTTATTAACCACACCGACATGAAGCTTATTATTATTAACGCAATTAATTGAGGGGGGATCCACTGTTTAATGCGTCTTGGCGTGAAGAATATTAGAAATAATGTCCCGATAGCCATAGCGGCTTCGGTCGTATTAATGTTAGATATTGTATCAGGAAGGCTTAAAAAAGCGCCTGTAACGCCTCCTGCTGGACTATCTACTCCAACGGCGGGCGCAAATTGCATAATGATCAAAATGCATCCGATACCGGACATAAAACCACTAATGACGCTATAGGGCATTAACGTAATATATTTTCCTAATTTTAGTGCGCCAAAAATTATTTGCGTGATCCCAGCTATCATTACAACGGTGAAAGCCATGGCAAGTCCTGTCTCGGGATATTTTGCCAGCATTGCTGTTATCACGGCAGCCATAATGACTGTCATAGGACCTGTTGGCTCAGAGATAAGCGTCGGAGTTCCGCCAAATAAGGATGCAAAGAATCCAATAATAATGGCTCCATATAAACCGGCTTCTGGGCCTGCTCCTGAAGCTACGCCAAACGCGAGGGCTAGTGGAAGTGAGACAATTGCAGCCGTTATTCCGCCTAAGATATCACCCTTGAGGTTAGACGTAGTTATTGTGTTGAATACATTCAAAAAACATCCTTTATTATAATTAAGTAGCGCATTAAAGTTTTAACGGTATTTTATAGAAAATTTCTAAGTGAGTGGTCGGCTTAGCTATCATTCGGTAGGTTTCTGCGCCGTTTTATTTCTGTTAAAGAACAACCCAATGACAAACAAGGTGATGGCGATACAATAGATAGGAATGTCTGAAAAAGTGAAGTAGGGAGTTCTCCCTGATACTTTCTTGAGCATGCCTAAAAGCGCCGTATCCTTAAATTGTTCAGCAACCGCTTGAATGTTGCCCCGGTGATCAATGATCGCTGTCACACCGTTATTGGTTGCTCTTAATACTGGCAAGCCAAACTCTTTGGCTCTAACGACCGCTATTTGAAGGTGCTGATGAGGTCCATGAGAATCGCCAAACCATGCATCATTGCTCACTGTAATGATGGCATCAGAGTGTTCGAATATATTTGCTCTTACTTGCTTGGGAAACGCAATTTCAAAACAAATGGCCGGAATAAAGGATGTATTGTTGGCCACCAAATTGGGTTGAATAAAATCGCCACGCGTGAATGATGACATAGGCAAATCGAAGATCGGAGCTAAAGGTCTTAACAAACTTTCAAAAGGAACGAATTCGCCAATGGGCAATAAATGATGTTTACTGAAGCGTTTCTCATGGTTGTAATAGTAGGGAAAATTGTTTTTATTAGTATCAACTCCTAATGATAACAACGAATTGTAAACAATATCAGTTCTTGGATTATAATTCACAATACCGGTTATAAAACCCGTATTCGTTTGCGTCGCTTTATCGTCTAACGCGATTAAATAGTCACTGGACATTATTTCCAAAGAGGGTACAGCCGCTTCAGGCCATACAATTATATCTTTATCCCATAACGGTTCGGTAAGCTCTAGATACTTTTGCTTTGTTATTTCGTCTTGTTCTGGATCCCAGCGTAAAGATTGAGCTATATTTCCTTGAACTAAAGCCACGCTTTTCTCAACGCCTGTTGGCACCGTCCAGTTTATGTCCTTTACACTAGCTGAAACGAAAAATACTATGAGTAAAGGCAAGCTAGCCAAATAATATTGTTTGTTTTTGTACCCAATCGCCATGCTCATGCAGACCATGACGATTAATGCACTTACCCCTATCTCACCGATCAATGGGTAAAGTGAGTTCAGTGGACTTTCTGTTTGTGAATAACCAATGGATAACCACGGGAAACCAGTAAGCAACCTTGCCCTCAGCCATTCCATGATTAACCACAACAACATAATAGATAAAGGCCAAGTATGTGCGCTAAAAAACCGACGCATGATATAAAAGACAACTGCAGGGTAGAGCGCTAGATAGGCACTTAGCAAAAACATCAATGCAAGAGAGCCTATCAGTGGTAGACCGCCGAAATCGGCTATGCTCACATGAACCCAAGCGAGTCCAAAGCTGAAATACCCAAGGCCGAATAACCATGCGCTAAGAAATACGCGCTTATCAATCGTGCTAAGAATATAAAAAGAAATAGGGAGGGATAAAAATACTAGGTACCATAAATGAAAAGGAGCAAAACTTAGCGTTAAGCTCCCTCCAAGGACAATAAGAATGAATCGCTTTAACAAGATGGGCAGTCTAGTTCTCCAGTTCTGGTAAATAGACCTTCAATTGAACTAAACGACGTTTGTCAGAGTTTGTGACTTCAAACTGTATATTATCGACGTCAATTTTTTCGCCTGTTTCTGGCATGTGACCAAAGGCTCTTAGTACCACACCACCTATAGTATCAGACTCTTCTTCGTTGAAATCAGATTCAAAGAACTTATTGAAATCTTCTACTGATGTAAGGGCTTTTACCGAATAGGTGTATTTATTTAGAGGCCTTATGTTCTCGTTTTCATTAATGTCATCGTCAAACTCGTCCTCTATTTCTCCCACAATGAGTTCGAGAATATCTTCTATGGTAACAAGACCAGACACCCCGCCGTATTCGTCCACCACTATTGCCATGTGATATCGATGTTGTCTGAACTCTCTCAATAATACGTCCACACGTTTCGACTCAGGCACAATTATGGCCTCCCGAATGACTTTTTTTAATTCGAAATTTTTTTCATCATTAAATGCATAGGGCAGAAGATCTTTGGCTAACAATATTCCCTCTATATGGTCTTTATCTTCGCTGATAACAGGGAACCTAGAGTGCGCTGAATCTAAGACCAAAGGAAGGAACTGGTCGACACTTTGTTGTATGTCGATGGTTATCATCTGAGCGCGAGGTATCATTATATCTCTAACTTTAAGTTCGCTAACGCCCATAACGCCCTCAATCATTTCTTTGGTTTGAGGATCGATGACTTCGCGTTCTTGAGCTTCGGTTATAAGCTCGGTAAGTTGCTCTTTATTTTGCGGTTCACCTTTAAAGTTTGGTAGCCATTGTGATAGCCATCCTTTAGAAGGTGAACCGTTGCTAGATGGGGGGTTGTCTTCGCTCATGATTTTGTATAGTGACTCGTCTAATTGAAATAATGTTTGATTATTGTTGTGACCAAAAGCAAATAGTGCATAAAATAACCATCCGTATGATACAAAATTATACCCTTGCGTAAGGGTCGTCAATACCTAATTGGTTTAATATTACCACTTCCAAACTTTCCATTTCGTCGGCATCAATTTTGTCTATATGGTCAAACCCTAATAAATGCAAGAGCCCATGTATAAGCATATGCGCCCAATGATGACTCAACGACTTATTTTGCTCTTTTGCTTCTATTGCAACAACTTTCGCGCATACGACCAAATCTCCTATGTGTATTGAATCGATATAGTCTGGCAGATCAGTGGCAAAAGACAGGACATTAGTAGGTTTATCTTTATTTCTGTAGGTTGAGTTTAAAAGTTGCGACTCATCTTCACTGACAATTCTGACACTAATTTCAACAGAGTCTTTTAAACTTTCTTTTGAGTGAATAGTCTCTAGCGCGACCTGGATCCATGCCACCATTTGCTGGTGACCGGGAACAAGAGACATCATGTCTTCGCTTAGGTCTTCAGCGCACTGCAGATCAATTAAGATATTCAATTATAGACGTTCCAATAAATACAGTGATTTCACATAAAAATTAATGCGACTTTTTATCTTCATTATCTGCTTTGTTTTGTTTTGCGTCGGTGCGTTCAGCTTTTAGTCTATTTTGTTCCAAATCGTGATCTTCGTATGCTTGGACTATTCTTGCGACCACTGGGTGTCTAACAACGTCGGCCGCCGCAAAAAAATTAAAGCTAATGTCGTTGACTTTACTGAGCACATCGATGGCATGCCGTAGACCTGAGCGCGCCCCACGGGGTAAATCCACTTGAGTGATGTCACCAGTGATCACGGTTTTTGAATTAAAGCCTATTCTTGTAAGGAACATTTTCATTTGTTCCACCGTTGTATTTTGGGCTTCATCAAGAATGATAAACGCATCGTTAAGTGTTCTACCGCGCATATACGCCAGTGGAGCAACCTCAATTACATTTCGTTCAATCAGTTTTTCAACTTTCTCAAATCCGAGCATTTCAAATAGCGCGTCGTACAAAGGACGCAAATAAGGGTCAACTTTTTGAGAAAGATCGCCAGGTAAAAAGCCGAGCTTTTCGCCGGCTTCAACTGCTGGTCTTGTCAATAATATGCGTCTTATTTCTTGGCGCTCAAGCGCATCGACTGCGCAAGCCACAGCAAGATATGTCTTACCCGTACCAGCAGGACCCACACCAAAGGTAATGTCGTGATTAACCACATTTACTACATACTTAGATTGGTTCGGATTACGAGGTTTTATTACTCCTCGTTTGGTTTTAATATGAACTTCTTTACCATAATCACCGGCTTCAGCGCGTTCAAGGCACTTCGCTTCTTGAATGGCGAGGTGAACTTGATTTGGCTCCAAGATTGGCACGCTACCTTTTACAGGTTGCGTTTCAATGTACAGCAATTTAAGTAGTTCAGTCGCGCCATTAGCCTGCTGTGGATCTCCATGCACGCTAAATTCATTATTTCTATAGTTAATTTCAACCCCTAGGCGACGCTCAATTTGCTTTATATTGTCGTCGAATGGTCCGCATAGGCTCGATAAACGTTTTGTATCTTGCGGCTCCAATACTACTTGGTTGCTGACTATTTTGTTCAATTCTGATCCTCTTTATGTTTTGAATAGAAGTTACTGTCAAAAAATAGTTAAAAACGCCTAATTTAAGTCAACGGTGATTCTTCCTTGTGTTGAATTAACGGCTGTCTTTGGTTTACTACAGTGGCGTTACCTGAATCACACCGGTTGAGTCGGCAACGGGTTGTTTCTGGAGTATGCTGTGTGGAGAAACAGCGACTCTCAATCCCATTTCATCTTCTGTTCGAATTACCTCTGCTCGTAAAGAGTTGCTAAAAACATCGGTAATTAATACATCTACAAATTGGCCAATCGTTGAGTCGTCGCCTTTAAAATTAACCACTCTGTTATTTTCAGTACGGCCCGTTAATTCGTCAGGGTCTTTTTTAGACGGGCCTTCAACAAGAATACGCTGTTCGGTATTGAGCATATCCCTAGCAATTTTTTGTGCATTTTGATTGATACGTTGTTGTAAGATTTGAAGTCTTTGTTTTTTGGTTTCTTCGGTCACATCGTCAACGGCGTCTGCTGCTGGTGTGCCAGGCCTTGCGCTGTATATAAAACTAAAACTCATATCGTAACCAACGCTGGCAATTAGGTCCATCGTTGCTTGAAAATCTGCGTCTGTTTCACCCGGAAATCCGATGATAAAATCTGACGACATCGCAATGTTTGGTCTAACTTTTTTTAACTTACGAACAATCGACTTGTATTCTATTGCCGTGTGTCCGCGTTTCATCAAGTTTAAAATACGGTCTGACCCAGATTGAACAGGCAAATGCAAATGATCGACCAACTCTGGGATCGTTTCATATGCTGCAATAATATCGTCAGTAAATTCCACAGGGTGAGAGGTTGTATATCTGATCCTGTCTATTCCGTCAATGCTGGCGACAAGTTCCAGCAGTTCAGCAAATCGACAAATACTACCATCGTAATGCAGCCCCCTAAACGCATTCACATTTTGCCCTAGCAAATTGACTTCGCGAACTCCTTGTGAGGCGAGTTGCGCGACCTCTAATAAAACATCGTCTACCGGCCTGCTAACTTCCTCACCCCGGGTATAAGGGACAACACAAAAACTGCAGTATTTTGAACAGCCTTCCATGATTGACACAAAAGCGGTAGGGCCTTCGGCTCGCGGTTCTGGCAGACGGTCGAATTTTTCTATTTCAGGGAAACTGACATCCACTACAGATCGCTCTCCCTGACGTATCTGCTGAATCATCTCTGGTAATCTGTGTAGTGTTTGCGGACCAAATACGATGTCCACAAAAGGAGCACGTTTTCTAATTTCACTGCCTTCTTGAGACGCAACACATCCGCCCACCCCAATAATTAGCTCGGGCTTTGCCTGCTTCAAGTTTTTCCATCTTCCCAATTGATGAAACACTTTCTCTTGGGCTTTCTCACGAATAGAGCAGGTATTAAGTAAAATCACGTCTGCGTCTTGCGCGTCGGCCGCAACTTCATAGCCATGGGTTGCATCTAAAAGGTCCGCCATTTTTTCCGAGTCGTACTCGTTCATTTGGCAACCCCAAGTTTTGATATATAATTTTTTAGTCATTTCACTTAAATAAAATTGTGAGTACACTTAATACGGGCGCTAAACTCAGCTTGTTCATAATCAGTTTTATATAAAACGATCAGTGCGCTAGCGTCTAAATAGTATCTGTGTATACATTGTTTGAAAAATAGCAATATATTTTACCTCTTATAAGACTCAATGACTAGTGCATTAAATAAGCTGTTAGAATATAGGCAGATTGTAGAAAAACCAATGCATGTGCAGAATTGATTTGACGCATAAAATTGATCTTTCCTTTGTGCTACCCTCTAACAAATCATAACACATCACTGATATAACGAATAAATGCCATGACTGACAATAAAGATTACGACTGCTGTATCGTTGGGGGCGGGATGGTAGGTGCCGCTCTGGCAATCGGACTTGCAAAACTCAACAAAAAAGTTGTGATCATTGAGCGATATTCCCTGCATGAATTCGATGTTAACCAACCGCCTGATTTGCGTATGTCTGCATTTAATTTGCATTCTGTAGAACTATTAAAAGACCTTGGGGCGTGGCAATATATTCAGGAAATGCGAATGAGGTCGTATACCAAACTTAGTGTGTGGGACGCTAATCCTTTTTTTACGAATAAAGATCTTAATTTCACGTCTTTTGATGCCGAAGAAGCGAATCAAACTGTTCTTGGCTATTTTATTGAAAACCGTCTCGTACAACTTGCCTTGCACAAAGTACTTAAAATAGATTTTTCTGAGCAGGTAGAAATCGTATATGAGCAGCCAATCCAGCATATAGATTGTTTAAGTGGGCGAGTTGAACTGAATAACAATCGCACTATAAAATGCTCCGCAATCTTTGGCGCCGATGGGGCGAATTCCAAGGTTCGTTCTTTTGCAAAGATAGGCACCTCCGGATGGCAATACTCACAGCACGCAAACGGTATTTTGATTGAGGCAGATAGTCCGTTTCCTGATGAAACTTGGCAAGCCTTTTATACAAGCGGACCAAGAGCCCTGTTACCGATGTATGATAACTTTGCATGTTTAGTATGGTATGACAGCAAGGAAAAAAGCGATTGGATACAACAGGCAAGTAATGAAGAGCTTAAACAAGCGGTATTAGAGCACTTTCCAAGTAAACTTCCTGAATTCAATGTAGTAAACAAAGCAAGCTTTCCGTTGACTCGAATGCACGCAAAAAAATATGGCCAGCACAAAGCCATTATTTTAGGCGATGCTGCACACACTATTAATCCGCTTGCAGGGCAGGGCGTCAATATAGGATTGAAGGACGTAGCTTCACTTATCGAGATTGTTGGTACAATCGACTTTAATGATTTAAATGAAGTCGTGAAAAAATTTGAGAAATCAAGATATGCTCAAAATTTGCTAATGATGTCAACCATGGATGCTTTGTATTTTACCTTTTCAACAGAACTAACGCCGATAAAAGCCATTAGAGACTTAGGGTTAACGGTTGCCCAAAGAGCAGGTGTTGCGAAAGGTAAAGCACTTAAATATGCAATGGGGATCTAATTTTTAGCAAAACTTAAACTTCTACTGAACTAAGCTTCAATTTACCCAGACTAAATGGGCATTAAAATCATATAACAAGGCGAACTATGAACGTATTCATAATACTGGGTGTGCTGTTCTTAGCACTTATTATACTCATCCCATTACTAGAGAAGTCAAACATGCGCGTTTCAGAGGAAACAACCGCTAAAATTTCTAGATGGATTTGGCCTTTAATGGGGTTAGTGCTTATTGCCAGTATGATCAAAATGTTTATGTCTTAGTCATTTACTTTTGTTCTTGCTTCATCCAAATTTCAGGCTCTTCCAACTTACCTTGAATGTCACATTTAGTTGAGTCAAATTCAATATCGTTAAAGTCTTTAAGTTGGGCTCGCTTATGCTTATAGTCTAACGTAACAGCAACGATGGTTGGAGTAAGAATAACAATGGCTACAATGTTGACCACAGTCATTAAACCAAGTGCCATATCAGCCATAGCCCACACTGTTGGAAGCGAGGCTAATGAGCCCCAGACAATCATAGTTAAATAACCTGATGTATAAAACGTTCTTCCGATTTTGTTATCAAGTCTAAACATGTGTAAATTACTTTCGCCATATGCATAGTTTGCGACAACCGAAGTGAACGCAAATAAGCAAATAGCAGCGGAAATAAAATCTCCTCCAATCGCGCCTAAATGAGTTTCCATGGCTGTTTGAGTTAAGCGAATGCCTTCCATTTCGCCGATGCCGGTATCAGTGCCTAACAATATTATGAACGCAGTACAGGTGCATAAAATCAAGGTGTCGATGAAAACCCCAAGCATTTGAACGTATCCTTGCGAAGCTGGGTGGTTAGGTTGAGGTGTGGCTGCGGCGGCTGCATGCGGCACGCTTCCTGAGCCTGCCTCGTTAGAATAAAGACCACGTTGGATGCCATTTTTTATTGCAGCGGCCAAGGCTCCTGCGCCGGCTTCTTGTAAACCAAATGCGCTAGTCACTATGTCGAGTAAAACGCTGGGTAATAAATGAATATTGATAATTGTGATGATCAGTGCCACTAAAATATAACCAACAGCCATAAATGGCACGACATATTCAGCAAACCGGGCAATTGCTCTAAATCCGCCAGCCACAATCAAACCTGCTAATACTGCGATAAATATACCTGAAAAATAATTTGGTATGTCATAAGAATTGTTCAAAGCGTCGGTTATTGTGTTGGTTTGCACTGCTGAAAATACAAATCCATAACCGAAAAATAAACAAAACGCGAATAACAGCGCAAATGCTTTGTTCTGAATCCCTTGTTTTATGTAATATGCTGGTCCACCTCTATACTGATCGTTACTGTCTTTGATTTTATACACTTGACCCAATACGCTCTCTGCGTATCCAGTGGCCATTCCTAGTAAAGCTATAACCCACATCCAAAAGATGGCACCGGAACCGCCTAGACTAATGGCTACTGCTACCCCCGCTAGATTACCAGTTCCAACACGTGCGGATAAACTAGTGCATAAAGCCTGAAACGAACTTATACCCGATCTGTCCGATTGGGTACTTTTTCGCATAATTGAAAACATATGCTTAAAATCAAAAATTTGAATAAGCTTTAACTTCCATGCAAACCAAATGCCTGCGAACAAAAGCATATAAATTACTACTTGACCTTCAGACCACAAGATTTTGTTTACAAGACTAACGACATTATTTACGCCATTGTTGAAGGCGACCAAGAGGCTAGAAAAAAACTCTGACAATGATTGCATAAGAATACTAGAGGATTATTTTTATTGTGGGACCAAGTATAATATAAACTGAGTTATATCAATACTTTTGTTTGCGATTGCACATAGCAAAATCAAAATGAGAAAGAAATGGCTGGGGTAGCAGGACTCGAACCTACGAATGGCGGGATCAAAACCCGCTGCCTTACCAACTTGGCTATACCCCAAGACAACTACTGCAATGTACAGTAAGTCGGAAGAAAATGGCTGGGGTAGCAGGACTCGAACCTACGAATGGCGGGATCAAAACCCGCTGCCTTACCAACTTGGCTATACCCCAACAATATGGTGCGGAAGGAGAGACTTGAACTCTCACGCCGTGAAGCACTGGAACCTAAATCCAGCGTGTCTACCAATTCCACCACTTCCGCAAAGACGCACTAGAAACAAATGGTGGCTACGGCGGGACTCGAACCTGCGACCCCATCATTATGAGTGATGTGCTCTAACCAGCTGAGCTACGTAGCCATATAAAATTAGGCGTCAATATAAGCATCGTAATGGCCTAAATCGCATACCCTTGTTTCTAAGTGGCGCGTATTATGCTCAGTTGAACCCAAAGCGTCAACCGATTTTTGTAAAAAAAGTGGATTATTAAAATAGGTTGTCCACAAACTAGTCAAATTTGCTATACAGTGACGAATATTAGAGCAATTGTGAACTTATCTATTCTTTGAAAAAGCTAAATCCAGCTTCACTGCAGCTCTTTTCAACAATCTTTGTGCCTTCTTTAACCATATTTTAGCGGTAGGGTATTCAACGCTTAAAATTGCAAGACCTGGGATGAGAAGCAGTGCAGATGGGCCGGGGATGATCATCAAGATTAGACCGAAAAATACCAGTGTTCCGCCAACAAATGTGACTATTAACTTTTTCATCTTTATCCTTATATTAGCTTTAATAGGCAGTGTAGAACCTTTTATTAATGAATAACGACATCGTGCTACCTTAGTTTGCTATTTATAGTTCAAAGACCGACTGACTAAGATAAGCGTGCAAAGTGTTTAACGAGGCAGATTTGCAATCAAATATTGGTAAGAATGTAAACAAGAATGGTGCCAAAACATAACTGGCTGTAATTAAAAGGATAATTTAAAAGTGACTTCCGTGTCACCATGATCTAATAACCTTAACGGCTAAAATTTAGTAAACGCGACCAAATCTAATCAGCGAATCTCTTTCGCTAATCGCTCCAATAAATCAGCAAGAGATTGTACCGAGCGGTTCATGTTTTCAATGTCTAAATTACTTAATGACTTGGCATATTTTCGTATTTCCCGAGCAAACGAACGGTCTTTTGTATCTTGCTCTAAGTGTTCAGTAACCTTATTCACCAATTCAATCATTTCTTGTATTTGTTCGCTAGGCAGAGCCTCTGATCTTATCAACTGGTCAATGTATGCCATAGCAACCACCGGAGAGTCAGGCCAACTTACAGGAAATTGTTGTTGTGGATTAAAAGATTGTCCCATATCCGCCATCCTAGCGGCGGCTAATTCGTTTTCAGATAGAAATTCACTGGGCAGTAATTCTATTACATCGAGCCCACGTATCATCTCGGTTCCGTATATCTTTCCTTGATACCAATAAGTGGACCAGTAACCACCAATGACTCTAGGCTCTTCATTAATTGGCCCACGGTCAAAATAAGCAATTTCGATTGGATTTTCCGGATCAGTAAAATCCATTATTGACAATCCGCCTTGATACCATGCTTGAGCGAAAATATCTCTGCCGGGTATAGGGACGATTGAACCGTTATGGGCAACACAGTTTTCACTCTCGCCTTGAACTGCTCCAATTTTATAATAACTTTCAAATTCAAATCTCCCATCATCAATGCTGTAAATGGCATTCGCCCCCCAAGTTTTAGGATCAGATGGTCGACATCTAGGCTGTGTGCCTCCACCCCATTCATCAGTAAAAATAACTTTATCACCGTCATTATTAAAGGTTGCAGAATGCCAATAAGCAAAGCCGTCGTCAGTTACCTCATCTATTCGTTTGGGTTTTTTAGGATTGGAGATATCCAACAAAATACCATTACCAGAGCATGCGCCAGCAGCGAGGTCTAAGGTAGGAAAAACGGTAATATCATGACACTCGTCAGTAGGTCTGGTAGTTTGGGTACCTTCTCCATGGTCGCCTCCTAGCCATAAACCGGCAACTCGGCCCTCGTCGTCAGAAAACACTGCAGGACTAGAAACAATTTTAGCCTGTGCGGGGTTTTCTACTGGTATTTCAATTACGTCAATTCGAAACAATGCCGTGCGTTCGTCAGCAACCTCTTCGCCTATACATCCCTTCAACTCTTGATCTGAACGCACAGTTGACGTGCCTGAGTTATAAACAACAATTTTCCTATCGTTAGCAGAAACAATCGAGTGAGTATGTGATCCTCTGCAGGTTTGCACTGCACCGACCTGTTTTGGTCGTGTTAAATCTGATATATCAAATATTCTTAGGCCTCTAAATCTTTGTTCGCTAACGTCCTCGCTCACGCCTTGTAATCCACAGTCGAGTCGACCGCGAGTCTGTTCAACGGACATAATTAATAATTCGCCCACAATGGATACGTCACCTTGCCCACCAGGACACACTATTGAACTTAACAGACTTGGAATTCCTTCAGAGTCTAGTTGATAAATATTGAATCCATGATAATTACCAGCGATAAGAATGTTGTTTGAAAACGCCATGTCGGTATTCCAAAAGCTTAGTAGAGGCCATCTTTCGCCGAATTCAGTTTTTATATCTCCACCCATTGTCGCATCGTTTTTGAGTTCATTTTCGTCGGAGTTGTTGTCTTCTTCATTTTGTGTTTCATCTAAGTCATCAGTACTTATTTGGTCTGGTTGAGGTCTATGATGAGGATGTTTTGACTGTAACTGTTTGATTTTATCTAACTGTTCTAAAGCCTCTACCATTTTTGGGGGCGGTAAATTTGATGGATTTTGAGGATCAAAAAAACCATCTGGTTTTGGTAAGGTGTGAACCAGTAAAGCATTTAGTGAGGCCTGTTCAGCGTCTCGAAACCCAGCTTTTAATGTCGCTCTAGGATCGGTGGATAAATTAGCCAATAATGCGTTCATTCTATCTATTTCAGCGGTTTGATCATTTACAACATCGTTTATAAATTCGTACAGAATGGGGTCGTATGCCGATCCTGGCTCGTCAAGCAAGTCTTCTACCATTCTGATTGCACCCTGATGATGTGGGATCATTAAAGACAGAAACATGCGGTCAAAATCAATCCCCTTGGCAAGTTCAAGTGATTTCATTTGTTCATCACTCGCCATTCCCATTAAGCTATGATCCATGTGTTCATGATGCGGAATGTTTGTACTCAAGCCTCTAGTTGATAGCCAGTCGGTCATGAACTTGATCTCATCTGCTTGGGATTTTTTAATTCGTCCAGCGATGTCTAAAATGGCTTCATTATTGGTTCTATCTTCAACCAATATACCCATCTCAACAGCTTGAGCGTGGTGAGGGATCATGTTCTGCATGAATTTAACGTCAGCTTGAGTGAAGCTTGTGTTTGCAATTTCTACAGCAGATTCTTTAGTCAGAGTTTTTGATTCTTGCCCTGGCGCGCCGGGTTGTACGATAGGGACTTGAGCGATGCCGTAATGAGAGGCACAGATTAAAGCTGAGAAAACCGCACAATAGATTGGATTTAAAAGTTGAGTATTTGAAGCCATGGAAAACCTTGTTATTTTTATAAACGAAGTTTTTACGTTAAAACTTGCTTCATTTGATCATTATGGTATTTCTTTAATAGAGCTGTGGAGCTTTAAATGGATAGGTTTTGGATTTGAAAAACGCATAAGACAAAGCTTCTGACTACTAATCTCAATTGATTGGCGTTTAGTTTTATTTAGTTAAAAACATTTACTGTACAATCCACATTTCTTTATAAATAAGTAAATATGAATTTAGAAGGCGATATCAAATTTAAGCTAAATAATTAAAAAATAAAAAGCCGCCAGTGAGTGCGACTTTTGTGTTAGTTAACTAATCCGTTAAATTAAACGTTGAATCTAAAATGGATGACATCACCGTCTTTGACAATATATTCTTTGCCCTCTAAACGCCATTTCCCAGCTTCTTTAGCACCAGATTCACCATTAAACTTGACGTAATCGTCGTAAGATACAATTTCAGCTCGAATAAATCCTTTTTCAAAATCCGTGTGTATTTTACCCGCAGCTTGTGGGGCTGTCGCTCCCTCAGGAAATGTCCAAGCGCGAACTTCTTTTACCCCTGCTGTAAAATAAGTTTGCAACGTAAGTAAATCATAACCTGCTCTGATCACTCTATTCAAACCAGGCTCAGACAAACCTAGTTCTTCCATAAATTCTTGTTTCTCATCTTCCTCAAGCTCAGCAATATCAGATTCTATTGAGGCGCATACGCTTACTACCACTGCGTTTTCAGCTTTGGCAATTGCTTTTACTTTATCTAAATAAGGATTATTCTCAAATCCATCTTCATTTACATTTGCAATATACATAGTGGGTTTCAACGTGAGGAAGTTGACGTAAGATATTGCCGCTAGTTCCTCTTTACTTAAATCAATAGAGCGCAATAATTTCCCTTCGTTAAGATGAGGTAATATTTTCTCCAATATCTTTAATTCAAATTTCGCGTCTGCGTCGCCGCCTTTTGCTCGTTTACTAACACGCAAAATAGCTTTTTCTGTTGTTTCTAGATCAGCTAACCCTAATTCGGTGTTGATGACATCGATATCGTCTTGAGGGTCTACTTTGCCTGCTACATGGACAATATTATCGTTTTCAAAACAACGTACCACATGACCTATTGCATCAGTTTCTCGAATGTTTGCAAGGAATTTGTTTCCTAGTCCTTCGCCCTTAGATGCTCCCGCTACCAAGCCCGCAATATCAACAAATTCCATTGTAGTTGGAATGACTCGTTGGGGATTTACAATAGCAGCCAGTTTATCTAAGCGTGTATCGGGTACAGGAACTACCCCCGTATTTGGCTCAATGGTACAAAATGGAAAGTTGGCGGCTTCGATACCAGCCTTTGTTAATGCATTAAACAAGGTAGATTTGCCGACATTAGGTAAGCCGACTATGCCACATTTAAATCCCATAATTGCCTCGAAAAGTATTGAAAATTGTTAATAATTATAAATTTGGTTTGTAACTGTGCAAACGTTGCTGAGCCTTGACTAAACCCTGTTCAAACATAATGGGTAGGCATCTTATGGCTTCGTCAATGGCGCCAAAAATCTTTTCTCGATCCGCAGCCGACGGTTTTGATAACACGTATGATGTCACTTGGCTTTTGTTTCCAGGGTGGCCAATGCCGAGCCGAAGTCTTAAAAAATTTCGGTTGTTTGCAAGCTTACTGACTATATCTTTAATACCATTTTGACTGGAACTGCCACCGACCTTGAACTTAGCTACTCCTGGATCGAAATCAAGTTCGTCATACGCGACCAAGATCTCATCTATGCCTATTTTGTAAAATTGGCAAATGGAAGCGACTGATTTACCGCTTAGATTCATAAAAGTAGTCGGTATAAGTAACCTAACATCGCGTCCGGCTATGGTCCCTCTACCAGTAAAACCAAAAAACTTAGCTTCAAATTTAAGCGAAATCGCAAAACTTGAAGCTAAGCTTTCTACAAACATTGCACCTGCATTGTGCTTAGTATCTTGGTATTCGGGGCCTGGATTTCCCAGGCCCACAATCAGTTTGATATCAGACACTAAAGATTACTCTTCGTCTCCAGAGTCTTCTTCTGATTCTTCATCAGCGTCTTCGGCTGCAGGACCTTTAGCAGCTTTAACAGTAACAACCGCTAAATCGTGATCTTCGCCTTTCACTAAATCTACCGACTCAACGCCTTTAGGCAATGTAATATCAGAAATATGTAGCGTTTGACCCAATTCTAAACCGCTAACGTCTACTTCGATATATTCAGGTAAGTCTGTTGGAAGACAGGTAATTTCAATATCGTTCATGTGGTGCTCGGCATGCCCACCTTCAATTTTGATTGAATTGGCTTTTTCTTCATTAATGAAGTGTAAAGGAACATTTGTTTGAAGTTTTTCGCCAGCCACAACGCGTTGAAAATCAATGTGCGTAACTTTTGGTTTATAAGGGTGGCGTTGCATGTCTTTTAAAAGTGCGCTGACTTTTTTACCATCAACATTTAAAGTCAAAACATGAGAATAAAATGCTTCAAAATCTTGTGCTTGAATTACCTTGTTGTGGTCTAGCGTTAGTGCGATAGGGTCTTTACCTGCACCATAAAGTATGGCTGGTACTTTTCCAGTGTGACGTAGGCGGCGGCTCGCACCTTTCCCTAAATCTGTACGGACAGTAGCATCCAAATTAAAAATTGCTTCAGACATTATATGTCTCCAAGTAAGTATTGTTTCAATACGTTAAAGTTATGATTCTTTGCGACCAAGAACCAACGAATTCGTCAAATAAGCACTCCGGTGCTCATAAACGGCGGCGCATTCTATCATTGGCAAGCATTCGGTACAATCTAAAAGCGACAAAAATACCAATTAAATCTAAGGCGGGATGACGTTTGACGCATAAGAACCACAATGACCCTCAAACAGGTGGGCTGGGCGATGCAGACTCACTTGAGGGATTGTGAGTTAAATGATTACAATCCCTCAAGTAAGCGTTAAGGCCGCTTATTGGATAAAGCTTAAACTGGCTCCATGGAAAAGAAAGAGTGAGAGGGGTACTTTTACCATTGGTGTTATTCTTCTTGTGGCAGGGACTTCTGTAACATCTTAACTAGATAAAACATTGTTACTTAATATTTTTTGCTGTAACTATAAGTTTATTACAGACGACCCTTGTATAAAGTAAAGTTTTGCAACTAAACCATTTTTACTATCAGACCTTTAGTTGGGTCTATTTTTCCACCGCAAATATCTAGAAAGACTTGTTGCAGCCCCTCTAGTCCAGCGAGCTCTTCAATTTCTAACCAATTTCTACTTTGCTTGTAACTATGCTCTAAGTAATGAGTACATTCTGAATTAAATGCCTGCATGCCTTGTACTTTAATTTTTTGCTGTATTTGACTAGGGGCAAAGAACATATGCGTCCTCTCTTTAATATAAAAAGGCTCATTCGAGAAAGCGTCTTTATGCGTAATCCCTACCTTAGAACAATATTTCATGTTGTCTTTGAGCTGTTTATGTAATGAACTAATTACTTCTGAGTTCCCGGACATGTCAATAATTACTGTGGGTTTATTACTATCTATATGTTGTAAATTTTTGTAATCCAACACTATGTCATAAACCTCAAGACCTTCAACTGCTGGTAAATTTCTTGCACTAGTTACTCCAATTTGCCTCAAGTCTGGCCTTTTGTGCTTAATACCATAAGCTAGACCAGTACTTGTTTTACTGGATGCACTTAACAAAATAACTTGCTCTGCGCCAAACCAATCGTGTTCGTCAAAGAAATCATACAAAGCAAATGATGTGACATGAAGCGGATAAAGCAACATCCTCTCGTTTTCCTTGAGCATAACTTCTTGTTTAGTCAATGTAGCAGGGTGCTCTACTTTCCTATAGATATTATAAGCCACAGGCAGATGAACTCTATGTGCGCTACTTTCTATAAAACTTAGCTTGTTTACATTAGAAGGTTTTAATATCAAATTACTTGCTGGCGGAAAATAACCAAAAAATCGTTCACCAAGGCTAACTTCATCATTGTTAGACTCTACTACTTGTGCAAAGCCCCAAACAGGTATGACACCCCAAACACTATTGTCATTATCTTTGCTATCTATATCTTCTAGGGGAGGGAAAAATTGCCAATATCCGAGTTTATCTCCAGCGACCGCATAGGTAATGTTATTCGAGGTCACAGCAAATTTTTCTATTTTTAGTCTTATTTCGTTTTCTTCCAATGAACGACTAGACGTTTGATTTACTATCCTTGATTCTTCTATTTTGGTTTTGATAACTTGAAATTGTTGCATAAAAACCTCACTAGTGAGAGTAACTTAAAGATTGTTTGTAAATACGTTTTCCATCCTAACCACGCAATGCAAATGCTAAATCGAATTTAATTTTCTCACTACTTTTTAAGATAAAGTCACAAGTATTACTATCATGAATTATGCTTTAGTGTGCGGTATTATTATTGTTTGAATTCCAGCGTTCAAGAAATGTGATTTTTGTTAAATACAACTTTGGGTAAACAGTTCTAAAAATAAAGACTGAAAGATTCTTTTTCACACATAAGAAGACTGTGCTCAGTGAGTACAGCTTACATATATCATTAAATTTTGAATTATTTTTTATCTGTTCAACATCTAAAAGGGGCGAGGAATGATTGGCGATGGATAAAAGATAAGGTTCGCTTTTTTCAAAGGTCCTTATTCTTAGGCACCACCCCTTTACTGCTTAATACTTCCACATTAAGCACTTCAACATGTTCACCAAACTGTTGATAAGACACCGTATCTTCTACTTTTCTGACAATTAATTTTACAATAAGTCCGTTTTGTTTGTGTTCGCTAGCAAGCCCAAAGGGCATATATTTGTCCCCGTGGTCACTAATGAAACTGTAAAAACCACCCTCTAGATTTTGATATACGATAGTGCCAGTTAGCTCCATGTGCTTTTCGACTTTTCCATCAAGTTTAGCAGGCTTGCCCGACTGATTGTTAAGTATATGAGAGCTATTTTGACCCATAGGTTTGGTGTCATCTTGTTGTTTATCTGAGCTTGATTCGACGCTTGAAAACGAGCAACCCACTAACAAAACTAACAATACTGGAGCAAAAGCTGATGATAAACGAGGTAAAGTATTCAATTCAAAAGCTCCAAAATAAAAAGCTCATAAGTTACCACCTATGAGCTTTAAAAGAATGAATAGTTCAGTTTTATCAGTATTCAAACATTGCAGAAATAGATTCTTCGTTACTGATGCGTCTTATTGTTTCTGCTAGCATCTCAGACAAAGTAAGTTGTTTTACTTTATTTAGCGTTTTCATAGCTTCAGGTAAAGGAATGCTATCGGTTATGATTATTTCATCAATTACAGATTCTTCTAGATTTTTAGCAGCAGCACCAGAGAATACTGCATGGGTAGCATAAGCAAATACCCGTTTTGCACCATGCATTTTAAGTGCTTCAGCAGCTTTCGCCAAAGTGCCTCCTGTATCTATCATGTCGTCTACGATGATACAGTCTCTATTTTTAACATCACCTATAATATTCATCACTTGAGCAACGTTTGCTTTCGGGCGACGTTTGTCTATTATCGCAAGATCTGTGTCGTTGAGTAACTTAGCCGTGGCTCTAGCTCTCACCACGCCACCAATATCTGGGGATACTACAACAGGTGAATCAAAGTCGCGCTGAAACATGTCGTCTAACAGTATTGGTGTTCCAAACGCATTATCTACAGGCACATCAAAGAAGCCTTGAATTTGTTCAGCGTGAAGATCTACTGTAAGGACTCTATCAACACCTACATTTGACAAAAAGTCAGCCACCACTTTCGCGGTAATAGGAACTCGAGCAGATCGTACTCGTCTGTCTTGTCGAGCGTAGCCAAAATATGGGATAACTGCAGTGATTCTGCCAGCAGACGCGCGTCTGAATGCATCTATCATCACAATTAGCTCCATTAGATTGTCGTTCGTAGGGGCGCAGGTAGATTGGATTATAAATACATCCGATCCCCTAACATTTTCATGTATTTCTACGCTTATTTCACCGTCGCTAAATCGTCCACATGTCATGTTTCCAAGCTTGGTGTAAAGTCGTTCGGCTACTTTCTGGGCGAGTTCAGGAACAGCGTTTCCTGCAAAAAGCTTCATATCAGGCACAAGTGTTTCCTCGGTGCGTATTTAATGTGTTGGCTGGGGTAGCAGGACTCGAACCTACGAATGGCGGGATCAAAACCCGCTGCCTTACCAACTTGGCTATACCCCAAATTTTAGTAACAATGCGTTTGTGTCTGATCAAAACTTATTTTCAAAATGTGACTTAACTTGCGCTAGTTCACTAATAAGTGGTGACACATTAATTCCGTTTGCGACAATGGCCGACGCATAATCAGGCAGGTGTTTTATTGCATTTTTTGCTTGTTGTTGAGTATCAAACATTGCAAAAACACTTGAACCAGTTCCAGTCATTCTTGACGGAGCGTAGTTTATCAATCTGTCGAGTAGATTTGCAACCTCGGGATGCAGTTTGCAGACCAGTTTTTCGCAATCATTGTGCGTGTCCTCAAAAGTATATCGGCTAAAGTCTAGTATTTGAGTATTTCGAGGTAAGTCTTTGTGAGTAAATATTGTTTTGGTAGAAACATGGACTTTTGGTGTGACTACTAAAAATACCTTATCAGGTTGTTGAGTATTAAAAAGCGTCTCGCCAACGCCTTGTGCAAATGCGGTATGACCATTAATAAAAACTGGCACGTCAGCGCCAAGACTTAAACCAAGTTTCATTAAGTTACTTTGAGATAATTTACATCCCCAGACAATGTTTAACGCCATAAGCATAGTTGCCGCATTAGATGATCCACCGCCTAAACCACCGCCCATTGGCAAGTTTTTATCAATGAATACATCAATGCCCAATTGTTGCGATTGCCTGTATGGAAGCAGAAGCTCTGCGGCTTTTACAATAAGATTATCTTTATATTCAACCGCGTCTATTGAATTAATTAGGGTAATTTTATTGGTGTTAGTCAATCTAAGACCAATACGGTCGCCCTGGTCCAATAATTGAAATAATGTTTGTAAGTTGTGATAACCATCTTCACGCCGGCCGCAAATATGCAAAAACAAGTTAATTTTAGCAGGACTTGAAAAATAATGAACGTTATGTTCCATAAGACTGTCTATCCGCTCCAACCACTAATTCTTATTTTAATGCGAGCTTGATGCGCTGGATTAAATAGTTCGATAGAAGAGGGCAGAATATAAGTGTTTTGGTTAATTTCAGCTTGAGTATAGTTGTTGTAGGTTATATCCCAAACATCGCAGTATTCGCAATTATGAGTCAATGATTTAATAAGACCGTCAGTTCGAAATGTTATTTCTTTTTTTATGTTTGCATAATCATTTTCAGAGTTGGGTATTTGTCCTTTTACCCAATGTTTGAGTTGCTCAATTGGCACTCTAAAGCCTGTTTGTTGAAATATTAGTAGTGACGCTGAGTCGCCAAAAAAGGTTTTATCGTCTGCGCTTAATGTTGAAACTCCGTTTTTTGTGCTCAGGCTTGCCAAATTTACGCCTAACAAATTATTTAGATTAAACGTTATATCATTGTTGCTTGTTTGCCAATTTATATAAGCGCTCTTTCGTTCTTCTGGCGTTATCCAAGCTATTTTTCCACTTAACTGCCACGACTGCAGTTCATTTATATCTTGGTTTACCGAGGTATTGCCTGCGGGAATATTTGGTGGCCGAGACACGCAACCGGTTAGCACCACTGATATGATAAATAGAATAAAGATAAGGCGAGATGGTGGTCTTAGATGATATTTCAAGTGTTTATTATCTGCCCGAAAGTAATTGGCTTTGTGCTTTTAATAGACTTAGATCTCCCATAGCTAATGTGCCTGCAACAAGATAATCGTCAAGAAAATTGGTTTGGTTAGTTATACGGCCGTTAAGGTAATCGATCCAAACGCTAGTATCAGCGAAGATCATTCATTATCCCTCATTTCATCAAGATCACCTTCCCATTTAATTTTTCCTCTCAACGATCTGATTGATTGTTGCTGCTTTCTCTGAACTAAAAGTTTAAGACCTTGTTCAACAACATCCTTTTTTGTCTGTAAGCCAGTTGCTTTTAGGGCTTGCGACATTAATTCATCATCGATTACTATATTGGTACGCACATTTCACCTATGTGTATAAATGGTTTTTCTTTACACATATTAGATCGAGAGAGGAAGCATAACAAGTGACTGAACAAAGATTATCAGAGCATGTCATGCCACTTGCATTCGCAACGGTCACACCATACCCTGCTAAAGCGTTAGTCAGGCGTTAGGGTCACTAGTGTAGTTTTCAAGTTCTGTATTTTTTTTAAATTGACATATATGCATTGAGTATGCATCCTGAAAGTCATGTAAATTCAATATAACCCGTCAAAAGCATAATTAAATTTAAGAAAATATTGTATTTCATTCGACGAAGCGGCAAGCGTTCTCTTTGATCCTATGGGGCTGAGTTTTGAGGACGGTTATTCAGCAAATGAGCATAGGTGAATTTTTTTAGGGATGAGCAGCAAAGATAGACTACTTGTGGTTGTTTATACACTTCGAGAAGATAAAATTTTTCGTTTGATTTCAGCTCGAAAAGCGACACGTAATGAGATGAAACAATATGAGTAAAGAATATGATTTTTCAAACGCTAAAAGGGCTAAAGATGTTCCGCATCTATCCAAGCTACAAAATGATGGTAAAACAAGAATCACGATAATGCTGGATAATGATGTGTTCACTACTTTTAAATAAAAGGCACAAGTTGAGGGAATTGGTTATCAAACACTAATTAACGCCGCGCTAAGAGAAGCTTGTAACTCGAAGCCAGTTGATGAAGAAGCGTTAAGACGAATTATCCGAGAAGAGTTAAAGGCTTCGTAAGTGAAAACGGACTCTAACAAAAACATAAGTAGCTGGGAATAAAAGGAAATATTGGTGTGTATTCATATATACTTTTCTATATTTTAATTATTTTACTTGGGTATTTGGGTTATAAGCACAATGTAAAAACTGCATATAGAGCTCTTATTCCTGACGGTGATTTTGTCATTGTTTCACCTTCAAGTTTTGCTCGTGACACTCGTTTCTTCAAACAGCGTGTTAAAAGGTCAGATATTGTAAAAATTCAAATATCTGATAGTTGCGTTTCACTTTTCAATAAAAGTGATCACGCTATAGATATTTGGTTACCAAATCGAAAGGCTATCAAAGTCATCGCTGATAAAGCTGAAAACATTTTTGCTCATGCGAAAGTGGTAAATGTTTGTAGTTAACAAATTGCTTAATTTCGTTCCGGCCACAAAAAGCGTTGCCTGCGCTGGACTGCCTAAGCTATGCTGCGGGAGGCAATTACCAATTCGCTGGCTTCCTTGAAATAAGCACGTCTTGCCATTTAAGTAAAATAGGCGAAATTTCTACTCGTGCAGTGCAGATCCACTAATTAGCATATAAATATCGACTGAAATAATCTTACCAACTGCCCCAATATTTGATGGTTATTCCATATTTGGCTCTAAAAATTAGCTTTGTAACAAATAGATTTAAATATTGTTATATATAGGATACGATTTGAGGTGATTAGTCAAACCAGAGGAAAGGATATGAATTTCAAAATTGATATCGATATGACACCCGAAGAGCTTCGAAAAGTATTGGGACTGCCAGATGTGCAAAAGTTTCAAGAAGAAATGATGCAAAAAATGAAAGACCAGATAGAGGCCGGAGCAGAAGGTTACGATTTGCAAGCTTTTCTTAAACCTTATTTGTATGGAAGCACCGGCTCTATGGAAGCCATGCAAAAATTCATGATGGGTCTTATGACGTCTGGTTTAAATGGCACGACTTCCAACAGTTCAGATAAATCTGACAATAATAAAAAATAGTATAAATCGCTTTCACTACAATTAAGATCAGGGTAGTCACAAAAATTCTGATAAATCGCTACTTTAAAGCCTTAATATGTGTGTAAATCTTTAAATTGTTAAGGCTTTTGTCTACAATGCGCTGTCTTTATTAAATCAAGTTGAACGCTTCATACATGAGTTTCATTGCCATAGGCATTAATCACCAATCTGCACCAGTGGCAATTCGAGAAAGAGTTGCATTCACGCCCGTTACTCTTGCTGGTGCCTTAAAATCTTATGCTAAAGCAACAGATAATGGTGAAATCGTCATCTTATCCACGTGCAACAGAACAGAAATTTTTGCAAACAGTGAGCAAACGAGTATTTTAGAATTATCCGCTTGGTTATCAAAACTGCATAATTTAAATTTACACGAGTTAGAAGATTACCTCTATAGTCGTGAACAACAAGACGCCATTGAACACTTAATGCGAGTTGCTTGTGGTTTAGACTCGTTAATACTTGGTGAACCTCAAATTTTAGGCCAAGTGAAACAAGCGTTTTCAGAATCGAAACACGTAGGGACAGTCAGCGCCAAGTTCGAGAAAATCTTCCAAACTACCTTCGCTGTTGCCAAAAAGGTGCGTACCCAGACAGAGATTGGCGCAAACGCTGTTTCCGTAGCCTTCGCCGCCGTTCAATTGGCAAGGCAAATCTTCTCCAACTTATCGCGTAGCCATGTAATGCTCATTGGCGCTGGAGAAACTATCGACCTTGTGGCGAAACATCTCGTTCAATATGACCTAAAAAAAGTGACTGTCGCCAATAGAACATTATTAAACGCCCAAAACTTAGCCAGTAGTTTAAATGTAGAGTCAGATGCGATCACAATCAGTGAAATACCTGAAAAATTAGTAAACGCTGATATCGTTATTAGCTCAACTGCAAGTGCGCTTCCGATATTGGGTAAAGGAATGGTGTCTTCTGCGCTGAAGCACAGAAAGCACAAACCCATGCTCATGATTGATTTGGCAGTACCAAGAGACATTGAAAATGAAGTGGACGATATTGACGAAGTATACTTATACACCGTTGATGACTTGCAACATATAGTTCAGCAGAATGTAGCGAATAGAGAACAGGCAGCACTGCAAGCACAAAGCATAATCAATGAACAAGTCTCACAATTATTGGCCTGGGAGCAGCAACATAAAAAAATAGATTTAATTAAATCATATAGAGATGATGCTGTTACAATACGTCAAAGTTTGGAAGAACGCGCTCTGGCGCGCTTAGAGCAGGGTGAAGACCCCAAAAAAGTTTTGGAAGAGTTCAGTCACAAATTGACCCAGACAATGATGCATGCGCCAACTAAAGCATTGCAACAGGCAATTAAGCATCCTAATTCAAAAGCGTTTGATTTACTTGAAGATGTATTTTCGCGTCAGTCCGGCCGGAATCAAAACAACAGATAGAATGTAAACCGTCAATCTTAACTCATTACAGAACGATTCAATAAGAATACTCTGAACTGCACTAACGGTAAGGTTGAATATAGGAAAATCATGAAAGACTCAGTTATACAGAAATTGGAATCGTTGGTTGAACGATTTGAAGAGGTACAAGCCTTGCTTGGAGATCCTGGTGTCATAGGAGACCAGGAAAAGTTTAAAGCTCTTTCTCAAGAATATTCTCAGCTCGAAGAAGTAGTCAAACAGTTTGCTTCTTTTCAGCAATGTCAGCAAGATATTAAATCTGCACTTGAAATGATTCAAGAAGACGATGCAGAGATGAAGGAAATGGCACAGGAAGAATTGAAAGACGCTAAAAAACTATCCGAAGAATTGGAAACAAACCTTCAAATATTACTTTTACCTAAAGACCCGAATGATGATTCTGATTGCTTTTTGGAAATTCGCGCTGGTGCAGGCGGTGATGAAGCCGCCATTTTTGCGGGTGATATGTTTAGAATGTACAGTCGGTACGCTGAGACCAAAGGCTGGGGAATTGAGACCATGAGCGCAAATGAGGGCGACCACGGTGGATATAAGGAAATTATCGCTCAGGTGAGTGGGGTAGGTGCATACGGTATTTTAAAGTTTGAATCTGGTGGTCATAGAGTTCAGAGAGTCCCTGAAACCGAATCACAGGGCAGAATCCATACATCCGCTTGTACGGTAGCGGTGCTTCCTGTTATCCCTGAATCTGAAGCAATTGAAATTAACCCCGCAGACTTGAGAGTCGATACCTTTAGAGCCTCAGGCGCAGGTGGTCAGCACGTAAACAAAACCGACTCTGCAATTCGTTTAACTCACATACCAACAGGTGTGGTAGTGGAATGTCAAGATGAGCGCTCGCAACATAAAAATAGAGCCAAAGCTATGTCTGTTTTACAAGCTCGTTTAAATAATATAGAGCAGGAAAAACGCGATAAGGAAGAAGCCAGTACAAGGAAGTCACTAGTGGGAAGTGGGGATCGGTCAGAGCGGATCAGAACCTATAACTTTCCGCAGGGTAGAGTGTCTGATCACCGAATTAACTTAACGCTTTATAAGCTCGATGATGTTATCGCGGGGGACTTAGGCGCGTTGCTTGATCCTATTAGACAAGAGCATCAGGCAGATTTACTTGCATCGCTGGCAGGCGATTAATGTCAAATAGATTTGTGTCTTTGGACGAGGCTAGAAATATGCACGTCATGGAGTTACTAAAACACTCTACCGATGCGCTACAGGCATCTACAATGTTGGATATTGAAGATGGTCGAACGGATTGTCTGACCATGTTTCAGCATTTCACCGACACAAATCGAAGCTGGGTAATGCTTAACGAGTTTACTCTTTTAAAGGATTCAGTCTCTAACAAAAATCTGGCTTCATTTTTAGAGGCGATAAAGCAAAGACTATCAGGCACTCCAGTTGCTTACATTCTTGGCAACCAGCCTT
>CBFIBG010000044.1:0-2421 GCA_965660815.1 Glaciecola sp.
CTCTTTACATTCATATTGTCCTATTCATAACCTTTTCCAACATGAATTGTTGAACTTATTGATAAACAATTAGGACCTTTAAAAAGCTCAAGTTATCACTTTGATAATTATAAGCAATCTATCATTTTGATAAATCGAATAGAAAAATGACTATGTGGAACAACCTAATCAAACAAGTTAATTCACAATCTAGGTTCTTTGCTAAAGGTAACAAAATTTAGATGTCTGTCAATTTTATCGTTATTTTCCAGTGCCCATACTTGTCCCATTCCTCCCGCCAGATATAAAAGACCCGTCGAAAGACGGGTTTTTTATATCTGTTGGAAAGATTGGCTATAATGAGAACCCTTGTTCGACAAGTTGCGAATTATTATGCCAGATGAACAGGGGCTTTGATTAGAAGACCCGCCCGTAATAGACTGTCAGCATGTTAGTGATGCGGTTATATATCTAAGAGTTTTCTAAAGAAGACTGCTTAGAAGAGCCCAAAGTAAACTCCATCTTAACTTTTATGTCCTTTGCTGTAGTGGCTGTTCCATTTACAAACTTAGGCGCATATCGCCACTTTTTAAGTACCTTTATGCTTTCCTGTGCAAAAAGCTTTTTCTCTGCTTCCACTACTTTTATGTTTTCTACAAACCCATATGGGGTAATATCAAATGAAATGACCGCAAAACCTTCAATTCCTTGGCGGGCATATTTTACAGGGTATTTGGGGTCCACTCGGAACAGCGGGGTAGGCTCGATATTGTCTTCCCATGGCTTCATTTTTCCAATGGCGACACAGTGTTTAGTGGCTTCCTCTGAGTTCCTTTTGGATTCAAACAAAGACACCAACCTAGCATGTGAGACCAAAGCATATGGATGATCATAATCCAGTTCTTGTTCAATAATATGAATCACTTTGGAATAATACGAAATTGCTTCGCTTTTCTTACTGTGTGCTTCTGCTACTCTTGCGACATTAAAGTTTGCACGCACTAACGCTGTAGACTTTGGTGAGATTTCCGCATTTGCTAATTTGACCAAAGTTTTGCTTAGGCCAAGTAAACTGCGCATTTTTCGAGTCATAGTTCCCTTTTCAACTAAGTTGTTAAACATCATCAAAGAATTGGCTATATTTTCTTCGGTTGGTTCGTCTTCTACGAAGTAGTCTTGCAGGATGTCATATAAATCGTTTGATAGTCTCGCTTGGTCTCGAATGGACAACGTTCGGGGTTGGGTAGATAAAACCTCAATCAATAGACCAGCAAAGTCTAACTCTCGGTTTTCGTCGCTGTTTTTATACATGCCCAGAGCTTCATCGTACAATTTGAGTGCTTTGTCATTAATTTTTGCATTGCGGAAGTGATTTGCTGCCGAAATAGTGAGATTAATAGTGTTTATATGAGTAGGCCCAAACACTTCTTTTGCTTGCTTAGCTAGGTTAACTGCAGAGTTAGCAAGCATTTCTTCGTCTTGAGTGCTTTCAACTAAGGTTTGGTAGGTGCGATATTGTTCAAAAAACGCATTTTTGTTTGCTAAAGCCGCTTGGCTTGGCAAACTGAACGCGAGAAGGCATAAAAATTTTGCCACTGTCACGGAGATGATTGCAAATAAGTGTTTCATTTTTATTCCTTTAAATTTATTTTTACTATATGTAAGAAACTGCTCATCTAACTTGAGTATAATTTTTTTTATAGCATTGTAAAGTAGCAGCCCAGTGATAAATTCAATGTCACTTATAAAAAGCACGATATAGTAGAAAGACTTTCAATGATGCATGTTCCATGCTTAATCAATTTGTCATCAATAATAAATAACGCAAAGGTTTATCTCATTTTACGTTAGTGCAGGGTTTGAATATCTCTGTAAACACCAACTGTTATTAATCTTTTTTTAGAGAATCATACATTTAAAAAAAACATCGTTAATTTCTGACTGGAAAAAGCACTCGTTTCTGAGGTAGCTCGAACTCATACTCGATCACTTACCGATTGCCAACTTGCTTAGGTTGATTTAATCTGTGATCGTCTGAAAAGTAGTCTAATACCTTAGCATATTTACAAGCTTTTTTTGATATTAAAAGATATGCTACAGTGACAAGCTTTTTCCGGTGTTAAAAGATATGTTGCATAGACGTGGAGGCGACCTGTCTGGCGGTCAGCAACAACAATTAGCAATCGCTAGGGCGCTTGTTTTAAATCCCGAAGTGCTAATTTTGGACGAACCAAACGAAGGTATACAACCCAACATAGTACAGTTAATTAGAGACGTTTTACTCCGGCTTAACAAAGAACAAAATATGACTATTGTTTTGATTGAGCAAAAGGTGCCGCTCGCCCGCGCAGTCGCCGAAGGCTTGCTGATGGATAAAGGCCATGTGGTATCAAAAGGGCCAATGACTAAACTCAGTGATGAGCTAGTAGGACAGTATTTGGC
>CBFIBG010000045.1:0-4510 GCA_965660815.1 Glaciecola sp.
TGTTCCGTCAATTATGTCGGGTATGATGCACCAGTCAAAATTGGGGTGTTTGTAAACGCCATTTACCCATGTTGCATATTCCATAATGTTTATACGGCCTCCTTTTTTCCATGCTGTAAATGCGCCATTATCAAGAATGAACGATTGGCTATATTCCATTACTTCGGGCAATTGACTGGGGTATGCAAAAGATACAAGTGCATGCCGAGCTACTAAAAACTTAGCTGAATCTATTTTTGAACCCCCTATAGGTGTTCCGTGATAATGGATCATGCTGCACCATCCAAATCAAAACCTTTTGAATATGTTTTTTTAGGCTGCTTATATGATGCTGGGTTAACACACTCATAGCCAAATGACTTTTTTTTCAAGTAAACGTCATGGTCGAACGTTCCATGCCTAAATTTAGCGGGAGTAAGTTCAATAATTCCTTTTTTATTTGTGTCTGGGTCGTTCACTTCATCCCTGTGAGTGAACAGAACCAAATCTGAATCTCGTTCAATGGCTGCTGCGTCTGCAAGGTTGTGCATACCTAAACGCTTGGCTTTATCCGCATCTCTATTTGCTTGGACCAGGAGCATTACTGGTATTTCTAATTCTTTCGCCATAGCTTTTAAACCTTTGGTTATATCTGCAATAGCTAAATCATGCCTTGAGTATTTTTGGCTGTTACTTTCCATCAACCCTAAATAATCAATTTGAATTAACCCTGCATTAGGGTTTTGTTTTTTAAATTCTTTGCATCGATATTTTATTTGGTTAAGTGATAGTTGAGGCGTTGTGTCGATAAACTGATTGAGCTTACCGTCCTTGATTTCTTGAGTTAAATTTTTCAACTTCATTAACTTTTCGTCACTGAGAAGAGCTTGCCTTACGTCTTTTTCATCAAAGCCAGTCTCTAAACAAACCAATCTATCTAATATCTCGGTTTCTCCCATTTCTAAGCTAAAAAAGATTGTTGGCTTACTTCTGGATATGTGATTTGCAATCATTTGAGCTACGAGCGATTTGCCGTTTGACGGCCTACCAGCCAGCACAACTAGCCATGTTTTATCAATCCCGATAATTTGCTTGTCTAGGTCTGTAATGCCTGTTTCAACACCAATAACGCGCTCTTTTCTCTCCGCTCTGTCTTGCAGTAAATTAAAATAACCAGGCATTAATTCAGCTAAGCTCTTGAGTTGATATCCGCTTGAATCCTCAATACTTTGGAGTTGTTGAAAAATATAATCTTTAATGTCGATAGGCTCTTGCTTAGCTAGAGCTTGCTCTGCAACTTGACCACCAATCGATATAAGCTCTCTTTGATAGTGGCTTTTGATTATTGAACTAACGTGCGACTTTAAGTTTTTAAGTGGTGTGTAAGATCTTTTAATCTCCACTAGATAAGCTAAATCGATTGTTGAGTTTTGCTTGCTTGCCTCTTGAGCTAACAAACCATAATCAATAACTTTAAGGTTTTGGCAAACTTTGTAAATTTCTCGATTTCTAGCAAAATAGAGCATTTCTGGCGTAATTCTGTCCATAGCTTCACGAACGGCTTGCTCGGTCTTTCCATGTTGAACAATGCAAGCAATCAATGCTTGTTCTGAGTCTGGTGAACTTGGAGGGTTATTTACGGTCATTCTTTGCGCCCTCCATAATTTGGATTACATTTTTTTGTCTAATCAAGTAATCAAAGTTGATGTTGTAATTACCACTTAACATCCATTCACAAGAATTTCTTATGTAATCAAAATATCTATTCCAAGCTGTAGGGATATTTTTAAATTCGTTTAAAGTTCGGGCTTTAATTGATTTCTTTCTTGCTGGGCTTAATGTTTTACAAGAGGGTAATTCTGGAAAAGTTTCATTGTATAAATCTGCAATTGATTGATAAAAACCGTTTGGTATTTGTTCACGTTTTTCGCTTTGCGAAATACAAGTATCTTTAGATACTATAGTATTATTGTTATATACATTATTGTTTTGGGTGTCGGGTAGGGTGTCGGGTAGGGTGTCGGCATACCCATTCAATGCCTTTATTTCTGCTACGCTCAGGGTGTCGGGTAGGGTGTCGGTTAGGGTGTCGCTTTTTTGCCACTTTTCCCAATTCAAAATTGTAACCAACTGACCTAGGTCTAGCCCTTGTTTTTTAAGGGGTTTAACGGTTATCTGATTTAGTTTTTTGAACTTATTTAGCAATCTTCTTGCTTTTTCTTTCGTTATGCCAGTGTGCTTTTCTAACATAGGATATGTCAAATAAAGTTGACCTGGGTTAAGTGAAATTTCTACGTTTTTAAACACTGTTTTTTTGTCTTTTTGTGTCGCAGTGGTCATCAAATGTATGAACAAATGAACAGCTTGCGAATCCTTGTACCACTCTTGTTTTTGTATATCTCGCCATAGTGACACATAACCATTTTTACTAGGCATATAACGCCTGCCTTGTTGAATGTTGACAATTTCTGCTAAATTACCCATAATTACCTCGTTGTTTTTAATTAAGGCCTAGTGTTCACGCACTGTAATGGCCTTTTTTATTGTCTGAAATTTGCCCTCTGTCGCTACTGGCGGGCCACCAGTTTAAATACACATGTCAGCTTGCAGATTATTATTAATCTAGGCGTTTTAGATGCTAGGTTGGTAGCAAATGGACGGAACTTTCCCTAACCTAACTAAAACCCGATCTGCCATCGGTCTCCAAAATACTTTTGAGTACATTTTCAGTACTCTTTATTATCTTCAAATTGCTTTTAACTGGTTCATTAGTGCCGTAGTTGGCGTTATCTCTGCCAAGTCAGCATCTAGCCTATCTTTAAAAATAGCGGTTGCTAGTTGGTCTACTGTGCAATCATAACTAGATGCTAACGCTTCAATCTCTTGCATTTCTTCATCACTCAGATCAAGTACTATTTCGTACATGCTATATCCTTTAACTTGTGCTTTTATTGACCTTCCACGACTTTAGAAGATATGTTTCTATTGGACATAGACTTAACCGACTGAGCTAATCCACGCATGAGAATGTCACGAGCTACAACCGATTTTTGTCCGCCTGACGCATTAGTGAGCGCCTCTAATAGCTCATTGACTTCATCGTCAACACTGATTTTTATCTGGTGCTTTTTAATTAATTTTGGGTCCTGGTACATGCTTATTACCTCGTTTAAGGCCGAATGCTCAACTGGCTTTACTTAAATTTTGCTGTTTAACTTTTAACTTACCTTTGGTAATGCTCTCTAGTTGATAAGCGCGACCTAAAGGAATAATTTCACCCCACTGAGTAACTGCTGATGGAGCTACATTCAAAGCTTTTGCTAATTTTGTTTTTGAGCCGAAATACTCAATTGCTTCTGTTTTTTTCATCTTATCCCTGCTCGGTTAATTTCAGACTTCTTAAAATAATAATATTTAAGATATATAAAATCAAGTTGTTTTAACATAACTTAAAAAATAATTGGATTAACTATGTTATTGGGTTCTAAGATAAAGCAAAAAAGAAAAGAGAAAGGATTTAAAACACAAGGCGACTTAGCAAAAGTATTAAGGGTTTCCCATGTAACTGTGTCTGGATGGGAGCGTGATGAATTTCAGCCTGACGGAACTAACCTTTTGAACCTGATGAGCGTCTTGCAGAGTGATTTTGGTTTAGATGTAAAAATAAAAAGTGGGTTATTTGATACAGATAAACCTTACAGTTATCAGCAAATACAAAATGGCGAACATATAGCATCTGTAGTAAACGAAATATCACCAGGCTACACAACCAAGCCAAAGAATAGTTATGAACTAGATAAATACATTGAACTCTTAATACGAGCTGAAAAAGATGGCCACCTTTCCATTAAGAAAATTAAAATTCTTACCTCTCTATTAAAATACGACATTTCATTGTTCAAAAACGCATAAAGCGCACGCTGTGTTACTTGTTACATAAATATTTAAGAAGTCTTAAAATAATACTTGATTTTATATTTAAGATGCCTTAAATTAATTACCAAGTTAACAAGGAGGCAATCAAAATGTCATACCACGAAACAAAAACACAAATATGTGGGCTTGAGTTTCAAATCGAGTTTATTTTTAAAACTGGTTCGCCAGTAACCGCGATTTCAGAATATCCCGACAATGATGAAGTAGAGATTCAGTTAATCGAGTGTCTTTCAACCGATGACCTGGACGAAGATTTGTTCTTTGAAAAGTTTGAGCAAGAGTTTATCAATGCCTGTTTCGATGGGCTAACAATGGAGAGAGTCGCATGAGTACATATTTAAAAGGTTTGGCAGATGGTCAGTTATTATATGACTCTCAAAAAGAGATAGGCCGCGTTATTGACCAACTTCGAGCTATAAACATTGTAAAGATGTTTATGGAATATAACACAACTGAAAAGCTCGATTACTGGCTAGGTTATTACGATGCACTATGCCACTGCATAAAACTTGACGAAGAAGATATTCAGCTTTGTGTGTTAGAAAATGAAGAATTAGAACAGGAGAAAGCAGCATGAAATTATATATACAGGCTT
>CBFIBG010000046.1:0-26985 GCA_965660815.1 Glaciecola sp.
TGGACAGAAAAAAATTGGAGGATGCTTTGCCGCACTTGTTAGAGTTAACCAATTTAAAAGGAAAAATTACACCATTTGAAGTTAGCGCAAATTAGATAAATTTGATAAACTTCGCGCGAATTTTCACTGTAACGCCTTTTCGGCGGTTTTGGAACCAAAAAATAAATGAATTGGTTTGATTTCACTATATTAGCAGTTATTGCTTTATCTTCGATCATTAGTTTAGTACGTGGGTTCGTTAAAGAAGCAATTAGTCTGACCATATGGGTCGTCGCATTTTTAATTTCGAGAACGTTTTATCCCAATCTTGCCGTTCTGTTGACTCAAATAGAAGATGAGATCTTTAGAAACGCATCTGCAATCGCAATTTTATTTATTGGAACTTTAATTGCAGGAGCATTAATCAATTACCTTATTTCTCAATTGGTAAAAGCAACGGGTTTAAGTGGGACTGATCGTTTCTTAGGCATAGTTTTTGGGGCGTTGAGGGGCATACTGATTGTTAGTGCCTTATTATTTTTTATCGACACGTTCACAGGATTCTCTGATTCACAATGGTGGACGTCTTCAATGTTAGTGCCTGAATTTGGTTTAATTATTGAATGGTTTTTCGAGTTTATGCAAGGCCGTTCAAGTTTTCTTAATGAAAACTAGCTTGTTATATTTATAAAGTCATGCCCTAAAGGGTTTTGCATTGTTTAAAACGGGAAATATCTATGTGTGGTATCGTTGGAATTGTTGGCAAAGAAGCAGTCAATCAATCGATTTATGATGCGCTTATTGTTTTGCAACACAGAGGTCAAGATGCCGCAGGCATCATGACCATAGAAAACAATATGTTTAACTTGCGTAAAGCTAATGGCTTAGTCAGGGATGTTTTCCATACACGGCATATGAAGCGCTTATCAGGAAATGTGGGAATAGGGCACTGTCGTTATCCGACAGCGGGCAGTTCCAGCTCGGCAGAATCGCAACCCTTTTATGTAAACTCACCATATGGCATAGCATTTGCCCATAACGGTAATTTGACAAATGCAGAAGAACTGCAAGATGAAGTATTTAAAATTGCGCGTAGACACATTAATACCACTTCAGATTCAGAAATTTTATTGAATATTTTCGCTCATGCATTAACCAATAACAGCGGCCTAGATGTGACGCCCCAAGATATTTTTAAGGCCGTTGAAATAGTGCACTCCAAAATTAAAGGCGCATATGCTGTAGTGGCTGCAATTATCGGTCACGGGATGGTGGCTTTTCGCGACCCTAATGGAATTCGACCCTTAGTATTAGGCAAAAGAAGCAGTATTATTGGCGACGAATACATGGTGGCTTCTGAAAGTGTTGCCTTAGATGCAGTTGGATTCAAATTTGTGCGAGACGTTGCGCCAGGTGAAGCAGTTTACGTAACTGAATCTGGTGAGTTATTTACACAGCAATGCGCACCGAAAGCTGAATTTCATCCTTGTATCTTTGAGTTTGTTTACTTTGCTCGCCCCGATTCATTTATCGATGGGATTTCTGTTTATGCGTCACGCGTAAATATGGGTCGAAAGCTAGGTGAAAAAATTAAAAGAGAGTGGGCCGATTTAGACATTGATGTGGTAATTCCCATTCCAGAAACTTCAATGGACGTGGCCCTTCAAATTGCGACTACCTTAGAAAAACCTTACCGACAAGGCTTTGTAAAAAACCGGTACATTGGAAGAACCTTCATTATGCCCGGTCAAAAGCAAAGGCGTAAATCAGTTCGGCGCAAGCTAAATGCGATTTCCTCAGAGTTTAAAGGAAAAAATGTTCTGCTTGTTGACGATTCGATAGTTCGAGGAACCACATCTGAACAAATTATTGAAATGGCGAGAGAGTCAGGTGCTAATAAAGTGTATTTTGCATCTGCAGCACCAGAAATACGATTCCCCAACGTATATGGCATTGACATGCCCTCTGCAACCGAACTGATTGCATATGGCAGAGAGCCTCAGCAAATTTGTGAAAGCATCAAAGCTGACGGTCTAATTTATCAAGATATTCAAGATTTAGTTGAAGCGGTTAGAGAAGAAAACCCGAACATCGAACGCTTTGAGACTTCTGTGTTTGATGGCAATTACGTCACAGGTGACGTTGATCAGCATTATTTAGAGCGTATAGATAGGGCTCGTGGAGAAGCGGCCAAGGGCAGTCCTACGGTTCAAGTTGAGCTAAGTAATCTAGAGATGCACAATATGAGCAACTAATAGTATTGAAAATCTAGTAAATACATTAAGACACAGTGGCGAGCGTTAAGTGGATGTCTTATCACTGCATGATGTAACGCGGGTGAGCTTATTTGTATCTTTTCGCTATGTATAATAAAAATGGGAGCTTTTAATGCTCCCATTTTTAAATATTAGGTTTTTATTGGGTTAGGTATATTCAGGCCCGAGTCCAACGCTCCATAAAATTACTGATAGAGCCATTAGTATCACCATAAGTACTAGCCCACAGGTAACGACCGAACTTGAGAAAACAAAGCCTTTATCTTCTGGGATATGCAACATGATTGGTACCCCTGTGTACAACAAGTACACCGAATAGCTAAGGCCAGCTAAAAATACCATCATTAAGAACCATAATTGAGGATAAAACGCTCCAAATCCCGCCATAAACATAGGGGTTGCAGTATAAGCAGCAATTTCGAGACATTGCGTATATGTAGGTGTTGTTTCAAATGCTCGAGCCAGTCGATGCACAAGTGCTGCCAATGCGATTACGCCAAACACAAGCCCAAAATACATTGCCACAGACATAGCCATTGCACTTTGAGTGGTTAGACGAATGGTTTCAGATGTCGATCCGGCTCCTATGTCCCACCCTAAATAAGCTGACGCATAATATGCCATTCCAGAGGGTATAAGTGAGATAATTAGAATGTGACTTAAAGAAGAGAAATAACTTTCATGTCGTCGATCAATGGTTTTCCATTCTTCTTTCGGCTGGGTATAAATACCCCATAAATGATTTAATATCACAGATTTTGCTCCTAGATAATACGATAATTAAAGACTCGGTCTTGCTCACACCATAAAACTAAGAGCGTTACCAAGCTACATCTGTAAACTCATTTAGACAGTTTACAAAATGCACTATAGTGCATTAACATTCATTTAACAAGAAAATATAAATTCTCTGCTTGGGTCGACTAATATTTTGTCGAGCATGGCTTCTCTGCCTAATAGCATCATGTAAGTCATTTCAGAGCGGTCGGTAAGAGTGATATTGATGGGCCAACTATGCTGCCCAATAACGAATGTAGTTTCAATGACATAACGCCTTTCCAGTGTGGCCGTCGAGCTTTTTACTTTTCTTCGGGCGAGCAGCTTGGCTTTATGTCGAGTAATTTTCTCCACGTCGTAGACATCTGGATGAATATCAAATTGGATCCAAGTTTCGTTTTTCTTTTTAAATTCTCGAACGTTTTCAACGTGTAATGAAGACGTAGCCGCACCAGTATCCACGCGTATAACAAGATTTACTATTCCCAAATCTGGCAAGTTGCACTTTTCTAATGCACCAACAAGTATTTTGTTGTCGTATTCACTCATATTATTTGCTCGGTTAATAGAATTCGTTCATGAAATTGCGACTATGACTCAGCAATATCACTGGGCAATAAATTATCTTGGATCAATTCCAGATGCTCTGCTACTGAGTCCGGTTTTCTGAAATATGCGACATGGTAAATAGCTTCGCCTTCTTGGACCAAAGGAATGTTCTGCTTACCAATAATTACCCCTTCTTGAGGACAGACTACGGTATCGAGCGTATCTCCAAATGGGTCGGATATAGTCGCAAGAAGCTCTCCTTTATCAACATGATCTCCGAGTTGAGCTTTGTGCATTACAAACCCAGATTCGTTTGCCCTTACCCAGCCGCTTTGCTTGGCAACAAACATTCTGATATTTGGCCCTTTTCGTTTTGTTTTATTCAACATTCCGACATGACGCATTACATTGATGATCCCTCTAAGACCAGCTCTAATCGAATATTCGTCGTATCGAAGCGCTTGTCCTGCTTCATATAGTACCATTTTAACGCCCATTTCACTTGCCACTTGCCGCAGTGAACCATCGCGCAATTCTGAATTTAACAGTACGGGAAGACCAAAAGCTTTCGCCATTTCTAACGTGTCTGGATCGGTAAGGTTGGCTCGTATTTGGGGTAAATTGCTCCGGTGAATTGCACCTGTATGTAAGTCTATCCCTACATCGCACAACTCCACAATTTCGTTTAAAAAAATATGCGCAATACGCCCAGCTAAAGAGCCTTTTTTCGAGCCGGGAAAAGAGCGATTTAAGTCTCGACGGTCTGGTAAATATCGGCTCTGGCTAAGAACACCGTAAACATTCACCATAGGCACTGCTATAAGCGTACCTCGCAAACGCTTGATGGAAGGGCTTTTCAGCAAACGATTTATTATTTCAATTCCGTTTAGCTCATCTCCGTGAATTGCCGCACTGACAAAAAGCGTAGGTCCGTCGCGCTTGCCCCTTTGCACATGCACAGGAATTGACAATTGCGTATCGGTGTACAAAGGGGGCATTTCTAATTGTATTCGCTTAGTCTCACCAGGCAATACCGTCACACCACCGATTTTGATATCTTTCATCTAACCTTTTCCGATAGTACGAGTCTTATTTGGCTTTGCGTTGGTTAAAATATGGTCGATTATTAGGCCTGCAACGTCTTTTCCAGTTGCCTTTTCAATGCCCTCTAAACCCGGTGAGGAGTTTACCTCCATTACGACCGGACCTGAGCTAGAGCGCAGTAAATCCACCCCACACATATTGAGGCCCATCGTCTTAGCAGCGGCAATGGCGGTTTTTCTCTCAGTAGGAGACAACCTCACGAGACTTGCCGTTCCACCTCTGTGCAAATTAGAACGAAACTCCCCAGGCGCTGCCTGACGTTTCATTGCAGCAATCACTTTACCGCCCACTACAAAACATCGTATATCGGAGCCTCCAGCTTCTTTTATATACTCTTGAACCAATATGCTTGCATTTAATCCCATAAAGGCTTCAATGATAGCTTCAGCGGTTTTGCTGGTGTCAGCCAACACCACCCCTATACCCTGAGTTCCTTCCAGTAGTTTAATGACTACAGGCGCTCCACCAACATTTTTAATTAAGTCATCAATTTTATCTGGATGATTTGCAAAGCCCGTACGGGGCATTCCAATTCCTTTCCTAGACAATAGTTGCAGAGATCTGAGTTTGTCTCTTGAGCGACTAATCGCCACTGATTCATTGATACTGAATGTCCCCATCATTTCAAATTGGCGAACAACAGACGTGCCGTAAAATGTAACAGATGCGCCAATGCGTGGAATGACCGCATCATATTTGGGTAAAGGCTTACCTTTATAGCGAACACTAGGCTTATTACTAGTAATATCCATGTAACAGTGCATGGTATCAACCACATCGACTTCACAGCCTTTTTCTATGCCGGCCTCTTTCAATCTTCGGGTGGAATATAGCTTAGGGTTTCGCGACAAAATTGCGATTCGCATTAAAACTCCATGTGTGGTTTGGATTAAAATTGTATACTTAACCTAATAGAGTCACTAGTTTTATTCAAGTGGTCGGACAAAATAAAGAATTATTTTCTGACGCAATATACTCCCTTATGCGGCAAACTCAGCAATTGATTTTGCTCTAGCAACACTGCTGTGCAATTCCCAAAAATATTGATGTGTATCGTATTGGGCGGCATCTAAATCGACGGTAGCAAGTCGATTGGGGTCAGTAAATTGCATTGACGCCGAACTAAACGAAGACAATGGTTTTCTAGCGTCTTTCGGTTGAGAAAAGTAAGAATCGAAATCGTGTGGTAATTCAACAGTTAGTGGATAGTCAAGTGCATCATCGGGCATGGAGGACTGATTTACTTTTATAACGGTCTCAAGCGCACTATCGTTTTCGATGCCGTATTTAGAACAAACGTACTGGCTCACTTGTTGGTAATATTGTGCCCATCCACTTGGCATGGATTTGTCTTTGTTAAAATACCTTACGGACCAAGCAAGTAATGGATAGGCATCAGGTTGCGCGGTAATATCATCTAGCAAATTGGCTATAAATTCCCCGCACTGGATATTGTGCTCCCACTGTAAAAATCGCATAACGTAGCGCAATAAACTGTAGCCATCAGCCATAACGTATACCTGATAAAGCGACAGCATTCTGTTTCTGTCCTCCAGAGTGTAACTATAAGTAGAGGTAAGAAAGCTATGCTCATCGGTTTTAATTTTATACTTCTTTATGTAAGAGGGTTCCGCCATTGGGCTATTAGGAAGCAGTTGAGTAGGGTAGGCTTTCACCGCAACGTCCATATCCATATATCGTTGCAAGTCGGCTGTGAAGGATTCTACTGTCATCCCTGGTAAACCAATCATCAGGTCGGTCGATAATGGCAAATTCAAGTCAGTAAACGCTTGAGCCAGTTCATCGTACCTCTGAGTGCGAATATTCTTTCGATTAATTACTTCGAGTGTTTTCTCATCGGTAGTTTGGATCGAAATAATACCCTGGCCAATAATGCCTCCTTTTGAAAAAATTTTGATGATTTCGACTAAACGCCAAGTAGAGTTCTTTGTGTAGTTGACAACAATTTCCTTGGGAAAACCGTACTTTTTCTTCGTGTCTACAATAAATTGTGAAATTTCTATGTCTCTGTCGTACAACCCATAGTTGGCATCGGCAATCCAAAGCACCCGAACTCTATTTCTACCAATCCAGTCAATTTCATCTTTTACTCTGTCTAAATCGAATTTTCTGATCTTTTGATTCGTCGCACTTCCCCAATCACAAAAAGTGCAACCATATGGGCAGCCTCTGTTGGTTTCAATAATCGCAGCTTCAACACGACCTTGGTAACCATCAAAAAGTCCGTTTAAATAGGGAGATGGCACATCGTCGGGCGTTTTCATCCGTTCTCTTGGGCCGGTGCGTATCAGACGTTGAGTCAATATATCGCGATAGGTCAAGCCTCCTACCTTGGATAATTTGACTACATCGGCTTCAATCGAGCCGCGCCCTGATTTTTCCAAACATTCGAAAATTTCAGTGATAGTTACTTCGCCTTCACCGTGCACTGCTATATCAACGCTTGTGTGCTCGTGTAAAAAGTCTTCACATGCCTGCTGATAATCAGGAGTGCTAGGCCCGCCATGGATAGTAAAATTATGTGAACTGTGTCTTTTGATTGCCTGGCTAATTTCCATGTTGATATCAATAGACCACATATAGTTTGAAAATAACCAAATGCCGGCCCCGAATTTGCGATAAGGACCATCGAATAGCTGTTTAGGAGGCAAGTAGTTAAGAGGAATAAATTGAAACTTAGTAAGTAATACACCGTCTTTATGCCTTAGCAGCGCACTGAATAGAACGCCGAGGGCCAGTGGGAAGTGGTTTTCCATATGCGGCACAAAGTACACAGGGATTTTATCTTCTTTTGCTAATTTGTCCCATGACTTGGCCAAACCGATACCCGTATCAGTGTCTGTATCAAAGGGCTCAAGCAACTCTTCTGATTGAGTTATTTTTTGTTTGATATCGGTTAACCAATGCTGCTCAATGGCTAATTGAATGAGCTTATCCAATTCTATTGGCTCTATCCCTATGGGTTTCTTTTCATCTAATACTTGTTGAGGTGTCTGCCCGTCGTGAAATGCGCATAAAAGCGCAACAATCTGAGCATTGAGTTGATAAAAACAGTTGTCTTTAACTGACCATATTGCGAACCCTGTGCTACTGAGAACCACGCCAAAATGAGTGGTGAGTCGCAGTGGCGAAGCCGGGTCAAAAGTCGCCTGAATATCATTACATTCAATTGCTGTTGCTGAGATATAAGGCGGATTTTCGGTCGGTCTATCAAGAACAAGATTTACAGATTTGTATTCATCCAAGCGTTTTAATAATTGCGTACTTGTCATATTTGGAAACTGCGACTTAAACAAGCTGTGCTGCATGGCTTGTTCGACAACAGAGGAAGGTTCTGCTTCGTCTTTTTGCAGTGATAAGGCTTCTATAATAACTAAGTCAGAATCGTTTAGTACCAATGAACGAGCACTGCCAGACACGTTGGCTATAATAGTGGACTGATTTCGAGAAAAAATTAATTTATGTAGATTAATAAACAACTGACTGCCACCTTTTTATTGTTATTTTAATTTTGGCTAAAACAGGGGATAACCTGAGCTTGCTATTATCATTTAGCCCATGTTATCTGGGCTAGCACCGACACATACTATGCATTGCCAGTTGGTAAGAAACAGTGCGATATTTAACCTATTCGCCAATTTTAATGAAAATTAAAAAATTTGCACCACCTATTCACTTCATCAACGACAGTATACTCAAAATGCACTTAACAAGTCACTATCAACAAATTGTCCGCGGCTTTTTTAGTGTGCTCTAATTTACAACACACCAAAAAACGGATAGTGCAAGCGCATTATTAAGCCATTAGTCAGAATCGCTGTGCTGTATCCTATCAATTACAATCACTGAGGCCAGTAATTGAGCCGTCCATTCGGCTAGATATATATCTACCCCGTACGTATCAGACCAGCTAAACCATGTCTTTGAGACTTTAGCAATTAATTGTCCATAACGGCGAATTTCATACTCGTGTTGTAGTATATCCCCCGTAATTTCAAGCCTACCATTGGGCGTAAGTATTGAAAAACGAGTGGTCCAAAATGGCCAAAAGTGTTTTTTAACTAACCACTCACCGGTTTTGTTATTCAATATTCGACATGCTGGACGGAGTGATAAGTATTTGGACTTTATCGTTAACACTTCAGAGTCGGTATGATCAAACATAGTTTGACTACTTGAAATGCTAAAAACTTTCCCCTTAACAGTAAACGCTAATTTTCCTCGTTCATCTTCAATGTTAAAGCTATCGGTCAAACTTAGAATCTTCTGCTTAATTTTATATTTCATCGGCTTACTCTAAAAATGGAATACGTAGACTATTGAATATATTGTTCATGCACACAAGGCTAAAATTATAAAATTGAGAAGATGCTGGCAAGAAAACTAGCGTCGCTTCTTGAATAGTCAGCTAAGACGATCGTATTAAATAAATAATTTAATAGTAAAAACAATGATATAAGGTTAAATAAGACAAAAAAAGCAAAAAATGTTGCACTGCAACAAAAAAACGCTTGATTTCATTTTGTAATTGATTATTATTGAGTCATACCAAATGTTGCACTGCAACAAAATAGTTTAAACCAGTGTGGCGAAACATCGATAGGTATATGCCCGTTGGTTTTAAAAGGGTAAGTTTTAATTTTATTTTTATGATCCTTTAAGGGGAATTGCAATGTTTGACAAAATCAATGAGCAACTAGAAGCATCTACTAAGCCAGTTAACGAATTAGCTTCATTAAGCATGGCTACTTTACAAGACTTAGCTGAAAAGCAAAGTGCACTTTTCTCAACTCTTTTAAGCAGCAGCGTTTCTTTCGTAGAAACAGCTGGTCAACAAAAAGATGTTATGAGCCTTGCTGAAGCTCAAAAAGCTTACTTTGAGTCTTTACAAGCGACACTGACAGATTCTGCTAAAGAAGCTTATGCTTTAGTAACTGGCGCACAAGAAAAAGCTGGTGAAGTAATCAAAGGTGCTAGCGAAGAAGTAGCATCTAAAATGAAAGTTGCTGTATAACTTTTATTAATTTGAATAAAAAAAGCTCCTATTGTTAGGAGCTTTTTTAATGCCGTTAATTAATCTACGTCTCTCAGCAACTCTTTTATCGCTCTTTCTAATTGCTGATCTTGTCCGAAATCTCTTACTCCAGGCTCGTTCTCAACAAGAATATCTGGTGAGGTTTGATTGTTTTCCAACCATTCACCTTCTTGATTTTTTGCACTGATAGGCACTACACCCCAGAAGCCTCCCATAGGTAAAGCCTCCCAACCAGCAAAACTGCATGTTCCAGGAACCGGCATTCCTACAGATTTACCTAATTTTAAGTCAGTCCAGCCACTGGCATAACAATGCCCGTCGCTGTACATGTTCTCATTAAACAGGGTTATAACAGGTTTGGTGTAGCGGGACGTTGGTTCACCTCCCACAACTTTGTCTTCAGTGGCATAGGTTAAAAACGATTCACCCGTAAAAAACATCGCCAAGTCGGCTACTAAGTCACCGCCGCTATTAAATCGTGTGTCTACTACCATACCTTTTTTATCATAGAAACGGCCAAGCATATCGCTGAAAACGTTTCTATATGCACTATCTCTCATGCCAGGAATATGAACGTAACCAAGCTCCCCTTTACTCTTTTCTAACACCTCTTTTTCATTTATGTCGACAAATCTTTCATACAATAGACGGTTTTGTTCAGATAGTGTAATTGGTTTAACGGTGTATTGTTTTGATTCACCATCGCCTTTGATATCTATCAGCACAAATTTACCGGCCTTATGATTGAGCAATTTGTGCCAGTCCATATCAGGTGTAACGGTCATGCCATCAATTTTCTCAATTACCATGCCCGCTTCTATATCAAATGCTGCTCTGTCTAAAGGGCCCCCGTTAATTATTTCGACAATTTTAATGCCGTCATCGGTATGGTCAAAATCATAAAATATCCCAAGTGAGGCAGTTTCATCTGCGTTATCAATGTTACTTCTATATCTAGCGCCTGCATGTGATACGTTCAGTTCGCCGATCATTTCGCTTAATAGCTCAGTAAACTCCCAGCCGTTCGATGTGTCTTTGACCTTGGGTTGATATTCGTCAAACATCAGTTCCCAGTCAACACCGTGGAAACTTGGCTCATAGAATATTTTTGACGTTCGTAACCAAACATGTTCGAAAGCAAGCTCTCGTTGTGCCTTAAGATCGATTCTGGCGTCTTCGTTAATACTCACTGTTTTGGCAGAGCCGCCTTCGAAGTCAATGGTCTTGATGCTTCCGTCGCTTAGCATATAGAGTTCACTGAAGTCATCGTTAAACATCAAACTACCGTTGCTAGCGCCTAAGGTAACAAGTTTTTTAGTGTCTTTGGTTCGAGTATCGGTTTCCCATAAGTCATAGTCTCCTTCAAACCGAGCTAGATAATAAAGCTTGCTTGCGTCTTTATTCAGGACAGCGTCGCTCAAGACTGAACTGTGAATTGTAAGTCTTGCTATTCGTTTATCTAAATCATCCCATTGAATATCTAATGGTTCAGCCGTTTCATCTGCCGATTCTTTTGCATCTTTGTTTTGTTTATTATTTTCGGAGTCTTCGTCTTCATCGTCTTTAGGCTTGTTGGCTGCTTCTACTGCTTTCACCAGTTTAAATTCATCTTCGCTTAAGTTGAATTCTTCCCAAGCTTCTTGTGTTAAGAATTGAGTATAAACATCATATTGTGTTCGACCGCTGGTGGCGTAACTTCTCATACCATCTCTATTAGAAAACCAAATTATTTGCTTCCCTCCATTTGCAAAATGTGGTTTGTAATCATAAAAACCACTAGGAACGACGATTCTTTTTGAATCTTTAGAACTAACGTTAACCAATGCGATATCAGAATTATTTAAAAGCTTATCAAAAGTAAACAAGATCCACTGACTGTCCGGGCTCCACACAAAGTCTTGGTCGCCATCTCGCATGTGAATCATGTCTTTTCTTTCAACAAGCACGCGAGTATCGCCTGTTTCAAGATGTTTGATTTTAAGTGTGCGTCTGTCTTCTATGTAGGCTATATATTGGCCATCAGGCGATATTTTGGGTAAATAAGTATCTGCGCCTATGTCTATCAATGGTTGTTCGTTAATAAGAGTAGAGGCATAGAAGAAAGGTTCGTTTTCTCTCGCTTTTTCAGCTTTGAAAATGGACCAATTACTTTGGCGTTCAGAAGAATATACTAAATACTCGCCGTCGTGAGAAAATGAAACGAATCGTTCTTGCGCTGGAGTGTGAGTAATTTGTTTAGTAAAAGACCCATCTTTAGATGAAACAAACACATCACCATGTGCAATAAAGGCTATTTCCTCACCATTTGGCGATAAAGACATTTCGGTGATGTCACCGTTTACTCGTTTGACATCAAATTGATTTTGATTGTCTTGGGTGCGTATTAAGATATTGACTCGTTTAGGAGAATCTCCGACTTTCATGGTGTAAACAGCGCCGTGGTGGGTGAACGCTAGAACATCTGACCCATTACTTTGTCCCTTTGATAAAAATCGTACTGGGTGTAATTCAAAATCTGTTAGCTGTTTCGTTCTATTGGGTCTATTTAAATTAAGTGTAAACACATTAAATGTGCCTTCTTCTTCACTTAGGTAATAAATACTTTCGTTGTCCGATGAGTAGACTGGGTCTCTATCTTCACCTTCAAAAGAAGTGAGTTTTTGATGTTTTTGTGTCCCTAAATTGTATCTATATATGTCTTTCGTGGCTGAACTGGTATGATGTTTTCGCCAATAATTGTCCGCACCTTTGTTATTTTGATACACAAATTCATTGCCATTTGTCGAAAAATTAATTTTTTGCGCGGCTACAGTGAATATTTGATCCACTCTGCCACCGTCCACTGGCACAGAATAGAGTTCAGGATGTCTTGAAGATGGATAGTGGCGATGTGTACTCAGGTCCATTCGAACACCTTTAAATACAATAGATTTATTATCTCTAGTAAAACTAAAAGGTATTTCATCCCCAGAGTGATAGGTTAGGCGTTTAGCTGAACCGCCCAAAGCGTCCATTACAAAAACGTCGAAATTGCCAAAACGCTCTGAGGCAAAGGCGATTTGTTTTCCATCATGACTCCAGACTGGGTAAAAATCGTGACCATTATGAAACGTTAAACGCTCAGCGTTCCCCCCGCTGGCGCTCACCCTGTAAATATCGCCGCGATAAGTGAACGCGATGGTTTGAGCATCTGGAGAAATGCTAGTGTACCGAATCCACTCTGGCTGGGTGTCAGCCCTAGCAATTAACGGTTGGGATAAAGTGAGTAAAATGAAACTTACTAGAAAAGCCTTCATATGTATCCTTTGTTATTGTTCTGCATTTGAAGTGTGATGTCGTCGAGTTTAGCTAAACGACATCACACTTCAGTATAATGAGAAAGTTGGTAAGGCTCAAATAAAAGTCATGTTCTAAAATGTAACCGCAAATTACTGAAACTTCCTTCGCACTAAACCTATTATCTACAACAAGTTAGCAACATTTAAGTAATGTGGTATGCAACGTCTAGTGTGATAAAGGTACAAAGAATGTTAGGCCTTTCTACTGATTTGGAATGAATAGATAAATTCTATTGATAACCTGTAATAAAAAGTACGGACATGGAAAGGACTCTTTTGTGTAACCCACATACAAAACGGACTGTCCTATCTTAATGTTGTTAATTTTGATCATTATGTCTATTACAACTCACAAAATTTGATAAGTAGCGCTTTTTACTAAAATTTAGCTAAATTGCTCAAATAAGACTTTTACTAATATCTAATAAATAACCTATTAAGCGTAAGTTTATGTTTTATATGTAAAATCTATTTTGGCACATGCAATGCTTAACCAGAGCTATTACCCAGTGGCATAAAAAGATGTCTCCAAAATTTGTAAAACCAGAACTAAACCTTTTTTAGTTGCCACTCGACTTAATAAAAAAGCATAAAAACCAGACAGGAATTCACTATGAGCCACACACATTGCAATAGCGGAAATTTAACCGCATCAAATCGAATCACTGCCAAAATATTGTTATCAGCCCTTTTTCTGCTATCGATGAGCGCCTTGAATGGATGTTCCCAAGCTGAAGCAACTAAAGAAAACGAAGTTGCAGAAGAAAAGAAAATAATACCTGTTCCTGTAGAAGTTGCGAAATTGAAAATAGGTGACATCTCATCTAATTACTCTACGACTGCCGTGCTTGAAGCAAAAGAAGAGGCCTTTGTGGTGGCAAGGGCATCCGGCATAATTGAACAAATAATGGTGGAAGAGGGCGATTATGTCGAAAAAGGTCAAATACTTGCAAAGCTTGACCCGCAAAGATATGAACTCAATCTAAAGCGGGCGGCTGCTGATCTACAAGGGATTGAAAAAGAACTGAGTAAAGTAAACAAAGTCTACAGCAAGCAACTAGTAAGTGATGATACCTACGACAAAATTACGGCTCAATATGAATCAGCTAGGGCAGCGTTTGAACTGGCAAAACTTGATTTGAAAGAAGCCACTATAGTGGCACCAATAAGCGGTTACATAGCAGAAAGAAATGCAAAGGTCGGAAACTTAACAGAGTCCTTTCAGCGCGAAAGAATGTTCCATATAGTTCAACAAACCGAGCTATACGGCATAGTCCATCTTCCTGAAAAAGAACTATCAAGAGTGCACAAAGAGCAAACTGCTATACTGTCTGTCAGTGCATTAAATGGCAAAAAGGTGAAAGCAATTGTTGAGAGGATCAGTCCAGTGATTGATTCTCAAACAGGCACTTTCAAAGTGACGTTGAGAGTCCCTAATCAGAAAAATACATTGAAAGCGGGTATGTTTACTCAAGTGGATTTAAATTACGATACTAAGCGAAATGCGACCTTGATCCCAAGAAAAGCGCTGCTCGCGATTGACAATAACATGAATGTATTTGTCGTTGACGAACATGGTATAGCGACCAAAACGTCCATTGAAATAGGCTACCAAGAGAATGACCTTGTAGAAGTCACAAAAGGATTGTCAGGCAGTGAAACGGTCGTAATCACTGGCCATCAAAACCTCAAAGACAATGCCACTGTTAATATTGTCAATAGCTAGTCTGCACCAGTAAAAAGGAACTCACTATGAAACTCATTAATGTGGCGGTTTCGCGTCCAGTAGCGGTGTGCATGTTTACTTTAGCGGTTTTATTGTTTGGATTTGTATCGCTTTCAAGACTATCTCTAAATTTACTGCCAGATCTTTCGTATCCGACGTTAACCATTCGAACCGATTACCTTGGTGCGGCTCCTGGAGAAGTTGAACAGCTCGTTACTAAACCGATAGAAGAAGCCATCGGTGTGGTAAAAGGCGTCAGGAAGGTAGTGTCAGCATCAAAAGCAGAGCAATCTGATGTTGTGCTTGAGTTTGAATGGGGCACGAAAATGGATGAGGCCAGTTTAGAGGTCAGAGAAAAATTGGATGTTTTGATGCTCCCACTAGATGTGAAGAGGCCCTTACTGCTGCGCTTTAATCCAAGTTTAGATCCAATATTACGATATGGGTTAGGCTTTACAAGCGACACAAAAACCGAACTGTCAGCAGATATTTCTGCAGAGAATCTAAAACGCTTGAGGGTGTTCGCAGAAGAAGATATAAAGCGTCAGCTTGAATCTGTAGAAGGAGTTGCTTCAGTTAAAATAGGCGGCGGACTTGAAAACCAGATTCAAGTATTAGTTGATCAACAAAAAGCGGATCAGTTAAATATCGAGATTGCATCTATAGTGCAACGCTTAAAAGATGAAAATGTCAATGCATCTGGAGGCAGAGTAGAAGACGGGTCTCAAGAATATCTCGTTCGCAGCATTAACCAGTTTGCATCAATGGATGACATTGGCGATATTTTAATTGCATCTCGCCAAGGCAGGTTTATTAAGTTATCGGATATTGCAGAAATAAGCAGCACTTTCAAAGAGCGCGACTCTGTTACTCGTTTTGATAGTTTAGAAGGCGTAGAATTAGCAATTTATAAAGAAGGTGATGCTAATACTATACAAGTCGCTAAAGCCGTAGAGCAACGTCTGGCAAAACTTAGTTCGCTTATGCCCCAGCAGTACAACTTAATTGAAGTCTATGACCAATCTGAATTCATTTCTGCGGCTATTGATGAAGTCAAAAATGCAGCACTATTAGGTGGCGTATTAGCCATGTTCATACTGTATTTTTTCCTCAAAAACATTTGGCCAACATTGATAATTTCCATATCCATTCCAGTGTCTATTATTGCGACGTTCAATTTAATGTATAGCTATGGCATAAGCCTAAACATCATGAGCTTAGGTGGTATTGCTTTGGCTATTGGGCTCTTGGTAGATAATAGTATTGTAGTACTCGAAAACATTGATCGACACAAGAAAAACGGAATTGAAAGTTTAAAAGCTTCAGCTATTGGCACTTCTGAAGTGTCAATGGCGATAGTTGCATCAACATTGACCACTATGGCTGTATTTTTTCCATTGGTGTTTGTTGATGGAATTGCTGGTCAATTGTTCAGTGACCAAGCGTTAACTGTTACATTTGCTCTGGCCGTTTCTCTGGTTGTTGCCATTACGCTTATTCCGATGTTGGCCGCTAGGCAGAAATCACTGTCCAAAAATTCGAGCTTAGATTTTGGTGCACAAAAAATTCCCTGTGCTCCTAAAACAAAATTTGCTCAGGTATTGTATTACATCATCTTGCCATTTAAATTTTGCTTGAAGTTGATATTTAAATTCTTACCTTTGGGTATTGCGACTGTTGTCTTTACCATATTTACATATACTGCAAAATTTTTAAAATTAATATTTGCACCAGTGCTATACGCTTTTGACAAGAGTTATAGCTTGATAGCGAATGCATATGAAAAGGCGTTAATGCAAGCAATGAAAGTAAGAATGGTCGTTATGATAGTCATACTTTTCATATCCAGCGGCTCGCTTTTACTCTTGTCAAAAATTGGTATAGAGCTGATTCCTAATATGTCACAAGGAGAGTTCTACGTTGAGCTAACGCTGCCGACAGGCTCCCGTTTGATTTCGACCGATGTTTTGCTCTCTGAGTTGAGTCAATTCGTTCAGTCAAAACCCTTGGTTGAGCGCACTTATTCATTGGCTGGAAGTGGCAGTTTAATGAATGCGTCTCCTTCTAAAGGCGCTGATAACTGGGGCAAACTGAATGTAGTCATGCAAAATCGTGCAACTCAAAACGATATGGCCAATGTGCAAAGTGATATGCGGGATTTTTTGTCGCAAAAAGCGGGCGTGGTGGCAAAATTTGGGGAGCCAGAATTATTTAGTTTCTCAACGCCTCTTCAAATCCAATTGTCTGGATACAATCTTGACAGCTTAAAGCAATATGGCGACCGAATAGTGGATATAATGAGCAATAACGATAGGTTTGTTGATGTGAAAAGTTCACTACAAATTGGTAACCCAGAGCTTAAAATCTATTTTGATCATGCAAAACTGGCGCAACTTGGTCTTAATGCACCAGATGTGTCAGCGCTTGTATCGGCTAAAGTAGGAGGAGAAGTCGCCACTAAGTTTAGCGTGAACGACCGCAAAATAGATGTGCTAGTGCTGAATCAAACGTCTCAACGAGACTCAATGAATGACATTAAACATCTTATTATTAACCCTAACTCAAGCACAGCAGTCACGCTTCAAGACGTTGCAGATATAACTATGTCTGTTGGCCCAAGCGAAATTACCAGAGTAGGACAGCAACGTGTTGTGCTGATTTCGGCTAACTTGGCTTATGGTGATTTAGGCACGGCGACAGTGACTGCAAACGAGCTATTAAATTCACTTGACCTTCCCCTTAACTTAGATGCCAAAGTAACAGGACAGAGTGAAGAAATGGAGTACAGTTTTAACTCGTTGCTCATGGCGTTAGCACTTGCTGTTTTTATGGTATATGTCGTGCTCGCTTCTCAATTCGAGTCTTTTCTGCATCCTTTCTTCATAATATTTACGGTTCCTCTTGCGTGCGCTGGTTCTATTTACGGATTGTTTTTAACCTCAACGAACGTAAGTGTGGTGGTGTTCATTGGGCTTATCATGCTATCTGGCATAGTAGTAAATAATGCCATTGTACTCGTTGATAGGATCAATCAACTTAGAACCACAGGCGTCGACAAAGAAGTGGCCATTTTGCAAGCTGCACATACTCGTTTGCGCCCAATTTTGATGACATCTTTAACCACGATTCTAGGCTTACTGCCAATGGCAATTGGGGTGGGTGACGGCTCAGAAGTAAGAACTCCAATGGCCATTACCGTTATTTTTGGATTGCTGTTTGCCAGCATACTTACGTTGTTTTTGATCCCTGTGATATACAGTTTTTTTGACAGGAAGCACTATCAGGTAAGCGAAAAAGTAGAAAGTCATAACGAAAATGCTACCTTAAACGCGGAGGCACATTATGGATAAATTTGCCCACGCTGGCGCATCTTTAGCGTCTTTTGCATTAAGACGCCCAGTCACAATATCCATGTTATTTTTCTCTTTGCTTATTATGGGATTAGGCGCAAGTAAAATGTTGCCACTTGAAAAATTCCCGGGTATCGATTATCCAGAACTTTATATTCAAGTGCCGTATGAAGATTCTACGCCCTCTGAGATAGAGAAGATGATCACAAAGCCGGTGGAAGAAGCACTTGCAACCATGTCGGGTATCAAGCAAATTAGAGCTTACTCAAATGGTAACAGTGCAGAAATCGCCGTCCGTTTTGACTGGGACGCCAATATTAAAGCAAAAAGCATAGAAGCCAGAGAAAAGATAGATGCGATTCGACATTTATTGCCAAGCGATGTTGAAAGGACCATGGTATATAAATTTAATTTGTCGGATATGCCAGTGTTTCAATTGCGATTATCAAGTGATAGAGACATTTCTAACTCTTACGATTTATTAGAGCGAACTTTAAAGCTGCCAATTGAAAGACTTCAAGGTGTATCTCGAGTCGAGCTTTATGGCGTTCAGAAAAAGCAAATTTCTATACGCCTTTTATCTGAAAGAATCGCCGCGCTGCACTTAGATATTGGACAACTGTATCAAACTCTAAACCAAACCAACTTTTCAATGACCGCCGGTACCTTTTTTGATGTCGATAAAAAGGTGACTGTGAATCCTGTTGGCGAATATCAAAATATAAAGGACATTGAAAATGTGTTGGTGGCTCAAAATGTCAGATTGAAAGACATAGCTGAAGTTGGGTTTGAAACGCCAGAGGCCACTGAAGGAAGACATTTAGACAGGACTCATGCCATAGGATTGAACATATATCGCGAATCAGGGGCTAATTTGGTTGAGGTATCTAACCTAGTAATGCAGGAAATTGAACAAGCAAAACAAAATCGAGCGTTCAATGGCATTAATGTGTTTGTGATGCAAGATGAGGCTGATAGTGTGACGTCATCTCTTGAAGATTTATTAAAATCTGGGTTGATTGGCGGTGGTTTATCTATCCTTGTGTTGTATTTCTTTTTACGTAACTTGGCCACCACTCTCGTCGTCGTGCTGTCTGTCCCTTTTGCGATCTGCATCACTTTGGCTTGTATGTATTTTATGGGATACACCCTAAACATTCTTTCACTGATGGGATTGATGCTGGCGGTTGGCATGCTTGTTGATAATTCTGTTGTGGTGACCGAAAGCATTTTTCAAGAGCGCCAAAAGACAAACGATGTTCAGTTAGCTACCAAACGAGGAGTTGGTTTAATAAGCTTGGCAGTGATAGCCGGCACAGCGACTACCATCATTGTTTTTTTGCCAAACATTGTGGGTGTCAAAGCAGAGTTAACCGTCTTTTTGGAACACGTGGCTGTGTCAATTTGTATTTCGCTTTTAGCCTCATTGATATTGGCTCAAACACTTATCCCTTTGTTAACTACAAAGCTCAATATCAGACCTAGCCTGCCATCTGATAAGCCCTCTAAAGCAAAAGTGTTTTATGAAAGTGGACTAAAATGGGTACTGAATAATCAAGGTAAAACTATTGTGATTGCGCTACTGATACTGGCGAGTACCGCACTGCCAATGTCTAACTTAAAAAGTGATGATGACAACAACGCTAACCAGAACAGAATTTGGCTTAATTATGACATTCAAGGTAACTACAATCTTAAAGAAGTTGAAATCGCAGTAAACAAACTTGAAGAGTATCTATACGAAAATCAGGACGAGTTTCACATAAAGCAGGTATATTCCTACTTTACTAGCGGGTTTGCAGTGTCTGGAATTACGTTGCAAGATGCATTACCCATAACAATATCTGAATTAAAAACCAAAATTCGAGAAGGTCTTCCACCTTTTGTCAGAGCAAGACCATCTTTCCAATGGGATCAAGGCGGCGGCGGAGGTGTGCAAATTAATTTGTACGGAAACTCGTCACAGACACTACTAGAAATAGCCAATCAAATTGTCCCTGTGTTAACTAGTATAGAGGGGTTGAGTGACGTCAAGGCAGATATAGAGGGGCAAAGCAGAGAGTTGCACATAAGTGTTGATAGACAGAAAGCGTTTCGTTTTGGACTGAACTCGTCTGACGTGGCACAAATTGTATCTACGGCTCTAAGAGGCTCCAATTTGCGCACGTTCAGAAATGATTTTAATGGAGAAGTCAGTATTCAACTTACGTATGACAAAACGCTGCAGGAATCGCTGGAAAACCTGAAAAACTTAACCGTCTTAAGAAATGAAGATCAGAATGTTACGCTAGATATGATTGCTAATATGGAAGTGCGTTCTAGTATGTCACAAATCCAGCGCAGAGACCGGCAAACATCGTTAACTATGGGGGCAAATATAAACGATGATTTTACCGTAGAGCAGGCGCGAGATAGTATTGAATCAATTATGCAAAACATAGAGTTACCAATGGGCTATTCATGGTCTTTAGACGGCAGCTTTAAAAGACAAGACGAAGACGAGGCCATCATGCTTACCAACATGATTTTGGCGATCCTTATGATCTATATTGTTATGGCTGCATTGTTCGAATCCTTATTATTACCAACGGCCGTATTAACTTCTCTTGTGTACTCATTTACCGGTGTATTCTGGGCGTTTTGGATAACGGGCAATTCCATGACGGTAATGGGAATGATTGGAATGCTGATTTTAATGGGGATTGTGGTGAACAACGGCATAGTGTTGGTCGACAGAATCAACCAGCTAATTAATTCAAAAATGAGTGTGAATGACGCGATTATAGAAGGCTCTTTAACAAGGGTAAGACCAATATTAATGACAGTGTTAACCACGGTATTAGGATTAATTCCATTAGCCTTTGGCGACGTCAGTATAGGTGGAGATGGCCCACCTTACTCGCCAATGGCAATTGCGATTATTGGAGGACTATTATTTAGCACATTAACGAGTTTATTCTTGGTTCCTTTGTCTTACTTGTTGTTGTTAAAGTTGCGCAAAAATGCGTCTGACTTGATTCAACAAAGTAAATTGCTTTCTAATAAACTAGTCAAAACTTAATCGCCAATTTGTTGTATTTTAACACCCGCATGCTTGTCTAGACGTTCAATCAAGTGCTGATTTAGAGCAGATGCGGGTGTCCAAAACCCACCAGGCAAGTCAGGAACATCTTTTGCTAAGCAAATAGCAGCCTGAGACAGCATTTTTGCAGTGGAACCATAACCTGGATCACGGTCTCCAATAACCTGAGTTACGATATTACGTCCATTATCTGTGGTGGCGTAAAATCTCATGTCAAACATTCCGTTTAGTTGTTCGTGTTCAGAAGGCCCTTGACCTGGCTTTGGTAAGACATTATTTGCCAAAAATTTGCGCAAAGGATCTAAGCTGGCTGCTACCATAAAACTGCCCAGCCCAAAGGTAAATGTCCAGGCTTGAAACCCTGTCTTTGCCGACATGGCTTCATCATACCTAAAACTACTGCCATATAAATTATCCAGCAATGCATTGCTTCGATGGACGACGCGCTCATTGATAGCCGCCATAACGAAAGGCATACTCCAAATGCCTAACTGGCTATCAAACTCAGCACGCTTATGGTTTTTCTGACGGGCTTGAAAGTCAGCGCTTTCAGGGCATAGCACGTAAGGATTGACCAAAGCCTTGCGCAAACTGGGATCGTCCTTGGCTTCCTTAATAATATTTAGCATGCTGGCAATTGTCCCGCCTGAAGCCCCACCTTTTAGTTTTCTTACTCTCATTTTTATATGATTGGCAGGTTTCTCTGATAATTCTATTGCCCTTTTCTGGCAGGCATATACGCCTAAATCGGAAGGAATTGAGTCAAAACCAGCGCAATGAATAATTCTCGCGTTAGAGCCTTTTGCGGTTTCTTCGTATTTATCCAGCATTTTTTTAATCCATTGAGGCTCACCGGTTAAATCACAATAATCTGTTCCATTTTCTGCACACACTTTAACCATAGTTTCACCGTACAAGGCATAAGGGCCAACGGTTGTGACTATGACTCTAGCTTGCTTTACCATTTCTGACAGCTTTTCTTCTTCATCTGCGTCCGCGATAAAATGTTTGACGTTATCTATACCCAAACGCTTTTTTAGCTTAAGCAACTTTTCTTCACTCCGCCCAGCTATTGCCCACATGACAGTTTCTTGCTCTGAATCCTCAATTTTTGTAATAGGATAGTGTTCGGCCAAGTATGCCGTCATAATTTGACCAACAAATGAAGTGGCACCATATAAAATTAGGTCAAACGCTTGATTGTTGTTAGTCATGTAATAATCCCATTTTTTTTATGTAGGTTAGACAAAGTGTAGTGTATTTTTCGGGTAAGAGCCGAGTTATAAAATCTAACAATTTTGCATCAGTCCCGATTAATATTCGCTTTTTGCCTTTAGCAACGCCACTTAAAATTTTGTATGCGGCCCTTCGAGGTGAAGTACGTAAAAGTCTATTAAAGGCGTTAATCTCGCGCTGTCTTTGCTCATTGTCTTGTTTAATTTGAAGGGCTTGATGGGCTATTTGAGTATTGATCCCTCCTGGCTGGATTAAGCAAACCTGCACATTTGGAAAAAACGCTAAGGCTTCCATTCTCAATGATTCGGTAAATCCTTTTACGGCAAATTTTGACGTGCAATAAGCATTTAAATTGCCTATTCCAGCCGAACCAAAAATCGAACTAACGTTCACAATAAAAGACTTCTCTTGCTGTTTTAAATCGTCCAGAAAGGTTTGGGATGCATACAAAATAGAGTAAAAATTGATGTCCATTATTTTTTTATATTGATTAGTGGGCATTTCAGTTAATTGCACTGAATCATGCGCTATGCCGGCATTATTGAAAATGCCATGTATGTAGGGCTCTCGTTTACTATCAACTAAATGTTGGTTAATTTTGTTTCTGGCATCTAACCAGCTCGTTTCATCATCTACCGAAAAATTTAAGCACATGCATTGATCGACTAGATCGCTCGCTAGCTTTTCTAAGGCCTGATTGTCGATGTCAATTAGGACAAGATGAGCTCCGATAGAATCTAAAGCTAATGTCAGTGCTCTACCGATACCATTGGCTGCGCCCGTTACGATAAGAGTTTTGTTCTGAAATACGCTTTCTATATTTTTAGACATCCAGCTACCAGGGCATAAATTTAATATAATTATATGTTTACGTGGACTTCGGTAGTTTTGCTCAGTTCGTTTTCGATTGATTTAACCTTTTGTCGATAAATTGTTGAAAGTTCTTTTCAGCGCACTTGATATTGCCACCAGTAACGGCCGATAACAGCATCAAATTGCTTTTTATCGAGTTATCGCATTCAATTTAGGTGACGTTAGACTCTTTTAAAACTAGATATTCTTTAGAGAATTGAGGCGCTTCAATTTTAGGTGACAATAAGTTTGTATTGAATTCATCACTGGCTGTTTTTGCAAGATCCATTAGCTTTTCATTATTGGATTGATGTAGTCCTTTGGCAACCAGGGCTCTAACGCCCGTATCAACTATATCATTGGAATCGCCCGGCAGACTTTGGGCGCGTGGGTTGATTGTGAGGGACTGAGTCTGATTTTCCGTGGTCAACACCTTTTTACTTGGGATATTGAAGGCAGGTTGAATACTTGTTTTGTGGTCGACCTTATTTGTCTCAGGTGTTTTGGGAGCAGCAGCTACCGGCTCAGATTCTATATTGCTTGATTCGATGTTTAGTTGGCTATTATCGTCTAAAACCGCATGGTCGCTTTTAGCCTTTATGGCCTTAAATTTGTGTTCTAGCCCAGATGGGGGGGATTCTCTAGCGGTTTGAGTTTTGTAGGGACGATAGTAAATATAACTGACTACTTTTGTGTTAGTAGCATCGCTATGTAAGGGTAAAGCTTGTTCATCGATATTGAACGAAGAAAGTATCAAAACGATGAAAAAAACATGAATACCAATCGATAGCGCTACATATGGCTTGTATCGTTTTACCGTTGGGTCTCGATTTTTTTTTTAGTGTAACGTCAAATAGGTCTGGCGTTGAAACGTCTATCGTATGCAATTTGGAAATATACGGATAAATTTACATTACTATACGAAGATGAAAACCAGTCTGAATTCACATACTTCGTGTTTTTTATGCTGTATTTTGTATCATCTAACACGATTAAGACTATTTGACTCGAAATGTTGATGATAACTGAGTTGATAAGTGTTTTAGTTGCTTGCATAACGTTCGCTATTGGTAAAATTACGTATTTTCAAATTTTGCTTCAGGCGGATGGTTAAACGAATATTCTCCCTTCTACTTTAAGAATATCTTGGCAAGCTTGCATGATTCTAGTATCGAAGTCGAACCCGTGTGCTTGGCATCGCATGTTTGTAATTATTATCGAATACTTGTACTCTTGCGGGCTTAGGTTTATCCATTATGTTAAGCGTTTAAATTTAGAAACGACATATGGCTAATTAAGTTTGTGCACTATTAAAGGTAACAGATTGGACAGTTTACTAGCCCCCATCAATGCATTTTTACATTGCGAAACGCCTGAATTATGGGTTGAAGAAGCAATCAAGCCCGAGAATTTGGACGTACTTTTGATCGATCATTTAATTTGCGAATTAAAAGCTAGCCAGTCTGCCATGTTTCTTATTCGCAAATATGCCGTTGACAAAGAAAGTGGCGATGCTCTATTGGCTTGGCTGCAACCCTTCGAACAACTGGTCTACAAACGGGACGGTAATTGGCGCGATTTAGCCGGTAAAAATAAGTTGTCAAAATCCATGATCCCAGCTAGTCGAAACCTATATGGTCAGGATTTGATTGATAAAATGGTATTGTTAATTAAAGAAGAACTTCACCATTTTTATCAGGTATTAGAAATGATGGAGCATTACGGTGTCGAATATAAAAGCATTACTCCGGCTAGATATGCAAAAGGTTTATTGAAACATGTAAAAACACATGAGCCTGATGCCCTTGTGGATAAACTCATTTGCGGGGCTTATATAGAGGCAAGATCTTGCGAAAGGTTCGCCAAACTAGCGCCGCATGTGGATAGTAAATTAGGCGAGTTTTATATTTCTTTACTAAGAAGTGAAGCTAGACATTTTCAAGATTATTTAGCGCTAGCGCAATCGATCAGTGATGAAGACATAGCACAAAGAGTCACGTTTTTTGGTGAAGTGGAAGCTGAACTGATTAGGTCACCAGACAGTGAATTTAAATTTCACAGTGGTGTAGTAACGGCAGACACCAAAGCAATGGCGGAAGCTTAGTGTGTCCATTTTTTTACTAAGTTATACAATGTGCTGACATTTTGTAGTCAGTTTTATTTTAAGTGCCTTTAGCGTCTTTTAAATGGTCTATTTACATCACTTAAATGCGAAGTTTTCATCTAATTATCTGATGGCAATTTAAAGATTGCATATGGAGTTTTTGAAGACTTTTTGGTTTAGTAAATCGCATCGAATTTGATATTGACTAAGATTTAGTGCTCAATATTCAGTTCTAATAGAAAGAGAGATATTGATGGTGCTTATCAAAAAGTAGAGGCAGTGCTGCCAAGTCGAATAATATGTGATCAGCAGAATGAAAGATGATGTTGCTCGTTATGTAAGAGGTAACTTTTATTCTTTAAATCGTTACCAGCCAATTTAAAAACTCTTTTGTATCGTTTGAGTTTTGAAATTTAACACTTTTTAGTTCTTCATTGTCTTTGAAAACCACATTGAACTTGTTCACTGTTATCGCGGATATCGGGGGTTGGGGATTAATGCTTTCGCATGCAAATTGTTGATTCATATATTATTTACTTATTTTTATTGAGGAGTTAATTGTAAAAAAATTAAAGGATAATTTGAGGATATGTATTGCGCAATGAAAGGCTAGTTTGCACTAGCCTTTGACACGAACTGCAGTTTAAACGGCGACAACGTTAGTTGCTTGCGGGCCCTTCGGGCTTGATTCGACATTAAATTCTACATGTTGGCCTTCGTTAAGAGTTTTAAACCCTTCAGACGCGATTGAACGAAAATGAACGAAAACGTCTTTTCCGCCTTCATTTGGCGTTAAAAAACCAAATCCTTTCTCTTCACTGAACCACTTTACTACACCATTTACTGAATTAGACATTTTTGAAACCTTTTTTAGTTTGACCACATATCTTTTTGAGATTGTTTGAACAATCTTAAGAACACAGCCAGATTTTAATTAATTGGTGATAAATCACCTGAAGCGCGATAGATAAAACATTAATCAGTAAAGCAAAGGGACTTACAAGTTCGTATTAAATTAATAAAAGAGGAAAGAGAAACGCATAGTGCAGTAGTAGACAAGGCTTTAAATTCCTAAAGCCAGAGTACTATACGTCATACGCGAAAATAATGATAGTTATTTATTAAATTTATATCTTTAAGTCCGAAAAATTGTTCAATATTGGGAATAAATGCGATAGTTTTAGACGTATTAAGAGAAGCAATTGCTTGATATTTTTAATATAAATGTGACAGTGTTGTCCTATTCTAATGCGGATTTCTGCTATTCAATCTGTGCTTTAACTGTATGTTGAGCGTATATCTTATTCAGTCATCTATCGATTGTGAAATTTGATGCTTTTGAGGTGGAAGTCATCGTTTGTGACCTCAAGATAGCTCCCTTGAGAATACCAATCACCCAATACAATTCGGCTCAGCCAGTTTTTGTTTTTTTCAAAGCTGTGGATGGCGGGTCGATGAGTATGACCATGAATAAAAATGTCCACGTTGTAATTGGTCATCGCTTTTTCTACTTCCGATTGAGTTACGTCCATGATTTCTTGTGTTAACTTCTCTTG
>CBFIBG010000047.1:0-3257 GCA_965660815.1 Glaciecola sp.
GTGCTCTAGTCGACCACAACGCAAGAACTCATCGAACTCACGCTCAACATACTTGGGTAAATACTTGCCTTGGTCAGCTAAGTTTGCGATAAAATCTGGGTAGTAGCGTTCGACCAATTGATAGAGTAGCGTTGTTTCTGATCGATGGCGTTTGTATGTTTCACTTTGTTGTAATGCCAACACATTCCTTCATCCCTGAATTATGTACCGACGAGTGTGGCAAAAAAAGGGCTAATTTACGACTGGCTGAACGGCCGTATATGGACTCCACCAGTTTCACAACATATTTTGATAATTCTTTAAGTTAAGTCGCGAGCGTATATTCGGCTTCTTATTGAGATTGCATGTCTCTGGCCTTCGATGTGTTCGCCACTGCCGTCCTTTTCGGTTTGGTAGCTTCTTTGAGCTTCCGGCCGTTACAGGTTTTCAACAGCTTGGTTTAACCAAGTATTATCGCTTTCGTGTTGTAGAACGTTTGTAAAAATCGTTGTTGTTTCTCTATCGTTTATTACACGTGCTCCGCCGCTCCTAAAGCGAATCGCCTCAGTCCGGTTCAAGGTTTCAAACGAATGTTTGGAACTGACGCATTAGTGGAGCTTTTAAAGGGCATTGGCAAAGTCGTGGTTATATCAGCCATGGCCTATCTTGCTCTTCTAATTTTTGAGGACGAGGCACTGCATCTAGATATTGAGATGTACCCTTTAAACATTTTTCATGCATTGGATATGATTGAATGGGCGTTTATTTTATTGTGTTGCGGAATGATACCCATCGCACTTATTGATGTGCCTTATCAAAGTCACAAACATCACGAAGAAATGAAAATGACTTTACAAGAGGTTAAAGATGAACGAAAGAATGCCGAGGGTGATCCTATGGTCAAAAATCGCGTTCGCAGGATCCAGTATCAAGCCGCAGCAAATAGAATGATGCAAGAGGTACCTAATGCCGATGTTATCGTCACTAACCCTACCCACTTCTCTGTCGCAATTTCTTATGACCAAAACGGAAATCGCGCACCTGTTCTAGTTGCTAAAGGTTTGGATGAACTGGCATTACATATTCGTAAAATTGGTGGTGCACATGAAGTCCCCATAGTGGAGTCACCAGCACTTGCCAGGGCTATTTACTATTCAACAGAAGTCAATCACGAAGTACCTCAGAAATTGTTTATGGCAGTAGCCCAAGTACTCGCTTATGTTTATCAGTTAAAAGCTTATAAAAAAGGCAAAGGTAGTAGACCTAAGGCGCTTAAGAAAGATTTGCCGATACCCCCTGAACTTAGGCGATAAAACTAAGTTTTTGAGTTAAGACTTGAGTTGTTTACTGGCTATATTAACCACATTATTATTAGCTGATCCATTTTGAAAGAACTTTTCAAAGCTTTTTGGATCAAGAGAATGGGCAAGCTGGAATCCTTGATAATGGTCAGCGCCCAACCGTTTAATAATAGCTAAGGTTTCGTTATCTTGTACGCCTTCAGCAATAATGGTTAACCTAAGAGATTTAGCTAGCGCAATGATCGCTTCAGTAATTTTATAATCGTTTTTGTCGGTAGTTAAATCAGAAATGAACGACTTATCGATTTTAATATGGTCAAGAGGATATCGTTGAAGGTAAGTTAACGATGAATACCCTGTGCCAAAGTCATCAAGCGCCAGTTTAAACCCGAGCGTTTTTAACTCAATGAAAGTATTGTCCACTTTTTTTGAATGTTGGATTAATAAACTTTCTGTAATTTCGATAATAACGTTAGCGGGAGAAATTCGGTATTTTTCACAGCAGACTTTAAGCGTATCAACAAATGATTTATCCAGCAGTTGTTTAGGTGAAATATTAACAGAAAGACAACAATGAATTGGAAATAAATTATGTGCCTTCCATTCGCTTATTTGGCGAAAAGATTCATCAATTACCCAATTACCCACATGTATTATCATTCCAGACTCTTCAAGAAGAGGTACAAACTCTTCAGGTTGCATAATGTTGCCTTTTTTGGTTTGCAATCTCAATAGTGCTTCTACTCCAACAATAGAACTATCGTGCGTGCTTGCCTGCGGTTGGTACTCTAAACAAAATCCATTTGACTCCATAGCTATACGCAACTGTTTCACAATTTGCATGCGTTTTTTTGCGATTTTATCAAGTTTATCATTGAACATTTGGAAATTATTTTTACCTTCAGCTTTAGCTAAGTACAAAGCTGAATCGGCTTGCTTAAGAAGCAAATCCACAGTCAGTTTGGCGCCAGCGCCACTTGCTATTCCTATACTGCAAGTAATGTAAATATCATGACCATTTATGTTGTAGTTTGCAGAGATGGATTCTATTATTTTTGCTGCGACTGTCGATACACATAAATCGTCATTATCTCGGGTGAGTAAGATAACAAACTCGTCTCCACCAAAGCGAGCAATAGTGTCTTCCTTTCGTAGGATATTGGTCAGTCTATCTGAAACCTTTTTTAAAAGCAGGTCGCCAATGTCGTGACCGAGTGTATCATTTACGTCTTTAAAACCATCTAAATCCATAAACAATAGAGTGACATTTGAATTGTCTCGATTAGACGCTAAAACTGCCTGATTCAATCTATCGTTTAACAAATTGCGATTTGCCAAACCAGTTAATGAATCAAATTCGGCAGCGTGTCGCAAACGCTCTTTGGTTACAAGGATTTCAGTGATGTCGGTGATAGCCGCTAGAAATCCCATAATTTTGCCTGATATATCAAACAACACTTTAGATTTAAAGTCTATCCACCTTGTTTTACCTAAAGGTGTAATTAATCGTATTTCTGTTTGATATTCCAATCCATCTTGTATGGATTCCTTGAGCATTTCTAAAAAACTTCTTATGTCTTCGTTATGTATTGCGTTTATCCAGCCATTGCCCTGACACTCTTCGAAAATTAGCCCAGATATTTCGTACCATTTGTCATTTGCGTAAACGCAATTCCAATTTATATCTATATGCAGAATACCGGTTGGTGCCAAATTCATAATAGCATTTAATTGTTGTGATGACTGCTTATGTTCTTCTATGCTATGGGTAAGTTTGCTGATGTCTTCAATTTGTAAAGTTGTGTATCGTTCTTTGCCATGGCTATATCTGAATATCGAAATATTTAATAGAAACTGTTCGTCATTGAACTTTAAACCTTTTTGCTTTTCCCATATTTTTAAGCCTACTTCATGACTCTTTAAACAATATGGGTCTTGTTGATTGCTCCATAACAGCATGTTTTCAAACTCAGGTAC
>CBFIBG010000048.1:0-3870 GCA_965660815.1 Glaciecola sp.
TACTTTTAGCCAGAATATTTACCTATTCTCATGACATGTGCCTGCCTACTCTCTGCAGAATCTCAATTTGAAACAGGAAAAACACTTCTTAAATTCAGCTGTCACAAAGACTAGCACATAGCGTTAATACTTCTTACACTCCTCTTCGGTAAAAAATTGTTGATATCTAAGCCAAACCAAAAATCAGCTGACCTCAAGGGTAGTAAATAGCTTTAATTCGTCTCGTATAGACGCCCCTATTGTCAAGTTGATTATTTCTTGATGTATTCATAGCGACTGCTTCACAGCGAGGTAGAGACCTGGGACTAACATCCTCGTATTCGCGTGCTGGTTAACGCATTAAGATCTGTCCGTTTTGGGGTTACCACAACCTATACTCAGGTGCACATTGCAATTAATCCAATGTCCTAGGACGAATGCGTGGGCTTCCCAATCTCTATCATATCCTATGAACTTCTCAAGTTAATCAACCCCCTGACAAACTGAATAAAATAATGTAGTTGTACTGTTACTTACTGTCATGATTGTTTAAGCTACTTTTTGCAAAGACTCCCATATAAACCCTACCATTTCTCGGGCACATGCCACTTTCACTTTGTTTGGGTGTTTCCCCATTTTTAATAAGTGCCCGCCTTTTTGGTGTAATCTTCGGTGACATCTGTCGGCAATACGGATAAGTTCAGGTTCAGTGTCTTTGCGCCTTGCGTTGAGAGCATTTGTCGTCGTCAGAGAACGATAGCCCTTTTGATTGGCTTCTACAATCGCGTGGCGTAAGTGTTTATTCCCCTGTTTGGTAATCCCAAAACGGTTATGCTTCCCGCCAGACGAATACTCTCGTATATCTAGTCCAATCCAGGAAGCTAGGCTTCTAGGGTGTTCAAACCGTTTGATATCGCCAATTTCGGTGATCATGGTCATGGCAAAGAGATTTCTTATCCCCTTATAGCATGTGAGTGCTTCGACCTTCGATTTATAAGGTAAAGATTGCGCTAAGGTATCGATTTCCTTCTGGTATTCTTTGACGGTTAAGTCGATGTCCTTAAGTTGTTTTAGTAGCAAGATTAAATTTGACTTAAAGCTCCCTACACTTTCTTTTACGACTTTATCTAGCCAGCGATAATGTGGTCCAGTCCAATGTGCTTTATGGTCAGTTTCTAGTTTGAAATGACGATTGTTACGGCGCAATAATCCGTGGATGTGTCGTCGTAAATCACTTTGTATGTCTTGAAGTTTATTGCGCGAGCGCAACAAATCCCTATCCATCTCTTGCTCTTCATCTGGTATGGATACAGCGGTAAGCAAACCGTTGGCATAAAACCGAGCCAGTTGTGCAGCATCAATTCTATCGGTTTTTATTTTTTTACCACGCACCTGAGGAATGCTACTTGGCGCCACCACATCACAAGCAATATTCTGCGCATGTAAATCACGTTTGAGTGTATTACCAATGTACGTGGCTTCATAGCAAAGTGTCACCTGATGAGCTGGAAATGCCTTTTGGACCTTGTTAACTTGTCTTATCAGGCCTTTTACTGTTGGCCGACACTTAAAGTCCAGTGCTTCACCAGTAGATGGCTCTAGAGCACAGCCGTGAAAATTTGCATCATCGACGTCAAGGCCGATGTATATTATATTATTTGTCATAGACGCCTCACTTGTAGTGTTGGTTTAGTTCACCCTCTACTTTAAACAAATTAATGCTAATGAGCATAATTGTTTCTTGGGTTGGGGCGTCTATATCTTCTATACTCTCTGGAATAAACTGGGTCAGCGAACATCCATGCATGTAGGCTAAAACCAGCTATATTGGCTAAGAAAAATTATTGTTTTTTGTCTAGCTTTATAATGGTTGATACTCTTTGTTGCTTATCGCTGTCTCCGACTGCTTTTACAGCTTCCCGAAGCACGTCATATTCAATCCGCTCAGCTTTAATTGTAGATTGTTCTTGAAAAACCTTTGCTTGTCCATTTAGGACCAATTTCTCTGTTGCTACATGATAAGTAATAGTTTTAGCTTTTGCTTCTACCGGTTTACCGCTAGACAATACAAATGTGAAACTTGTATTTTGCCCCTTGGCTGTTAATACCTCATTCCCTTCTCCAGCCTTAGCATCGAGTATAACTTGGTCGGCATAGATTTTTAAATTTCTTCTAGTTACGATGACATTTCCTTGCCATATTATTATATTGTTTAATCCGTCTAATTTTTGATTGTCGGCGAGGATTTCTATACTTTCTGAATCATTTGAGACGATTAATTCTGACTGTAAATTTTGATTAGTTTTATTTGTTCTTTCTTGCCGCACCATCGAAGCATTGCCTATATGCGGATAACTCACGACCAAAGTTACAAAAAAAAACGGGAGCGTTAACCAGAATATCTTAAAAAACACTTATCTACCTTTTTGTTCTTGAGAAACTAATATTTTGTTTTAAAATTTAAGACTTATATAAATTAAAAATCTATAAAAACTGTTGAAAACAAAAAAATAGCATGAGTTTATAGTTCATACAGACAAAATGTTTGAAACTTATTCATTCGTTATTGTAAAACAACAATTTGTCGTTTTTAAGTGTTACCAATACTTGTTTAAGAAATTGAAGGGAAAATAATATCATGAAAAAGATTAATAGGAAATTTTTATTGATGCTGTCATTTGGACTACTTGTGTCTGTTCAAAGTGCTTTTGCGGAGGATACGATAGAGGTTAACGGAACATCATTTACTTGCACAAACCAATGTGTTGTAACAAACCATGGTGGTGGTAATTTTACTGTAACAGATTGTTGTGGGGGCACGGTCACTTCAATACTTTTCTCTGAGAAATAATCTACTATTCCATGCAAGGAAAAAGCGATGATACACTTTAATCGGAAGACATGTTATTTAATTTTATGTTGCATCATTGTAATAACGGCTTTTTTCCAAATATGTAACTCTGCTTTATTCGCAAACAATGATGTTGAAAGCGAAGTTTCAACAGCTTATCTTGGAGATAAACCAGATGTTACTAGCAATATAGACTTAATTAAAAAATATAAAACCAGTGAAAGTGAGGCAATTGTTTTTAATTCACTTTCACTATTAAGCGAACTTAATCACTGTGGAATCGATGGCTCAACTGATAATTGTAGTTTTCAAATACCGAAAAATTTGGAAAATAATTCGATTGAATATCAATTAGAAAGCGAGAGTAATGAAACATTTGGGGATTTATCAATAATTGAAGATGAGCATATTTTTTCTGATGGCGATATTGATGCAATAAAACTTGACACATTGCGCGACCAAACTGAGTACGAGTTTACCGCCAATATCGATACGATAAACAACGCAAGTGGAGTCATCGAGCAAGATATTACAAATACTTTTGCAAATCAGTTCTACGAAAATGAATTAATTTTGAAAGGTTATCTAAATTCTATCGGATGTAGTCAGAGTTTGTGTTTAGCAAAGGTAGAGTTAAAAGACGGTGCTACTGTAAATGAGTTTATTAAAAATTTGACTAAATTACAAAGCTTTAGCTCAAGATCAATTATTGTGAATCGATTTACTTCAAAAGATTTAACATACGGTGTATATGGATTAACATTTGGCATCTCGGAAACTGTTTCTGGAATACAATATGATAAGGATGGGGTATAGAAGATATAGACGCCCCAACTCAAGAAACAATTATGCTCAGCAGCATTAATTTGTTTAATGTAGAGGGTGAACAAAACCAACACCGAGCAGAGGTCACTGCTTCTCAGCGTGGTAAGAACAGTCCTCTTTTAGCCGAGCACCTAAAAGACTCAAATAAGCCATACCATGCCCGCAACATGTCGTGGGCGCAGAGGTTGAAAAGAGTGTTCAATATTGACATAACA
>CBFIBG010000049.1:0-14045 GCA_965660815.1 Glaciecola sp.
TTGTTTTTATTGATAATAATTTATCAACATCTTTTTTTAATTAAACATTTCCCGTGTTAGAAAAAAAATAACGAACTACACACTCGAATTAATTGATGATCTCATGCGCTGGATATCAGTTTAAATTAATGACGAGGTTGAATAATCAAACATGAGGTCAATATGAATTTATATATCGAATCCATCGAGGGCGGTACCTACATTGCAGGCACGGGAAAGCAATCTATGGAACAACGGTTGACCGATCAGTACAGAGGAAGTGATAACTTTAAATCATTGTCTGAAATTAGAGAGCAAACTGCCGGTCAGACTTTTGACAAAGTATTTCTCAAACAAAATACACCCTACGACGAAATGTGTGGCTCATATGAAGATAGTGATAAGCTAATGTTAGAATTAGATTGGAGATAGCTTATCAATAAAGGCTAAATATCTTGTGATTTGAGATAAGCCACAAAAACCGGTCAAATAGTTGAGCGATAGCAATGGTAGTTTTTGATTATGTAGTTGTAGGCGGTGGTTCCGCCGGCTGTGTGTTGGCTAATCGTCTTTCTGAAGACCCCTCAACAACCGTTTGTTTAATAGAGGCGGGCAAGAAAGACAAACATCCAGCGGTACATATACCTTTCGGTTTGAGTGTATTAAATCTTGTAAAGTCCATAAATTGGAGATACGAAACAGCAGCACAGCCAAACTTAAACAATAGAAAACTTTACTGGCCTAGAGGAAAAACATTAGGTGGGTCCAGTTCTATTAATGCTATGTGTTATGTGCGCGGGCACAGTAGTAACTATGATAATTGGGAACAGTCAGGTTGCGAAGGATGGGGCTGGGACACTGTATTATCCTACTTTAGAAAATCTGAAAATAACTCTAGAGGTATATCAAACTATCATGGCAGTTCAGGACCACTTCATGTAAGCGATTTGAAATACGTCAATCCTGTCACATTTGATTTCATTCTGTCTAGTATGAACTGCGGATATCAGGACAACCCAGATTTTAATGGCAAAACGCAAGAAGGCGTTGGACTCTACCAAGTTACTCAGAACAACGGGCAAAGATGTTCAACTTCATCTGGATACTTGAGCAAAGAGGTTAAATTTAGAAAAAACCTCACGATTTTTACGAATAGCCTGGTAAATAAATTAACCATAGTAAATAAGAATGCTGAAAGTGTAGAAGTAATAATTAATGGCAAGGCTCAAATAATAAAAGCGAACAAAGAAATCATTTTGTGCGCTGGCGCCATAAATTCACCTCAAATTCTCATGCAATCAGGGATTGGAGATTGTGAACAATTAGAAAAATTAGGTATCTCTGCCGTACATCATTTACCAGGCGTCGGTAAGAACCTGCAGGATCATTTAGACTGCACAGCAGTATTTAAGCATAAAAGCACGCTTAGTTACGGCATATCTTTGCCCAGCTTTATGCAAAATTTTAGCGCTCCGTATCAATACCTAAGGCATAGAAGAGGAATGTTTACCTCAAATATTGCAGAAGGAGGAGCATTTTTTAAATCGTCGCCAGACAAACATATTCCAGACATACAAGTACACTTCATTCCAGCAATTCTGATTGATCATGGGCGAAGTTATAAATTTGGGCACGGCTTTACTTTCCATTTTTGTCACTTATACCCCAAGAGTAAGGGTCACATTGAGCTTATTGCCAATACTGACGACACTTGTCAAAAGCAATTCAAGGTGCAAATAAAACCAAATTACCTAAGCGTTGAAGAAGACATTGAACCTTTGGTAGCTGGCTACAAATGGGTACAGAAAGTCGCCAGCACGTCTCCATTATCAAAAAATGCCAAACCGATGTTTCCTGATAAATTCTTGACTTCAGATGAACAAATTCGTGAGTTTTTAATCAGCAATAGTGAAACGCTCTATCATCCAGTAGGAACTTGTAAAATGGGAGACAATAGCGATCCTTCGGCTGTGGTAGACCCTGAACTTAATGTAAAAGGCATAAGTAAACTGCGAGTAGTGGATGCTTCTATCATGCCTCAGATAATAGGAGGAAACACAAATGCCCCGACAATTATGATCGCAGAAAAGGGAGCAGATATGATTAAACGAACAAATAAAAATAAACCATAAAAAAATCCAGCTTACGAACAACATAAGCTGGATTTTTTAAACGAGTATTTGTATTAAGCTTCTACAGGTTCACCAAGTAGGTCAGCTAATTGAGAGCTTACAGTTTCTACAGATTGCGTACCGTCTAACTTATGATACTGGCATTTTCCGGCAGAGGCTTCAACAGAGTAAAAGTCTACCAATGGTTTAGTTTGCTCGTGATAAACGCTTAGCCTGTGTCTTACTGTTTCTTCTTTGTCATCTTCTCTGATCACCAAATCTTCGCCTGTTTGGTCGTCCTTACCATCGTTCTTAGGAGGATTATAAGTGACGTGATAAACGCGACCAGAAGACAAGTGGACTCTTCTTCCGCCCATACGCTCAACAATAACATCGTCTGGTACATCAAATTCAAGAACGTAGTCTACTGTTATTCCGGCATCTTTCATTGCATCAGCTTGAGGTATAGTGCGTGGGAAACCATCTAGTAAATAACCGTTAGCACAGTCAGCTTGAGCCACTCTTTCTTTTACTAAGCCTATGATAATTTCATCTGACACTAACTGGCCTGCATCCATAACTTTCTTAGCTGCTAAACCCATTTCAGTTCCAGCTTTAATCGCAGAACGTAACATATCACCTGTTGATATTTGAGGTATGTTGTATTTGTTCATCAAGAATTGTGCTTGCGTGCCTTTTCCTGCACCCGGTGCGCCAAGAAGTATGATGCGCATATTGATTTCCTCCGCCAAAACCACAGTTTGGTTTGTTTAAAGATTAAAGTAAATTAAAAGAAAAGATACAGGTTAGGCCAAAGAGTGACAAGCGCTAATCGTCAATTTTGCTTATACTTTAGGCGTATCATATGCGCTTGTATAAATTATAACTAATTTAAAAGAAGCGTGTGGAGTGATTTGATACCTTAAATAAAAAGCTCAATTTCAAATACTGAAATTGAGCTTTTTTAAGTTTATGTAGATAAGATCTGATTGGAACTCAGACGACTCTCTTCTCTACCTAAGTTTTACTTAACTAACGATGTCAAAAGTGAATTTAACGTTTTCACAAAATCAGCAGGTGCTTTCAATGAACCCTGCTCAGAAAGTGCGGCCTGATCAAACAATACTTGCGTCCACTGTGCGAATTGTTCTTCGTCTTGGACATCAGATACCATCTTAATAAGATGGTGCTCGGGGTTGAGCTCAAATATATACGTTGGCTCAGGTACTGGCTGTCCAGCAGCCTGCATTAACTTAGCCATTTGAGTCGTCATACCACCGTCTGTGGCGACAATACAGGCTGGTGAGTCAGTAAGACGATGCGTGAACTTCACGTCTTCGACTTTGGAGCCTAAAGAAGACTTCATTCGCTCAAGCACACCTTGTACGGCTTTTTCAGCTTCTTCTTTTGCTTTTTTAGTATCATCGTCGTCTAAATCGCTCAAATCAGCACTAGCACTAGCCGCAGATTGAAGTGTCTTGCCATCAAACTCATTCAAATGCGACATTAGCCACTCATCAATTCGCTCGCCTAGCAATAGAACTTCTATTCCTTTTTTACGGAACATTTCTAAATGAGGACTAGTTCTGGCCGCTTGGTAAGAATCGGCAGTAACGTAATATATTTTATCTTGCCCCTCTTGCATTCTTTCAATGTAATTAGCAAGTGATACATTTTGTTCATTATCGTCGTTATGAGTTGAAGCAAAACGCAGTAATCCAGCAATTTTCTCTTTGTTTGCAAAGTCTTCCGCAGGACCTTCTTTTAGCACATTGCCAAACTCAGCGTAAAACGATTGATATTTTTCCGCATCATTCTTTGCCATTTTTTCAAGCATAGAAAGTACGCGTTTTGTGCAACCTTGACGAATACTTTGAGTAATTTTGTTGTCTTGAAGTATTTCTCTAGACACATTCAATGGCAAATCGTTAGAATCTAATAAGCCCTTCACGAACCTTAAATAGGTTGGCATGAACTGTTCAGCATCGTCCATTATAAACACACGTTGAACGTAGAGTTTTAATCCATTAACCTGCTCTCGGTTCCACAAATCAAATGGCGCTTTCGATGGAATGTAAAGTAAGCTGGTGTATTCTGTTTTACCTTCAACTTTGTTGTGAGACCAAGTCAATGGGTCTGCAAAGTCGTGTGATACATGTTTGTAAAACTCTTTATATTCTTCCTTAGATATATCAGACTTCTCTCTTGTCCACAAAGCGGTGGCTTTGTTTACTGATTCCCACTTCCCTGGTTCTGCAGGAATTTTTTCGCCATCCGGCCCCTCTTTTTCGGGTACTTCATCTTTGTACAACTGCACCGGAATACTAATATGATCAGAGTACTTGGTTATAATCGAACGGAGTCGCCAATCGTCCAAAAACTCTTTCTCATCTTCTTTGAGATGCAAGATGATCTCAGTACCGCGAGTGTCCTTTTCAATGTCTGCTATAGAGAACTCGCCTTCTCCTTCAGAAATCCATTGAACACCGCTGTTAGCATCCGCCCCGGCAGCTCGAGTATTTACGATTACCTTGTCTGACACGATAAAGGCAGAGTAAAAACCGACACCAAACTGTCCAATTAATTGAGAGTCTTTCGCTTCATCACCCGAAAGTTTACCAAAAAATTCAGCTGTTCCTGACTTTGCAATAGTCCCGAGATTTTTGATTACATCATCTCTAGACATACCTATGCCGTTATCGCTAATGGTTAAAGTACCCGCATCTTTATCCACCGCAATTTTTACATGAAGATCACCATCTCCTTCATATAAATCTGCATTTGACAAAGCTTTAAACCTGAGTTTGTCTGCCGCATCTGCAGCATTCGATACTAGCTCTCTTAAGAATATTTCTTTATTACTATAAAGTGAATGGATCATTAACTGCAGAAGTTGTTTTACTTCTGTTTGAAAACCATGAGTTTCATGTTGAACTGCTTCGGCCATGACCTACCGTCTCCTCTAATCTAATTAGTGGTTTTAATTACCTTGAGGATTTGAGGGCTAAATGAATATTTTCAACAGTAGAAATAACAAAAATTTGATATAAATAATTAAAACTCCCTTCTTCCGGTGAATGCATGACTGAGGGTATTTCCATCTACGTATTCTAATTCTCCACCCACGGGAACACCGTGAGCTAATCGAGTGGTTTTTATATCATGTTTTTTGCACAATTGTGAGATGTAATGTGCAGTTGCTTCTCCTTCAACGGTTGGATTGGTTGCTAGGATAACCTCGTCAATTTTTTCATCATTTAATCTATTTTTAAGAATGTCTAACCCTATTTCTTGCGGCCCAATGCCATCAATAGGCGATAAATGCCCCATGAGCACAAAATACGTACCTCTAAATTGTGAAGTATGCTCGATTGCTAAGACATCTTGAGGAGATTCAACAACACAAATACTCTCAGAGTCAGTGCGACTGGGATTTGAGCAAATGTGGCAAATTCTATTTTCTGTAAAAGTTCTGCATTTTTCGCAGCTATTAATGAGTTCCATAGCGTTTTGCAAAGCATCACTTAGCCGTATAGCACCCTCTCTATTCCGCTCAAGCAGATTAAATGCCATTCTTTGGGCGCTCTTTGCCCCTACACCAGGTAAGCACTTCAACGCAGTAATTAATTCGTCAATAAGTGGACTGAACGACATATTCAATTATCCCAAGATTAAATTAAAAAAATTTGATATTTAGCGCAGGAAACACGATTAATTCATCATTATTACTGACGCGGTTAATGGCCTACTCACGATATTTTTATTGCTGACAAAAGTTACTAGATTAGGAGCATCACTTTGCCATAAATTTATTTTACTAGAATTCATGAACCCTAGAGGCAGCAACATGGGTTGTATGTCAAACGAAAAGTTAAAGTTAATGTAAGCCCTTTGATTGCCTTTACCTCTAAGCATATACGCAAATTGTTTGCTTTGTTCGTCAAAATCATAAATATCTATTTGTACGTCTTTTGTGAATAAACCCATTTGATTAAGGTTTTTCCGCAAATCTTGCATAGATTGTAAAAAAGAATTCAGCCAACTCTCGTTGTGTTGAATGCATGTTTGAGAGACATTGGAAAAATCAAAAAGAAGTCCAAATTGATTGAATGTCATTTGAAATATTACTAATTGTTGTAACTTTTGTCTTTTCCTTTCAATTTTAGCGTCATTCTTACCGTTTTTTGTGGTGTACACACAAAAATGCTCGAGATTAAGCGTCATTTGACTTGGTGTGAAATCCTTTAACGCTTCTTTTTCATCCTGATTGTATTCGCTATTGGTTATGTCTTGTTCACCAAGTGAAACATCTGCTTCAAGTTCTAGAATCTTGACAAATTCTCTTAAAGCGAGCCTAGGAACAATTGGTTGATTGTTGTGACTAGGTACAGTTTTGTCTTTTAAGTAGAAATCAGCGAGCTCAGGGAAAAAAAATCTTGTTGATACTGATGCACTCGCACATACAGTTTGATTAAGCAGTAAACGTCGACCCGTTAATCTAAGTTGTTTTGTAATACTTTTCTCAAGTCTCGTTTGAAACACCACCTGTTGCAAATCGCCAACACTTGCGCATAAATGCTGATCTGCCATTAGAGTAAGGCTTGATTGTCTATCAAGGGCCTCAATTCGCATAATTTCATTAAGAAGTCTTTTATAACTGCTTGCTTGTTCAAAACTAGGCTCGATTTTGTTGAACTTTATTAAGTAATCGTTTTGCTTTGATAAATGACTCTTATTATCTTTACTTGCAACCATTTCTACCAGGTTAGAATCTTCGTTTCTTAGTTGTCTTTTTTCTTGTAAGTTAGAGCCATTTAACTTTTCTAAATAGAAATACTGATACCCTTCAATATTTTCAAATGCCTTTATTTCGCTATTAAGTATTATACCCAAACCCATGCTATCCAGTTGTTCTAAATGAGTATTCTGTGGCTTACACGAGGCGATACTCATCACAACTAAACAAAGAAACAATATATTGGGAATACTCTTTAACATACTCTTTAAAAAGATACACGGTTAGATATTTAGTTATACGAACAAGCGAGAAAATGTTTCTAAAAAAACGAAATAAAAAAAGTGGGGAATGAGGGTAGACACCACAACGATATGAGAGCTAAACATATACTCGTTGTGGCTAAGTATCAATATGCCTAACTAAAACGGCATTTTAAAGCCAGGGGGAAGGCCCATACCGCCAGTTATTTCGCCCATTTTTTCTTGAGAAGTTTCTTGCACTCTTCTCACTGCATCATTCATAGCTGCAGCAATTAGGTCTTCTAGCATTTCCTTGTCATCTTCCATAAGTGATTCGTCAATATCGACTCTTTTGATATTGTGATTACAAGTCATGGTAATTTTAACTAACCCTGCTCCAGATTCTCCCGTTACTTCTAAGTTTGCGAGATCCTCTTGTGCTTTTTGCATCTTTGCCTGCATCTGTTGGGCCTGTTTCATCATGTTTCCCATGCCGCCTTTAAACATAATTTCCTCTCTTAATTTTTGACGTTTACTTTACTTTTTAGGCCTAATTTCAATGCTGTCTTGCATAACATTTGCATCAAATGCCTTTTTTAATTCTTGAATGTTGTTATCAGTATTGACGATTTCTCTCGCGTGTGCCAATCGCTTATCTTTTATTTGTTGTTGCAAATGGTAAGGTGTATTGTAGGTCTGTCCCTTTTCAACTTCCAACTCAATTTTTTGATTAAATATCTGGCTGAGCTTTTCTTCAATATTGGTTCTAACTTCCGAGGTACACATATTATAATTATCTTCATTTACAACTAGTTTAAGAGGATTGGATAACATGTTGCAATTTGTGTTGAGCAAAAATAACCTTGAATAAGCTTGTAGATTAGTGCTATCAACAAATGCACTCCAATCGTCTACTTGCGCAGAATTAATCAATTTATCACCGTTTTTCAAATAAGCTGATAAATCACCTTCAAAGGGTTTTAAACTCTGTCCTAGTTTAAAATCTGTCGTAGCCTCACGTAAATCACTATTTGCGATGTCATTACCAACGCTCTTGCTCGATATCAACGAGCCGCTGTCAAATTCGCCTGTGTTGCTGATTTGGTCTATCTCTTTTTCTGTACGCAACAACTCCATCGTTCTCATGTAAGAACTTTTTGTTGATTTGAGCTCACCTTGGTCTGGAGAGTTAGATACGTGCCAATCTTGGTCACTAGAAGGCTCTTGTTGCAGTTCGTCTGCCTCTGCCTCTGAACTACTCGGCTCTAGATTAGAATTTACAAACACGGCGTCCTCAATGGAGTTGCCATTACTGGATGTATCATTGATAGGAAGGTTTTCGGTTGAAACCACATCGCCAATTAATTGATTATCCGGTCCCTCTTCAAACTCTGTCAACAAAGTATTGTCATTTTCAAATGACTCTTTTACGTAGTGTTCATCCTCAATGTTATTTTCGCTATGAGTTAATGGCGGTTGTTCACTATTAGAAACTTCAAAGGACGTAGACTCATTGCTTGAGCTACTAGAATCAGATTCTTGCTGTGATAGATTTGAATTTAATGTTTCATCTAAAATTGAATTACTGTCGTCAGTTTGAACGACAGATGCAGCCGCATCGGATGACACAACAGTTCTATTTTTGCTTACTTCGTGTTCTTCTACTTCATTTCGCCTCTTTGAAGCAGATGACGCCTGATTTGATGTTGAGGAGGACACATTACCTGTCGTTTCAGACAACGGTGTTATAACTGGGTCACTCTCTAATTCAACATCCGAACTTATTAAATCATCTATATTAATTGGTACTTTTTGAGATGGGCTAAAAGCCAACATTCTCAATATGGTCATCTCCAAGCCAGTTCTAGCGTCGGGAGCGTGACTTAAATCTCGAATACCATTAACACCAATTTGATAAAGCACTTGTACATGTTCTTCCGATAAAGAATTTGCAAGGGTATAAATAGACTTGGCTGAATCGTTTTCTAACTTACAAATATCAGGAACAATTTGTGACAGCGCGACTTGATGGATCAAAGCCAAGAGTTGAGAGAGCATTTGAGCGTAATCAGGCGACTGAGCACATAAGTCTTCTAATATCTCAAGACTTTTGATTCCATCTCTTTCACAGATAAATTTCAATAAACGGATAAGTTGATTTCTGTTGAGTAAACCGAGCATACTAGCGACAGTTTTAAAACTGACTGCGTTATTACCTTGAGCTATAGCTTGATCGGTCAAGCTTAGGCTATCTCGAATGCTTCCCTGCGCTGCTTTTGATAGCTGAGCAATCGCATTGTTTTCATAGTTTATATTTTCTTGTTCAAGTATAAATGCTAAATGATTTTGTATCTGCTCTTTTGACAGAGCTTTTAAATTAAACTGCAAACATCTCGAGAGTATAGTAACTGGCAATTTTTGAGGGTCTGTAGTTGCCAACAAAAATTTCACGTGTTCTGGTGGCTCTTCCAGTGTTTTCAAAAGCGCATTAAAGCTATGCTTGGAAAGCATGTGAACTTCGTCTATCAAGTATACTTTGTATTTTCCGCGCGTTGGGCGATACTGCACGTTATCAAGCAGTTCTCTTGTATCTTCAACTTTGGTTCTTGAGGCAGCATCTATTTCAAGTAAATCCACATAACGCCCGTCACTAATATCGATACAAGTTGGGCATTCGCCACATGGGTTTGCACTTTGACCTTGCTCACAGTTTAGGCTTTTGGAAAATATCCTAGCGATGGTAGTTTTTCCAACACCTCTGGTTCCGGTAAACAAATAGGCATGATGAAGTTTATTATTTTCTAGCGCATTGGTAATCGCATTAACCACATGCTCCTGACCAACTAACTGAGAAAACTTCTGGGGTCGCCATTTACGTGCGAGTACTTGATAGCTCATGCGTAATCTAATCTCCCTTAAATTCACATAAGCTATATGATTTAACACCTGCACTTAATAATCTAGATACGCCACCAATATCTGGAAGCGAAATAACAAAACCTGCGTGCTCTACAATACCACCTAAACGCCTTATTAAACTTGCAGTTGCGATCATGGTGCCTCCGGTCGCGAGAAGATCATCGATCATCAAAACGCGGTCGCCTTCAACTATTGCATCTTTATGTATTTCTAAAATATCTGTGCCATATTCGAGTTCATATGCCTCTGAAATAACTTCTCTGGGAAGCTTTTTAGGTTTTCTTACTGGTACAAAGCCTACACCCAACTCTAAAGCTAGAGGCGCGCCAAATAAAAAGCCTCTTGCTTCAGTACCCACTATTTTATCTATTTTTGAACCGCTGAATTCTGCCTTCAAAAGGTCAATGCACGCTTGAAAAGCCGCTGGGTTTTGCAATACCGAGGTAACATCCCTAAATTTTATACCAGGTTTAGGATAATTAGGAATAGTGGTAACTGAATCTTTAATTAACTGCAGGGACACTGAAAATCCTTCGTTATTTTATTATTTATTATTGATACGTAGTATAGCTTGTTAGATATCTATTCTAAAGAGAAAGAATACAAAGATTGATTGGCTAACTTATTTTTTGATGGCTAGGTAATGGGGTAACTGAGGTGTGATTGAAAACAAAAAAGAGCGAAAAACTTCGCTCTTTTTAATAACGATTTTTACTTTTTGATTATCACAAAAAAATTGTGCGTCCCAACCAAGCCAAAATGTGCAATAGAGGAAATGCAACTAACGCTAACAAAATCCCTAAAAAATACCACCAATTAAACTCTTCTTTAAACTCAGCGTCACTACCCATAAAAACCTCATATCACAATAAAAACTATTGCAAATTTTAAGTGATCTAGATCAAAAAAAATAGCAGACTTTAGATTAATCTTAAGGTTGTTATATTCAAAGTGTAAAAATTACCACACATGATTGTACTTAATGGGTTTCCTGGGCAGCGTAACCTATTCTAAAACCGCCCCAATGCCGACCGTTGACATAAATTGGCGCAGATAAATCATGCATGATCTCGCCGGTATCTCTTTGATAAGTTTGTAATAAAAATTCATTCGTATGTTGTCCACATCTTATACCAGTAGGATCATCGAAAATCCTTTTCGTTCTGCTTTTTGCCAAATCTACTTCATAATTACCTGATACAGGGTGACTAAAACACTTATTATGAGTTGGAAAATAGCCATTTTTATCTACTGCTCCCGCATAAATAACAAAGTTGTTATTTTGAAGAATAGGCTCTTGTATTACTGGGAATGCACTATCTGAAAACCCATCATATGACGTGTTATATTTTGGTGGGTTTGTATTTTCGATTTTTTGATAATTGGTATCGAAAATTTGGTTTACAGATAGCTTGCCTTCAGTTATTGCTCTTTCTAAGCATTCACCAATTGACGCCGCAGCTGCTTTTGCAATTCGTTGAACTTGTTGATGTCTGCTGTTGATTTGACTGTCCGTTAAATTTGTGAAAATAATTTCACTGTGCTGACTTACTTTTAATGCTTCACTAGACACATCTTTTAGTTGTTGTGTATGACTGTCTATTTGGTAGTAAGAATCCTGTGAGATAGCTGAAATCCCAGTATTATCCTGTTTAATTAATTCTATTTTGTCATTTAAACTTGAAACCGCTTGTTGAGCAGACTGAACGGCAAGCATGGACTCATTAAGTCTTTCACTTGTGCTGCTTACTAAAGTACTCATTTCTGTACCCGCGTCGGAAACCTGCTCTATAGCAGATACTGACTCAGAGCTTTTGTTGGTAATATGATTCAACACATCGGCTATACCTTGTGTGGCATCAGTAGTTCGTTGCGCGAGGTTTCGCACTTCATCTGCAACCACTGCAAACCCTCTGCCTTGTTCTCCTGCTCTGGCTGCTTCAATCGCAGCATTAAGTGCTAGCATATTTGTTTGTTCAGCTAACTGATTGATAGTGTCTACTATGTTTCCAATTGCGCTGGCATTTTTTTTCAATTCCGAGAGTAAATTTTTCGTAACAGAAATTTTGGTATCTAGTTGAGTTTGTTGTTCTGAAACGTTTTTTAGCTCCTCAATTGATTTTAGTGCCTGACTTTGAGATTCATTTATATTTGCTAAAACACTATCACTAAACTCCAGCACCTCTTCATTAGCACTTTCTAAGTTTTTAATTTTATCTGCGATTTCTTTTGTACAGGTGGACTGACTTTCGAAAAATTTTGCTAATTGGTTTATGAAGAAAGATACTCTAGCGCTCCCAATAGCTATTTTACTGGCTGCATTTTCAATCGAAACCATGGTGCTCGTTTGAATAAGGCTTGTCTGTGACTCTTGATCTAGAGAATCCTGTGTGTGTGCTAAATCACCCTGATCATTGAAGAATGAAAATACAATATTGGCAAGTAAGACAGTTGTACCCCACCCAAACAGACTCCATGCCAACATGTTTTCATTTAATAACCAAAACATTCCCATAGACGGGAGAAACCAAACCGCAAGAATTACCAAGTTTTTTTTCATCTTAATACCGATCCTAACCTGCAAATATCTTTTTATATCGACAGATTTTTCCGAACATTAAATTATTTTGTTAATGACCGGTTATATTTTTCATCGTAGCGCTTATTTTACTTTTTGCTATGCCTATACCACACATCCATCAAGGACTTTTGCGCATTTAGATACTTGGAAGGATTTATGTTAAACACCATTTGCGCAAATATTGAAATCGCCTCTAGTGTGGATAAATGCGTATTATCTTTTGATTTTCTAATTTTATAGTTACTGATATCTGGATTATCAAAATGATAGCAATCGTATCCTCTTAACCAATCATTCGTTTGCCAAACTTGAAACGCTTGGCGCCAAGTCCCATCAAGGACAATTAAATGCATTCGTTGTTGTGTATCGCTTAGTGTTGGAAGAATAGCTGTGCTAATAGGATAACTAACCTTGCTCGGATATAAAACGACTGTGCTTTCACGAACGAGACAATGTCTTAACGCTTTTAATGATTCTATATCATCGGTTTTTACGATTGATATCTCGGGGGTGACTAACTTGGCTAGCCTTGCAGTATTTTTCGCATTTTTGGCTTCTTTAGGATGTTGAAGGATTGTAATATCAAACATCAGTTGCTGCTCTGATATGTTAGAGCAAATACAAGTTTTGATGGGGTATAAACATTTGCCACAGATTTGACGCATATATTTCCTTAGCAGAGTAAGACTTGGCCTTTATACCAGCTTTTGTGAGTAAAACGAGATGAAAGTACAGCTTACTCATCCCAAGTATCTAAGTACAATAGCGAACAGTTAAGGATGACTCGACCCGGCCAAGGATGGCTATATCGTGTTTTATCAGGAATGTCAGATAACAAAAAACCCAGCTCTAGGCTGGGTTTTGTGTAATTAGGAGTCTGGCGATGTGCTACTCTCACATGGGGAAACCCCACACTACCATCGCCGCTAATACGTTTCACTTCTGAGTTCGAGATGGAGTCAGGTGGTACCGTATCGCTATTGTCGCCAGACAAAAAAGGACAATTTGAAAAATCTGATATCAAGTCTATTTAATGAAGAGGCTACTCTTTCTAACTAAGTCATTAGCTTATTACTTATCACATTACCTACGTCGCCTATTCAAAGCGCCACTTTAGCGAGTGAGTAATAGGTCAGTCGATTTTACATCGACGCTTAAACCTATTACAACGACCATGTGCTACGCACATGCTTGTAGGTAAATAGCCAACACCATTAGGTGTTGTATGGTTAAGCCTTACGGGCAATTAGTACAGGTTAGCTTAACGCCTTACAACGCTTCCACACCCTGCCTATCAACGTCATCGTCTTTAACAACCCTTCAAAGACTTTAAAAGTCTAGGGATGACTCATCTCTGGGCTCGCTTCCCGCTTAGATGCTTTCAGCGGTTATCGATTCCGAACGTAGCTACCGGGCAATGCAATTGGCATCACAACCCGAACACCAGCGGTTCGTCCACTCCGGTCCTCTCGTACTAG
>CBFIBG010000050.1:0-21832 GCA_965660815.1 Glaciecola sp.
TATATGTATATGTTTATCTTGAGAGTACTGTTGCCATCCCTGGCAACAAATGCCTCTCAAGCAATATTCTATACATACTCATTATTAACCCTGTAATAAACTCAAAGCAGCTTGTGGTCGTTGATTAGCTTGAGAAAGTACAGTGGTGCTAGCTTGCTGAATAATCTGCAAGCGGGTTAAATTTGCCGTTTCAGCGGCAAAGTCTGTGTCTCGTATGCGGCTTCTCGCTGCCGACACATTTTCCGAAATATTTGTAAGGTTGCGGATGGTAGATTGGAATCTATTTTGAATCGCACCTAAATCAGCCCTTTTATCATCAACCGCTTCAATTGCCGCGTCTATACGCGATAGCGCAAGTGCCGCATTTGCCGGTGTTGATACAGATAAGTTAGGACCTGGAAACAAACCTGATGTGCCAAAGCCGCCGGTTCTGGACGCGTTTATACTGATAGTTTGGCCTGAGTTTGCACCAACTAGAAAGCGTGCAGAATAGCCGCCGTTAAGCACTTCAACACCAGCAAACTGTGTTGTTTCAGCAATGCGGCTAATTTCAATCTTTAATGCGGATACTTCTTTTTGAAGCGCATTTCTATCTGCAGCAGAATTAATACCGTTTTGTGACTGAATCGCGAGTACCCTGATTCTTTGTAAAGAATTAGTTGTTTCTTGCAATGCACCTTCTATAGTTTGCGCGAGTGAAATACCATCGTTTGCATTTCGCACAGCTTGGTCTAGACCCATTATCTGCGATGTCATTCTATCGGATATTTGTAAACCCGCAGCATCATCTTTAGCACTATTTATGCGCAGTCCAGATGAAAGCCTTTCAAAGGCAGTATTTAAATTAGTTGTTGTATCATTTAAAAATCGTCTAGTACTGAGTGACGATATATTAGTATTAACAAATAAAGACATGTTATTTCTCCTAACGATTTAACCGATGTTTAATTATTATTATTGTTTTTATGTTTAGCGCCGCTAATAGCACAATCCTATTATTGGCATATTTAATGCTTAATAAAATTAAGTCAGACGATATATTGGCATTGCCTTTACTTCATCTGGCGGTTATTGGTATTCTCAACACTAGAGAGTAACAATAAGCAAGTTGTAACAGGGCGTAAGCTCGTTGCTGACCGACAGGCATGATGTTCCAGACCTCATACCTCTCACTACCTCCTGGCATCATTTCTGTCAGGTCGGCAGTTCCGTTACAATGTTCAAATCATTCCCTTTCCTTTTTATTTTCGTATTGCCATTAAATTTGCTGATTATACGTTTACCTTTTAGCTTACTTGCTAGGCATGTCATTAATTTTAGGCCGCAAAAGTCCCGTTGATTAATCGCAAGAAAAATCAATATATTTAGTAATATTAGTGGCTTAAGTCATTATTTCTTTGCATAAAACATGCTGCTCAAAAATAATTTCTTTTCTTTTTGACCTAACGGTTTTATTGGCAATGCTTACACTTGTTGGTAATTTAATGCCATATACACATTATGTTATTTTATGCGTAAGTAATATTACTCATGTACCCAATTAGTTGTTGTACTGGTTATTACTTATTAATTGCTGGCTCTTAGTGGCCTTAACTATAATGTTGCAATGAGTGGAAGTTATTATTAGTTTCTCCACTCAAAATAGTTATCGTCCGCGCACGGGAAAAGCTTTAGTAAAAATACTAAAGAATATGAAAAAAGATTGGAAATGGTTGGCCAGGGTTATAAGAATAAACCTGGCCAGTCGCTCTGGTATAAGAGAGTGAGCGGACTCTCTGCTGTTTGGCTAGCTAAGCAAGTGTACTACCTCCTGGCTTCATTCCCCAAACAGTAGGGTCTCAGAAGGAGCTATCTGTCTAACCTAAAAGCTGTAGTGCTGACTGTGGACGCTGATTAGCCTGCGACAGTACAGTGGTACTAGCCTGTTGGATAATCTGGTTACGAGTCAAGTTAGCTGTTTCAGCAGCAAAATCTGTGTCTAAAATTTGTGACCGTGCAGAAGACATATTTTCTACAACGTTTGACAAGTTTCTGATAGTAGATTGGAAACGGTTAGTTAAAGCACCTAAATCAGCTCTGGCACCACCGACTGCTGATATAGCAGTGTCTAGTGTATCCAACGCTGCAGATGCGCCTGCGGCTGATGAAACAGATAGTGTAGCGATTCCAAGGCCTGTAGCTGAAAAGCCACCTAAACCGTTGCCTGGAGCACTCAAACCAACTGAAATAGTCTGTCCAGAGTTTGCGCCAACAAGGAATGTTGCTGAAAATCCACCGGTTAATATGTCTGTCTTATTGAACTGGGTATCAGTCGAGATACGAGATATTTCAGTTACAAGTGCATCCACTTCTTTTTGAAGCGCATCTCTGTCAGCTTGAGAATTAATGCCGTTTTGTGATTGAACTGCTAATTGACGAATACGTTGAAGCGCACTAGTGGTTTCACCTAACGCTCCTTCTGCTGTTTGAGTCAACGAAATAGCATCGTTGGCATTGTTTACAGCTTGGTTTAGGCCGTTAATTTGAGTCGTCATACGATCCGTAATTTGCAGACCAGCCGCATCATCAGACGCACGATTTATTCTGAAACCAGAAGATAAACGCTCAAAAGACGTATTTAAAGAATTACTTGAATTGAATAGCTGACGTTGGGCATTCATAGCCGATACGTTAGTATTTACGAACATAGACATAAGTCTCTCCTACACTCTCAGTCCAGCGTTGGCTGGCAAGCCGGACTTAACTCCGGTGATTTAGTTACATATGTAGAACATAGATTTACAACGTTTGTGCGTTATAAAATCATATGTACTGGCTCTCTCGTAAATGGTTATCGACGATTGGCAAATTCCCTTTAATAAATTTTTATAAATTAATGCCAGATCAAACAAAAAAACGGCAAAAATTTGCCGTTTTTTGATTTAAATTAGAAAAGTGGGTCTTAAGAATTAAAGAGTTATGGTAAGAATAGACATATTTTAAAATCAAAAAAAATTTTAAATATAATTGAACAAAGATAAGTTTGCTACTCTTGGAAAAGAAGCAAAGGCAGCTTCAAGTGCCGTTTCCTGTTTAGCAAATTCAGCCGATGCTTTAGCATAATCCACATCTTGTATTGTTGAACGCGCCCTTTGATTGGCGACCTCTGCATCCAATTGTGAATTTTTAACTGACTGAGCAATATTTAGGCGAGCACCCACTGAAGAATTTTCGCGAGCCATCCTATTTAATCCATTATCTAACCCTACGAGCGTATCGTCTACTAGACTCGAAAACGACTGCTGGTCTAACGTAGGATCATTTAGTCCGCTGAATAAACTGTGGAGCGTTTCTGCAATATTCGCTTTTTTAGGTCGTTGAAGTTCAATCGTCAAACTGTCCCCAACATTACCTGATATATTCATTTCTATGCCATTGTAGGTAATCAATTCGCCAGAATTATACGGCAGTGTATCCACAACATTGCCACTGCCCACATTGGTTATTTGGATTTGATTCGCGGATACTATGTCAAAACGAAACTGGTTATTCGCAGGGTTAGCAGGATCAAACTGTGCTGTATGGAAGGCATCAAAACTGCCTTGATTCCTAATTTGATAGTTATCTACAGTTGCCCCTATAACGTTACTTAATTCAAAATTTAACCTTGCTCTGACATCTTCAAATAAGGTCTTTCCCGATGTGGTACTTTGAATCGTAACCGAGTCTGATAGTTGAATCACATTTGTACCATCATCCCCTGAGAATTTTACCGGATCAACGCTGGCGTTTGGATTAAATTCAAACGCTTGAGATTGCGATTGGAAACCTGCAAAAATATATTCGCCGCTCGCATTTTGCGAATTCATCAAATCTATCGTCTGGTTGCGCAGTTGCTCAATTTCTGCCGCTATCGCCTGTTTATCCGCACTGGCTAGAATACCGTTACCCGCTTGTACGGTAAGCTGTCGAGCACGATTCACAACATCGGTTAAACTTCTTAACGTGGTTTCCTGTAATTCAAGCTGGCCAGTGACTAAATCATTATTTCGATTGTACTGCGTAATTTTTTCGAGTTCTTCTGTCAGGCGAATAACCTGAGAAGCGCCTACCGGATCATCAGAGGGTCGAAGCAACTTTTTGCCACTTGCTAACTGAGTTTGGATATCGGAAAGCTGACCCTGACTATCATTAATAGCTCGGAAGTTCCTATCAAAAATTAAATTAGTCGTTACTCTCATGGTAATTCTCTAAATCGCCCTATCGCAATTAAAATTTAATAATACAAAAAGTCTGCATTGTTGTTTATATGCCTATCTTGCCATTTGCAAAATGGTGTCAAACATCTGTTGAGCAGTACTCAAGATTCTTGCTGCTGCCGCATACGATTGTTGAAACTGAATTAAATTGGCTGCTTCTTCGTCTAAACTGACACCTGAAGCCGATTCAAACCAATCCGATGATTGGGTTTGCATTACTTTTGCGGCTTCCAAGTCGATTTTTGACCCCGCAGACGCTGACCCAACTTGACCGACTAAAGACGCATAAGCTTCATTAAACGTCGCTTTATTTGACTGATTACCGTTGCTTAAACTCACGAAATCCATTTGCTGTAATTTGGCCAGTTGTACCGCATTTCTGTTGTCGTTTACTCCATCTGTATTGTATTGGAGTGTAAATTCATCACCTACCACAGGATTTCCTTCCAATGAAAAGTCATAGCCTGGGTAGTCGTTTAGTGCGGTAAATTCACTTGGCCAAGCTGGCGTACCAGTATTTTTTGCCTGCGCGAGCAGATTGTTTAAATCAGTAACACCGCTTACGCTAGTAATAACTTGGTCGTTACTGTCTAACACATCATAGGACGATTCGCTGTTAAAGATTACCTTAACTGGCGCCCCAAATGTGGGCGATGGGGATTGGGCTTGATCTTGCAAACCATAATTGCCATTAAACGCTGACGCATTGGGATCTGAGAAGGTTAGATCAACGGTTGAATTGGATATGGTGGTATCAATCAACTTAGCGTCTCCAAGGTTGTTAGCGTCCATGCTAACTCTCAAAGGTTTGGCGAATGCTAAATCTTCTGCTCTGTTGGTAGCTAAGCTTAAATTAGCTGCAGCTTGCCGAGTTGGCTGGATAAGAAACGCATCGCCAACCTGGTAGGCATCGCCATCATTAAATTCAAGTTCAATGCCACCAATCGTAGTATTAAATACTCCTGCTTGGGCAGTGACGGTCTGCACTTGACTGATTGGGTTCCCATCTCTATCTAGCTCTGGTTGACCATCCGTCGTGACTGCGAGAACTTCAACGTCAAAGGTCGCAGGCGTGCCAGTAGGATCTGTCAAGACCGTAACCCGATAATCGTTGCTTGTAATATTGCCGCTTGCGCCTGGCGTTATTCTGCCGGACATCCCTAGCGACAGATCTGAATTAGTGGGGTAATTAATGCTTCTGAACTCATCTACATTAAAGATGTCTCCCCCTAACTGTAAATCGAGGTCCATACCTTGTTTGTTGAATGTATTCACGGTATCTGCCAATACAGTGGCAAGCTTTCCTAAATCTCTCTGAGCAGGCTCTAAAACTTGTTCTCGATAGCGATACACACCGCCAATGGCCCCACCCAATTTTTGCTCTAAAATTTCTATAGTTGTGTTTTGTTTAGGAGGAGCATAATTAGTTTGAAGTTTTAGGTCTCGATTGGTGTAATCCGGATTGCCGCCAATTGCAAATACGTTAAATGCTCCATCTGCTAGGACTAGAGACTCTCCGCTCTTTAAGTTTACAACCACCCCGCCATTGGCATTTGAGCTGTCTCGAACTTCTACAGCAACAATTTCCGATAACTCTAAAATAGCTTGGTCTCGTTGATTCAAAAGTTTTGCCGGAGTATCAACGTTTGTATTTCCCGAGGCCACTACTATGGCTTCGTTTAAGTTGCCAATTTGTTCAATCAGGCCGTTTGCTGTTGAAACAATATCTTGAATTTGAAGCTCTGTTTCCTGCTCCTTTACTTCTAAAAAATCGCCAAGTTGGTTGATTCGGGATAACATACCAGATGCTTCGCCCATTACAGCGTCTCTTGAAGGCATGTTCGTTGGGTCGTCTGTTGCGGTTTGGATAGCACTAAAAAAGCGTGTCATAGAAGATGAGATACTGTTCGCTTCACTGGCGAGGATATTGTCTAATCCTGACACTCTATCGTTGAACGCTTGATACTCTCCTACGGCGCTGGTATCTCTGCGCAACTGATTTTGCGCAAAAATATCAATGACTCGGTCAGTGAAACCAAAATCAACGCCTCCGCCCAATCTTGCAGTAAACTCAGTTCGCTCTCTTACATAGCCTTCACTATTGACGTTTGCAATGTTGTTACTGGTCGTTGCAAGCAATTTATTACTCGCATTGATGCCAGATGTCGCCATTGTGAACAAATCAGCATTTCTGATCATTTAATTACACCCTACCATGCCAAAAAATTATCTTAGCGATTGCAAAAAACTGCGAAGTGCGACTACGGTAATAGGCCATTTAACAAGTCTCCGTTGTATACCGACATTACTTTTTGCGAGTATGCAGGGTCAGTCGCATAACCGGCCTGTTGCAGTTCATCAAAGTAATGTTGAGCTGAAGTGGTTTTTTGCAAAGCTTGCTCGTATCTTGGATTGGCTTTTATAAAGTCTACATAATCGTTCAATGAGGAAGAAAAATCTTGATAGCTTCTAAATGCGGCTCGCTGCTTTTCTGGTAAATTATTTACGTACTCTAGAGTGTCTACCACTGCCTTATCACCGCTCCATCTTGAATCGGCTTTAATACCAAACAAATTGAAGGAACTCTCTCCTTTATTGTCGTGAATGACATATTTGCCCCACCCTGTTTCCACTGCTGCTTGTGCTAGCAAGGCTTTGGGATCGATATTGAGCTGTTTGGCGACCTCAATTGCTTTTGGATACAGTGACTGAACAAATTCCTCAGGGGATTCAAAGGCCGCACGCTTATTTGGTTTATTCTCAATCTCACCTAAAATCATTTGTTCAGAGGCTTCTCGAGTTTGAACCGCGTGTCTGTTTAATACAGACAAATCGCCATCAGAGCGCACTACAGACCCTGGCTTATAATTTTCACCTGGGCTCATCTGCTGAATGATTAAATCGGCCAGTCCTATACTACCGTTGGTTGATAGGTCTGTGGCTAATTGTTGATCGTGCATGTCCCGAAAATATTTTACTTGTTCTGAATTAAATGGACTGTCTTTATCAGCAATGGCTTCTTGCGCTTGTCGCATTGACTTTAGTAACATTTTGACAAAAATCGCTTCAAACTGTTTCGCGGCCTCTTCAAGCGCTTTGGGATCATTATCTCTGGCACCGTCTCGCAAAGTGTTAAGACTGTTCAGATCATGCACACTTCGTGACATTTCATACTGATTTTTTGCGTTAGAAGTCAAATCCATCATAACTGTGCCCTTTTAAACAAAATATACCTTTTAAATCACAATTAGCTCGCCTTGAAGTGCTCCCGCTTGTCTGAGAGCTTCAAGTATTGCCATTAAATCCCCTGGAGCAGCACCAATTTGATTGACCGCTCGAACTAATTCATCAAGCGTCACGCCAGGTTCGAATTTAAACATTCTGCTGTCATCTAATTGAACATCTACTATCGATTGCTCAACGCCCGCAGTCTGGCCATTTGCCAAAGGATTAGGCTGAACAACTTGAGGATCTTCAGTAATAGTGACAGTAAGCCCACCATGAGTGATAGCCGCAGGTCGTAATCTAACCTCTTCACCGATGACAATAGTGCCGGTTCGGCTGTTTATCACCACTCTTGCAGGCGCCTTTGCTGGGGTAAATTCAAAATTTTCGATAGTGGCCAAAAAACCTACTCTTTGGCCCACGTCTCTAGGCGCAGATACTCTTACAGAGGCTGCATCTATGGGCGTAGCAATTGAATATCCATTGGCTGGGTCAGCACCGAGGCGCTCGTTGATTTTATCAGCCAATGCTTGCGCTGTGGAGAAATCTGGATTGTTCAAATTTAAGGTTAAATAGTCGTTTTGCATCAGTCCACTTTCGACTGTTCGTTCGACTAGCGCGCCATTGGCGATGGTGCCTACAGTAGGTGTATTACTCACTATTCGTGAACCATCGTTACCCTGTGCACCGAAACCAGAGACAACTAGACTGCCTTGTGCCACCGCATATACATTGCCGTCTAAGCCTTTTAAGAAGGTTTGTAATAAAGTCCCGCCTTGAAGACTGCTTGCTTCACCAATAGAGGAGACAGTTATATCAATAGTTTGACCCGGTTTAGCAAAAGCCGGTAATTCAGCATGCACTGCTACTGCTGCCACGTTTTTGATCTTTGGCTTGATATTAGGATCAAGCGCAATTCCAAAATTAGTCAGCATAGTTCTAAAAGATTGCTCAGTAAAAGGTGATGTTTCGCCCGTTCCAGGCAAACCAACTACTAATCCATACCCCACTAACTGGTTAGAACGCACGCCTTGGACGCTTGCAAGATCTTTTATTCGCTGAGCGGCGTTTAGCTGCGGACAGTAGATTAGTAATACACAAGCAAAACTAGAGGCTATCAACCAACGACAGACTTTGAACAAAATAGAAAGCATCATAGCGGCCACCATTGCGATGAGAAGAATTTAGTAAGCCAACCTTTCTCTTGAGCGCGAGCAAAACTGCCTTTACCGCTATACTGGATCCGAGCGTTAGCAATTTTGTTTGATTCTATTTCGTTACTTGGCGCAATATCGGCTGGGCGGATGACCCCTGTAAGTCGAATATATTCATCGCCATTGTTTAATGTTAACCACTTTTCACCACGAATGATTAAATTTTGATTTGGCAATACTTCAACTACAGTGACCGATATATTCCCTTGTAAACTATTGCTTTGACTGGCTTGAGCATCCCCGGTAAACTCATTTGACGAGTCCATGCTCAACTGAACGCTTTGTGAGCCGATGCGAAGCGCGTTGCCCCCTAGACCCACTATTGGATTTAAATTCGTAGTTGCTTCTTTTGATGTCGAGTTGCCTGCACTTTTGGTTGCATTGGTATTTTCTCTTAAGGTAACAGTAATTATGTCTCCAACTCGTCTTGCTTTTACATCTGAATAAAGACTGTTTGCTGCACTTGCAGTAAATAAACTGCCATTATTGGCGATGGCATCTTTTGTCATTACAGGCACTGTAGGCGCATAAAAAGGATCGTTCGCTTTTACTGGCTGAGTGACCGTTGAGTTGCATCCAGACAAGAAGGCAACAGCGAGAATCGCACACAATAATTTCGCTCGAACGACAACATAACGCTTGGGAAATAAAAACTTCATATCAAACTTACTAAAGCGCTGAGTAGATTGCCTTAGGACACATTCCAGTATTGGATTTTTCTGTATTTTTAGCTTGCGTCGCATATGCCACCTCTTTATGCATTGGCTCGAATTAGTCATTAAAGTTGCTGTATCACTTGTCCAAGCATCTGATCTACCGAAGAAATTACCTTAGAGTTCATTTCGTATAACCTTTGACTCTCTATAAGGTTAACCAATTCTTCCGTTACATTTACGTTAGATGTCTCTAGTGTTCCTTGAGCCAAAGTACCCAAACCCTCAAGTCCAGGAACCCCTTGAACGGGTGCGCCAGATACTGCAGTTTCCACATAGAGGTTTTGACCAATAGGTTGCAAACCGGCTGGATTGATAAAGTCGGCCACATTTAATTGTCCCAAAACTTGAGGCTCAGCTTGCCCTTTTAACTGAGCAGAGACTTCGCCGTCTTGAGAGATTGTAATTTGCTGAGCATCTGGTGGCAGAGTGATTACAGGTTGCAATACAAACCCAGCGCCAGGTGTCACCATTTGGCCTTGGTCGTTTAGTGTAAATTGACCGTTTCTTGTATAACTTAAGGAGCCATCTGGCATTTGGATTTCAAAAAAGCCTCGCCCTTGAATGCTCATATCGAGAGCATTGTCTGTGGTCAAAAGGTTACCTTGAGTATGAGTTTTTTGGGTGGCGACAACTTTAGAACCGGCTCCAATCATAAGACCAGACGGTAACTCAGTATCAGCAGACGAACGACCGCCAGGTTGATTAATATTTTGATACAAAAGATCCTCAAAGATTGCTCGGTCTTTTTTAAATCCGACTGTGCTGGCGTTGGCCAAGTTATTTGATACTGTCGCTACATCAGTCTGGGCAGCATCTAGGCCCGTTTTACTTATCCAAAGTGCAGGATGCATAGTATTCTCCTATACGAATAATCGCTAAAATCTTTTAAATAATTCTCAATAGCATGTTGCCACGCATTGCAAGGGTGTCGGCTTTCTTCATAAGCTTTACTTGCATCTCATAGTGTCTTTGAAGGGATATCATGTTAACCATCTCTTCAACCGCATTCACATTGGAACCTTCCAACATGCCTGATTTAACTTGGACGTTTATATCTTGTTGGGCAATATCCCCACTCTTTAGCATGAATAAACCGTCTTCTCTGCGTTGGACTTGGTCGTTAGGCGGGTTGGCAAGCTTTAACCTTCCCACCTCTTCAATTTCTGTTTCAGGAGCACCTTGCAAACGAGCTGAAACCGTTCCATCACCCGCAACTGTGACATTGGTAATCGGGACCGGCAAAAACAAAGGCCCATTTTCCCCCATTACCAAATTGCCTTTCGAGTCCATTAGCGCGCCTTGGGGACTCATCGAAAAACTACCGTTTCGAGTAAGTGCCTCCTCCCCTTCGGGAGTCTGAACACTAAACCAACCATCTCCCTGAATCGCCATATCTAACGGACGATTAGTTGTAATCATTGAACCACTTTCATAATTGTTGCTGGGACTTTCAGTCATATTGAAGACACGAGTCGGTAAGCCTTCTCCATACGCCGGCATAGCTCTAGCTTGCTCTAATTGGGCTTTGAAACCATTCGTTTGAGCGTTAGCTAAGTTGTTGGCGCGAACTGCGGTGGCTGCCAAATCTTGTTTTGCACCGCTGGCGGCAATATACAAAAACTTATCCATTTTCTTTCCTCGATTGCTTCAATTAGTTCCCCCTAGGAATGAACTAATCGAGTGACCCTAGCCACGCGTGATGAAATTGAAAGTCTCCAATTCAATTGCACAGCTTTATAGGAAATGTTTTGCAAAGGGTATGCCAAAGCTATAAGCGCGAAATTAAAACCTATAAACTATTGTTTTAATTGACTTATTATTTGAATGTGGGTGAAGTAATTATGAATATGAACAGAAATCCAACCTTCTACAAATGTGATAGATTGCCGTAAGGCCGATTTCGTCAAAAAAACCGGCAACGCTTGTCCTTTTATTGGCGCATTGCCGATTTGTTGATTTATTTTACCGTGTTCTCAATATGAATGAACAGTTCCAGTTCCTTAATACAAATTTGGGATAAGAGGATTCACGCCCTTTTTGCCACTAAAATTTGTATTCATTATCGAATATTCAGGATAGTCTGATTCAACTGGTTATTTACTTCAAGTGCTCTTGAGTTTGCCTGGAAGTTTCTTTGTGCGATTATCATATCAATGAGTTCAGTGGTTAGGTTTACGTTAGCTTGTTCTAACGCAGAAGAGTTTATGTCTCCAAACGTACCTGTGGTTGCCTCACCGGCCAACGCTTCTCCTGACAAAATACTTTCTTTCCATTGAGTTGAGCTTTGTTGAGTCAAGCCTTGTTCATTAGCAAACCTTGCTAATGCTACGCGAACAATCGGCTCTGACGTTCCGTTTGAAAACGTGGCTCTGACCAAACCGTCAGGAGAAATATCTATACCTGTTAGTCGTCCCACAGGCAGACCATCCTGCTCTAAAGATGTGACCTCAAATGCAGATGCAAACTGAGTTGGCTCGTTTGGATCAGCGCCAGCCGTATCAAGATTAAAGTCAATTGATATTTGCTGCGTTGCATCAGAGCCATTTGCCAATATTAAGCCACCAAGCGGACCAGTTTGAAACTTACCGTCTGGCTGGGGTAAGCCATCTGCAGACTCAAGACCTATGAAGTCGCCTCCATCACTGAAACGAATTTTTGCCGCAGACACTGAGTTTCCAGTATTTGTGCCTAATGTATTTACCGCAGTAGCAGGATCAGACTCTGAACCATCAGAATTAGTTATATTAACTAACTGGTCATCGACCGAAGCGACAACATACCATTCGTTAGTGACATCAGGCGCATTATCTTTCATAAAGAAATACGTCATAACATGACTATCTCCTAGCGAATCATATACAGTTACGGAAGTTGCTGCGTTATACGTGAGAGGATCATTTGGATCAAAATCGCCAGGTACTTTGGCTTGGTCACCGGCAGGCAAGTTAAATCTGACGTCTACCTCGGTCGTTTGTTGCGGTGAACCAGAGGAATCAGGAATTCTAACAGGCTCAGTAGTACTTAGTGCTACTGATGCCGAAGTACCATCAGGGTTGACTGGAAAACCCAATAGGTTGTCACCGTTTGAATTTACGACAAAGTTATCAGAATCCAATTTAAATTGACCAGCTCTTGTAAATGAAAAATCTCTAGAGGTAATTTCAGGAACGGTGGCAAAAAATCCATTTCCAGTGATCGCTAAATCTAGTGCATTATTTGTAAAGCTTAAACTTCCTTGAGAAAATTGTTGCGAAACTTCTTGGGTCAATACTCCATCACCTACCTTAGTTTTACCAGAGGCTAGCAGTGACGCTGCGTATACATCACCAAATTCAGCTCTAGACTCTTTGAAACCTACTGTATTTACGTTTGCAATATTGTTTGCGGTTGTATCAAGGTCTTTTTGCGAGGCTGAAACGCCACTTAATGCAATGTTAAAAGACATAATTAACTCCTATGAATTTCCGATTTGAATGACGTCGTCAAGTTTGATGCTTACGTCACCATCTAAATTAAGTACAACACCAGCGCTAGAGCCTGATAAACTCACACTGTCTACGTGCCTATTAATGGCTGTAGGAAGTGCGGTTTCTTCACCAAATACCTTCCCTTGAACACTTACACCATAGTTGCCTGGTGGCAAAAGGTTGCCGTTGTTATCCGTACCATCCCAACTAAAAGCAATATTACCCGGTGGTTGTGTGCCTATATCTATAGTTCTAACTACTTCACCGCTTGCATTTTGAATCGTGATTTGAGTGTCTTGAGAAGTTTGTTCATTAATAACAACTCCTGACATGCCTTCCCCTTGTTCACCCATATACCCAACGTTTCCAGTTACCAGTACAGACTGGCCGATTAAACTCGACGCTTGTAAGGCTTGGTTGCTCGTCATTGACGAGGCAAAACTATCAAACTGTTCGTTTAATTTAGAAATACCATCGGCAGTGGTAAACGAAGTCATCTGTGCCACTAACTGATCGTTATCAACTGGCTTGGTTGGATCTTGGTTAGCCAATTGCTCGGTTAATAAAGCAAAAAAGTCTTCCTGCTTTAACGTTTGTTCAGTGCCATCAGCTACCGGTACTGGCTTTTCTTCTTCCCAATATAAATCGGGATTTAAACCGTTTTGTGGCTGAATATTCATGGTTGTTTCCTCAAGAAAAATGTCAAGGCTGCCGAAGTAAAATTAAAAAATTTATCCATTATTGTTGACCGAGTTGAAGTACTCTTCTAAATATACGCTTTGTCGTATCTGCAACCTGCACGTTTGTTTCATATGCTTTTGAAGCAGACAACATATCCGCCATTTCTTCCACTACATTAACGTTTGGCTTGTATATGTAGCCGTTTTCGTCTGCTAGGGGATTGCCTGGGGCATATTCAATCTGTAAGGGTTTAGTGCTCTCCACAACACCTAACACATTCACACCCACTCCTTTAGTTTGGTCCTGGTTTGCTTGATCAAGTGCCGCTGCAAATACTGGATGACGTGCTTTGTAAGTTTCTTCATAACTACTACTGACGCTATTGGCATTGGCAATGTTACTTGCGGTTGCGTTTAGGCGGACACTTTCTGCCGTCATACCCGTACTTGAAATATTCATGATATTAAATAAGCTCATTTTTATTGCCCTCCACTACTAAGGGCTTTTTTCATACCCTTGAACTTACCGCTTAACAACATCAAACCCGACTCAAATCTCATACCAGTTTCAAGAAATTTGTTTCTCTCACTCTGGACATCTACCGTATTGCCATCTCCAGTATCAGGTTGATTAGGAATCACAAAATCAATATTGCTAGCAAGTTGAGTATTACCGGACATATGTTTCTCGTGGGTTTTTGCAAGACCAGATGCTTTATCATTCTGTGACTGCACTTTTTTCATTGCTTTATCGAAATCTATATCTCTTGCTTTATAACCAGGAGTATTAGCGTTTGCCAGATTGCCAGAAATGACTTCCATTCTTTGGGTACGCACATTAAGCGTATCGTGATGAACATTTACCAAGCGGTCTAAACTTATGGCCATTATATTTACCTTGCTGTTTACCCAATAATATTTTAATTGAGAGGGGTTGTTATTGAGCTGTACGACACTGTTTTGTTTGCTGATGAATCTAGTATTCATATGTACTGAATAGGAAACACTGCGCAAAAGCTCGTTACTAGCAGCATTACGAACGACTTGCTAGCCAAATCATAATCTGGATTTAGCAAGGGTTGTGCCAAAGCTACTTAATACAATTTTTAAGATGAGTTTTTTGGTAGGGGATTTAGCTTAAACCTTTGTATAATAAAGGCCTTTACTCATAGTTTTCATTTTATATATGTGCTCAACTCCACTTATGGATTCGGCAGCTCCCAAAAATAAACTGCCGTTTGGCGGAAGGCAAGCGGCAATCTTTTTCAGCACAGCAACTTTTTGTTCCTGCTCAAAATAAATAAGAACATTTCGACAAAATACTACGTCAAACGTTCCCATCGTTGAGAAGCTTCCCAAAAGATTCAATTGCTTGAATCGCACTAATTTTTTTATTTCAGGTGCCACTTCCATGTTGTGCGTAGCACTCAAATTGAAATTTAATTTCCTAAAATATTTTTCTCGATAATCTTTTAAAAGCCCTCTTCCCAGAGCTAGCTCATCGTATATTCCGGCACTGGCTAAGGACACCATTCGCTCAGAATAATCTGTACCGACTATCTCTACTCCTTGGCTAAAGGCCATAGGATTGGTTTTCTTAAACTCTAAAATAGTCATTGCAATCGAATAAGCTTCCTGCCCGGATGCGCAAGCGCTGCTCCAAATTCGAATTGATTTTTTTTGCTTACTGATTTCAGGGAGGACATAATTCAAAAGCAGGTAAAATGGATAGTCATCTCTAAACCAAAAAGTTTCATTGGTTGTCATTAACTCCAGACTGCGCTTAGTTAATGTATTGTCTCTGCCTTTTATAACGTCATCTAAGAACGTGCTGAAGCAACAATATTCATACTCACGAGCTAAGATAGAAAGGCGGCTCGTGACTAAATATTGTCGATTGCATCCCAACACTATTCCAAGTTTTTGTTTCAAAAAACTCGAAAAATCAACATATGCCTGTTCGGATAACTTATATTCCATTTTCCCTACTGCATGTTCTCATAATGGTAATAATGCATTCCAAGCTAGTTATCTAATTCGGTCAACAGCCACTTTTGGACTGCACCGGCAAGTTCATCAGGATGGAACTTTGCGATAAAGTCATCGGCTCCCACTTTCTGAACCATAGCCTGATTGAATACGCCACTTAATGAAGTATGCAAAATGACTTGTAGACGACTTAGTCCTGGTGTGGCTTTTATTTCAGCAGTGAGCGTATAACCATCCATTTCAGGCATTTCGATATCAGAAACAAGTATCCCAACTTTGTCGGTTATATCTCCGGTTTCTTCGGCTAATTCTTTTAGACGTTTCAATGCTTGAAGGCCGTTTTCTGCCATTTCTATTGGCAAACCGAGACTTGTTAATGCTCGCTTGACTTGGTTTCTAGCAACAGAAGAATCATCCGCTATGAAAATGATTTTTTCTTCATTTCCTGAGACATCTACGTTTTCTTTTATTTTATCGCTAACATCTGTATTCAGCGGAGAAATTTGGTTGAGTATTTTTTCAACGTCTAAAATTTCTATTAACTCTTTTTCGACTTCGGTAACAGCGGTTAAATAGCTTGCTTTACCAGCCCCCTTAGGTGGTGGCAATATCGCATCCCAGTTGGTGTTGATGATTCTTTCTACCGACCCGACTAAGAACCCCTGGACCGACCGATTATATTCAGCGATGATAATAAAGGCATTTTCAATTTTCTCGATAGGCATACCACCAGTTGCCATAGATAAATCTATAACTGAGATGGTTTGGCCGCGTATATGAGCCACGCCTCTCACCAATGGATTAAGTTTGGGGATAGAGGTTAGAGGTGGGCACTGAAGTACTTCTCGAACTTTAAATACATTGATCCCGAAACGCTGTTTAGAGTTCAATTTAAATAACAATAGCTCTAACCGATTCTGACCCACCAATTGAGTGCGTTGGTTGACTGAATCCATAATACTCGACATGCAAACCCCCATTTTAGGCATGATAGTTGCAAATTCTCACATAAAACTTGCGTTTACTTGCGATAGTACTGGCAACTGGAAAATATTAACCCTTTTGCGCCAAACATATGACGCTTCACAAGAGTTACTTGAGATAATCGGCGGTGTTAAATACGGTTAAACTCATACATATGAACGCACAATCATCTATTAAAAAGGCAAAACAATGTTTATGAGAAGTTTATCGGCTGCAACTAGAATAGTCTTTACGTGTTTTTTAATCTGTATCATAACAATTTCTAAAATTGGCCTATTATCAGCTCAAGAGCATTCAAAACATACTTATATAGAACAACAAGTAAACCGATTTATAGAAGACGAAATTGTCTTGTTTGAAGACTATCCGGACAGTCATGACTCAAACGAGAATATAACCATTAGCGTAAGAGAAATTGACAGTAGAATACAAATACCTGATTGCAAAAGCCCTTATCAATTTGATAGCAATCAACGAAATAATCTACAAAGCAACTTGTCGGTGAAAGTTACCTGCCCAGATACCGAATGGTATCTATTTGTTCATGCAAAAATATCTGTAACACAAAAGGTAGTTGTTAGTCGCGAAAATCTAAGCCCCGGAGCCCTTTTATCGAAATCTGATTTAACGATTATTGAAGTGGACAAAAATAGATTAAGAGGCAGTAGTTTTGATAATGTAGAAGAAGTAGCGGGCGCAAGAATAAAACGACGGATTAGGGCTGGGCATATTATCAACGACAGGATGTTGTGTTTTATATGTAAAGGCGACCGCGTGACCATTGCAGCAGTTAGCGGAAATCTTCAAGTCAAAGTCTATGGTGTCGCAGAGCAAGATGGAGTGCTTGGGGACACTATTCAAGTTCGCAATATTTCATCTAATAAACTTATTTTTGCTCGAGTAGCAAGCACCTCACAAGTGGAAATAAATATCTAAACAGTTAAGGGGCATATCAAGTGGAAAAGCAGCACCATAAAACATGGGTTAAACTTATTGCCCTTTAATTTGCCTTAAACATTTTGAAACACACTATATCAATCGGGTTCGTTAGTAAGAGTCTTTTACTTAAAAATAAATGAGTAGTTGAGAAGATAAATTTGATCAATCAAGATTAGATAATGGATCTTTGCTAAAGAGTTAAGTCTTACTACAGATACAATAGCAACAAAAACAAAGAAGTAGTTATCGAGTCTTGGCAGATTCACACCGCGTATACAATCTTAATATAAAGGGAACGCTGTCTTTCAAACGACATTTGCATATAGCTTTAATGCAAACAAGTTCAAAGGTTGCGAACTGGTATGAAGGTTGCGAACTGGTATGAAGGTTGCAAAGACATCATTGTTGTAAATGGAAAAATTAAATTTTATTCATTTGTGCTAATTGTTAAACGCGAGATCACACCGCATGGCAATGTATAAATATTTAATTAAATCAATTACTAAATGAGTTAAACGATAAATCTGCAGAGCCATATATAGATTCTGAATAGATTTTTAATTGCATAAAACACATACATTTTATGTATTGAAACAGTAATTTATATTATTCTTTTGGAAAAGTGACATTTTTTTGTCAGTGCTCACTAAAGAAAGTAAATCGATGGCCGATATCCTAATTAGAGAAAATATTGGTGGTAGGAAATTATGTCAATAAATAATGTAAACAATTCAACTAAAGCCCAGATTGATCCGTCAAAGCTGGCGCAGGCCCAAGTTCATAGCAAACCTGGAAATGCAAGTAATGTTGACCAGTCGGCACAGTCAAGTGCAAGTGCTAAGCAAGATTCTGTTTCTTTAACTCAATCAGCTCAGCAATTAGCAAATGTGCAAAAGAAAGGCACTGAAGCTCCTGTTAATCAAGAGAAAGTGGAACGCCTTAAGAAAGCCATTGCAGAAGGCGAATATAAAGTGAATCCAGAAGTTCTTGCTAAGAAAATAGCAGTACTTGAATCTCAAATATTAGGCGTAAAGGCATAAAAAATGGCAACTAGTCTTGAAAATGCAATCACTGCTCAGCTAGCTCAACTTCGTGAATTGAAAGAGTTGCTAGAGCAGGAGTTACATTTAATCAGTTCACGTGAGCCCGAAACGCTCATGCAACTATTGCAAGATAAACAAGAGTTATTGGATAAAATAGAAGGTCAAGACTCGGCAGTCAACACATTGTACATGCGAGCTAAAGACAAAGGTGACATTCCTGAATCTTGTGAAGAGATGCTAGATGCATGTAAGCAAGTGTTGTTTGAATGCAAGTATTTAACAGAAATAAACGCCAAATCGGTCGAACAAGGTCAATTACGACTTGTTCATTTACGTAATTTTATGATGGAATTACGCGCAAAAGAGTCGATGACTTATGACCGGTCCGGTCGAACATCTGGCGACAGCAGCGGTAAAGGAATTAGCGCCTAAACACATCAATATAATTTATTAATTTTCCTACCAAAAAAAGAGTGGATACAACCACTCTTTTTTTCGTTCTAAGTGCATATGAACAGCGCAATTTGTCTGACATGACAGCAATATAATTAAGTCCGCCTCAGTAAACTAGGGCTGTTTAATAATAGGTAACTTTGCGAATTCTTTTTGGTTGGGCAGTTGATAGATAAATGTCATATACAACTTGCATGTCTAGTTCGAGCTCGGTGGCATAAGTGTCCTCGCCAACAGGGTAAGTTTTAACAACCCTCGCCCCTCTAATCACACCTTCGACTGATGATTTTAACGAGTTGTTGGTAAGCACTAAATTTGATAATTGCTGGTTTCCGTCAACTTTTTGTCCATACACCTGCTCGGCTAACTCTCTATACGCATCTAATTTAGACGCCTTAATCGCCATTAATCGCTTACTAGCTTCGTCTAATCCCATCTGCGCGTTGATAGGTGCATAACCTACTGCGTTGATTACTGGATATTCAGCAGGTTCAATGGTTTCCCACTCTACATGTTTACTGATCAGGCTGTTGCATCCTGAAACCAATACAGCAGCTGCAAGTAGATAAGCACGGGGCTTTAATAAAAACTTTCCACAAACTTTACCGACTTCAGACAGTTTTTGTGTTGTACGCTTCATAATCTTCCCAAATTTAAGGATCTAGGCAAAATCGTGCCCGTTTTTATCCAAAGAAATCGACATAACTTGCCACCTTTTTGTTCTATACTCTGAACTGGTTAACAACAACACCTAAGCACTTTACTTAAGTTCTTGAGTTCTTTAGTAGTTTAGTACTTTAGTAGTTTAGTACTTTAGTAGTTTAGTTCCTTGCTTGATTTTGCAAAGGTTATGCCAACTCCAGCGCTTTAAAGGTCATTGAAGTGGCACAGGAATTGAATAACATCTAGATAGTTTCAATAACATTCAAAGCATTGGCAGATTATCAGTAATGAACATCGAAAAAATGACTTCCACCCTATCTAAACGTATAGAGTTCAAGGGTTATTATTCTTACATCGTGCAATGCCTTAAGACTCTTGCAATTATATTAATATTCACGACTTTTAATGCACAAAGCGCGTGGTTCACAGCTAAAGGTCAAGCCGTAATTGTCAACGGCGACAAAGGAGCTGCTAGACAAGAGGCGACTGAAGAAGCCATAAAACAGGCGCTTTTGTTCGCAGGAGCATCTGTAAGAAGCGTACAACAGATGACAAATGGTTTACTTATGGACGACCATCTAGAGATTAGAGCCAATGGAGAAGTGAACGCCATACAACTTATAGATGAAGTATATAGTGATGGCGTGGTCACGGTTTCAATAAGAGCTGATATTTTTGCTCAACAAGCGTCTTGTTCAGCCGCCGATTACACCAAAAAATTATCCACCACATATTTTCCAATCCGCTTTTCATCACAAGCATCTGATGGACAAATTCATAAATTAGGTCAGTCTGTATCCTTGAAGTTTAGTGATATTATGCATCGAACTACATCAAACATGCATATTAGCCATATCGAGCCTTATGTGTTTGATTGGCAGCGTCCAAATATCGATAAACATGCCGTATCGCTTGCGACCAAATCTGACACCCAGTTTGTCGTCAATATAGTACTGGACGACATTTCTGTTGAGAGGTCCAAATCCATGATCTTTAACCCATTTAATAATAATCAAAATGTCAGGAATTTTAATTTCACACTTTCTTTATTGGACGGAGCTACTGGTCACACAATTTATACCAAAAGTTATGCCAGTAAAGGTATTTGGGATTACGACTTCTCGACAAGTGTCGATGTAAGCTCTGATGCATTTTGGCACAGTCAGTACGGTAAACAGGCCCAAAAAATAATACAAAAAAGTATTACCGATCTTGAAAGCTTCATCGTTTGCCAACCTACAAAAGGCAGAATACTTGCAGTAGCAAACAATCAAATGCAAATCAATTTAGGCAAAGCGCATCAAGTGAAAGTGGGCGATCAGCTGACGCTATTCAACGTTAGAAATGTGCTTGATACTTTTGGGCAGAGTTATCAGCAGTTTGAATTGCACCCTACTCCACTGGTTGTTAGACAAGTTTTTGACGATACTGCCACAGTCGCGCCCGCAGATAAAAGCCTACTTTTAGATGTTCAACCTAATGACTACGTTGCTAGGCAGTAACTTGTAAACCTATATTCTATAAAAACTTAGTCATTAACGGTTGTCTTTAAATAAGTTTTATCTCAAAATATTAAATTGTGTTACCACCCCTTAGTTTAACAGGATAAAACGAGGACCTCCTAAGTCTTTGATAGTGGTTCGAGTCCACTAGGGGTGGCCATTTTTTGAGCGATTTTGACTGGGAGCCTCTGTGGCAATTTTGCTTGTGTTTTTGGGCTCGTGACCGTGTCGTGACCATAGCATTGAACTATTACCCTTTACTGCAAAATTCTAGCTTCATACTTTAAAAACTGCTCGTTATTGTCGGTTAAGCTCAGTTGTGGCTTTTTAAATGCCATTTCTATAATCATTGAAAGTTTGTTGAGTAGATATTTAAGGTAGTGGAAATCGCATCAATGTCATGGTCGGAAATTAGGGGAAGAAGTCAATCCTAATTTCAAACTTTCTCTAGTAACTCCCCAACCTCACAATCAAATAACTCGCACAACACTCGCCCTCAGTGCTCGCAGGGAGTGTCTGTAGTGTAAACACCTTTTGCCCTTGTTGAGGCCCCATTGCTATGCGATAGCTTACCGAGGCACCCTGAAGCTGCAGTAAACTATCTTCATCATCAACAGGCAAGTTGAGAAAACTGTTTTCTATATCACGCTCAACCAAGCCCGCTTTCTCCAAATATCTGGCAATACGTTGGCTGATGGTATGGACTAGCTCCACCATGT